>NZ_JAHBCZ010000052.1:0-32268 GCF_019956035.1 Pseudomonas sp. A-RE-22
TCGTTACGTACACCTTCGAGGGTGGCGCGCTGGAAGATCTCGCCTTCGGCCAGGCCGGATTGCTTGAGGCCTTTCATCAGGTCTTCAGTGGAGATCGCCTTGTTGCCTTCGATCTCGATACTGGCGATAGAGGGACGCTCGACAACGGTAATGACCAGCACATCACCGTCGTGTCCCAGTTGGATATCCTGGAAAAAACCGGTCTTGAACAGCGCACGCGTGGACTCCACCAGGCGCCGCTCATCCGCGTTATCACCGACGTTCAATGGCAAGGCACCGAAGACACTGCCTGCGGAAACGCGCTGGAGGCCGTTGATACGAATATCGGAAATCTTGAAGCCTTGGGCGTGGGCAAGTGTGACATTGAGCAGCAGTGCAGCCGAGCAGAGCAGGCGCGAAAAATTCATCAAGATCTTATCCAGGACACATCGACAGGTGGTGTAGGTGGACGCGGATATCTCACCGCAAGACGAGTCACCGCGGGAGCGAGCGGGCTGGTGGCGAGCAAGCATAAAAGTTCGCTGCGTTTGGTGCGGTTAACCCAATGTCAAGTTAGGTAAAGGTTGGCCTGCGGCGATGACGGTGCGCGGCGCACGGGCGATAATGGGCCGACACCTACTCAAGAGCGCCCCATGATCTCTGTATTGCTAGTCGACGATGACCAGGAACTGACGGGAATGCTCAGCCAATACCTGGAGCGCGAAGGCTTTGAGGCGACTGCCGTGCACACGGGGGAGGAGGGCGAAGTGCAAGCGCTGTCCGGTCGCTACAGCATCGTGGTGCTGGACGTGATGCTGCCGCGATTGTCGGGTATCGAGGTGCTCAGGCGCATTCGGGCCGTGAGCCAGGTGCCGGTGGTGTTGCTGACGGCTCGTGGCGACAACATCGACAAGATCACCGGCCTGGAGCTGGGCGCCGATGACTATGTGCCCAAGCCCAGTTCGCCGGGGGAGCTGGTGGCGCGTTTGCGGGCGATCATGCGCCGGGTGCAGCCAGTGGATCAGTCCACCAGTGAAGTAATCAGGACCGGGCCGCTGGTCCTGTGGCCCGGCAAGCGCCAGGCGCTCTGGCAGGGGCGCGAACTGGGGGTGACCAGCACCGAGTTCAGTTTGCTCGAGGAACTGGCCCGCTGTGCCGGGCAGGTGGTGAGTAAACAGAACCTGTCGCTCAATGCCCTGGGCTGCCCCTTGACTCGCTATGACCGGCGCATCGATGTGCACATCAGCAGCATTCGCCACAAGCTGGGACCGCGCCCCGATGCCAAGGCCTGGATCCAGAGCGTGCGGGGCCTCGGTTACCTGTTGATCGCCGAATGATGAAGCCTAGCCGACTGTTCTGGAAACTGTTCCTGGCGTTCTGGCTCGCCACCAGCTTGACGTTTCTGGTGGGGTTGGGTCTCTTCGTCATGGGCAGTTCCAGGCCTGGTGATCCTCATCTGGAAACGATCCTTGCCACGGAAGAGCAGCTATTGCGACAGTTTGGCATCGAGTCGGGCCGGCAACTGCTGGCGGTGTGGGAACACCCGGATGACCAGGCCGTTGGCGTCTATGACAGCGCCGGTCAGCTGTTGGCCGGCACGCCGGTGCGGCAACCGGCCTACGAGCGATCGATCATCGGCAAGGACGGCATCGTGCTGTCGCTCAAGTCAACCCATCCCCTGGGCAAGAAAGGCGACAGAGGGCCCAGCCACTGGACGCCGTTGATCATTGGCACGGTCATGAGTGCGCTGTTCAGCGGCTACATGGCGTTCTACCTGGCATGGCCGCTGGCCTATCTTCGGCGCGCCATGAGTGACGTGGCCCAGGGGCGCTTCGAGACCCGGGTCAAGCCGATCATGGGCGCGCGACGTGATGAAATCGTCGATCTGGCCGAAGACTGCGATCGAATGGCCAACCAGTTGAAGCTGTTGGTAGACGCCCAGCAACACTTGTTGCACGACATCTCCCACGAACTGCGCTCACCGCTGACCCGCATGCAAGCGGCCATCGGGCTGCTGCAGCAAGATCCGGCTCGCCTGGAAATGGTGGAACGCATCGACCGTGAGTCGGTGCGCATGGACACGCTGATCGAAGCGCTGTTGACCCTGGCACGCCTGCAGGGGCGACCGGAGAGTATCGAGCGCGAGCCAATCGATGTCGTCGAGTTGCTGTCGGTGATCGTCGAGGACGCCCGATTCGAAGCACAAATGAAAGGCTGCCAGGTCACCTTGCAGGCATGCCCGGCGTTTGTCAGTCGGGTCAGCGGTGAGCTGTTGTATCGGTGTTTCGAGAACGTCATTCGAAACGCGGTGCGCCATACCCGGCCAAACACCACGGTGATGGTCGTGGCCGAGGTCAATGGCGCCGCAGACGGCCTGACGGTGCAGATCCGCGATCAGGGCCCGGGTGTTGAACATTCGCGGCTACAGAGCATCTTCAACCCGTTCGAACGTGGCTTGAACGAAGCCAGTGCCGGCTTCGGCCTGGGCCTGGCCATTGCCTCAAGGGCCGTGGAAATACACGGCGGCTCCATCCTGGCGCACAACGAGCCGTCCGGTGGGCTGACCGTGGAAATCAGCTTGCCTCGTAGGGCGTGATCTTTACACGATATTACATTGGCTTGACGGCCCTGTACGCCCCGCCTCAGTAGACTTTGCGCTCAAACTTACTCAGCGTTTGCTGGTGTTTCAGCGTGGAGGTGCTCATGTTTCTGGTTCATAAGAAGGGTTTCGTTCCCGGCAAGAGAATGGTCGACGGTCTGGTGCCTTATGACTTCTTCTGCGAAGACAATCCGAGCCTTAACCTGTTCGTCTTCACCGGTTCCGCCACCCCGGGCAAGGTGGTCGAGGAACAGACACTCTGGGGATTTACCCGTCTTGAGCGTTTTGAAGCACTGAGCGGCACCTTGGTGTCGAACAAAAAGCAGGAAGGTTGGTTCCAGAAAGTCAATGTACTCACCGGCCCCGCCCAGAACGGCACGCAAGGCGTGAAGTTCCAGCGGGTGCTGAAAATCATCAAGCACACCGATGCAGCGAGCCGGGTCGCCAGCAAGGCCGACTACGAGATCCAGACAGACGAAGGCGACACCTATTTCACTCGCCGGCCTGCTGCGGGGGGTAGTGCGCAAACCATTATCTATTCGGCGGAACCCTAAGCCGCCGTTACCGAAAAAACGGATATGTACCCATCCTCCCTTTCACCATGACGCACCGTTTTAGCCACGCTTCAAACGTCGGCAAGCTGAAACCGATAACCCACCCCATACAACGACTCGATAGGGTTCTCCGCCGGGCAGGCCTGCTCAAGCTTGCGCCGCAGATTACGGATATGGCTGTCAACCGTACGATCGGTAACCACCCGATGATCGGAATAGATCCGGTCGAGCAACTGATCCCGGGAAAACACCCGCCCGGGGGACTGGGCCAGCGTGCTGAGCAGGCGCAGTTCCAAGGGCGTCAGGTCCAGGGCGACGCCATCGAGTGACGCCTGGTAGCGGTCTTCATCAATCAGCAGGCGGGCTGGCGCGGTGACGAGTAGTTGCGGGCTGCGCCGCAGGATCGCCTTGACCCTGGCCACCACTTCACGCGGGCTGAAGGGCTTGCAGATGTAGTCGTCGGCCCCCAGGTCCAACCCGAGCAGGCGATCCACTTCCTCCACGCGGGCAGTGATCATGATGATTGGCACGGCACTGAAGCTGCGCAGCTCCTGGCAGACTTGCAGGCCGTCGCGCCCCGGCAGCATGAGGTCGAGCAGGATCAACCGTGGCTCGCTGGCCCGTACCGCCGGCACCACTTGAAGGCCATTGTCCAGGCATTGGGTCGCGTAGCCGGCGGCAATCAGGTAGTCGCGCATCAAAGCAGCCAGTTTGGGTTCGTCTTCGACAATAAGGATTGGGCTGTCAGGGGTCATGTTCAGGCATTCCGTGGCAGGCGCAGGGTCAGCCAAAGGCCGCCCAGCGGCGAGTGATCGGCGCTGAGGCTGCCGCCATGGGCCAGGGCGATGCTGTGACAGATGGCCAGTCCCAGGCCGGCGCCGCCACTGGCGCGATTGCGTGAGGTTTCGCCGCGGTAAAAGCGCTCGAACAGTCGCGGCAGTTGATCCGCATCGACCCCGGGGCCGGAGTCGAGAAAGTCGATGCGCACGACGTCGTCCTCGCTGGCGGCACGAATGCGCAGCACACCGCCTTCATCGGTATAGCGCACCGCGTTTTCCAACAGATTGCTGAACAGTTGTTGCAAACGCTTGGGGTCGGCTTCGACCTGCAGCGGTGTTGTCGGCAGTTCCAGCTCCAAACGCAGATGCCGGGCATTGCAGCGCTCCTGGAACATCGCCACGCAACCGTCCAGCAAGTCGTTGAGGTCGCATTCGCTCTTGCGGTAGGTCAGCGCGCCGACATCGGCCAGGGACAGTTCGTAGAGATCATCCACCAGTTTGCTGAGCATGCTGACTTCGCCTTGCAGCGATTTCATCGAGGAAGGGTCGAGGGTGCGCACGCCGTCTTCGATGGCTTCCAGCTCGCCGCGCAATACCGACAACGGGGTGCGCAGTTCGTGGGACACATCGGCCATGAATTCCCGGCGCATTTTTTCGTTGCGTTCCAGGGTATACGCCAGTTGGTTGAAGTCTCGGGCCAACTGACCGACTTCGTCATTGGAGGCCACCGACACGCGGTTGCTGTATTCCCCAGCGGCCAAGCGGTGCGTGGCGGCGGCCACCCGCTTGACCGGGTCAAGCAGGGTACGGGCGATCCACCAGGCAATCAGCATCGCCAACAGCAACGAGAGCACGCCCACGGCCAGGCTGGTGCGCACCAAATACTGACGAAAGCGTTCACCGCCAGCTTCGGTCACGTTCTGGAACGGCGTCACTGCCAGCCAGCCGACGGTTTTGCCGGCGACCTCGATCGGGCGCATCAGCGCGTCGTCGGCAATCGCCGAGTAGCCCATGACCAATTGCTTTTGTTGGTCGAGCAGGGCGATGCGAAACACAGCCCCGGTCAGGTCGGACATCGACATGGGCGGCCGTTCCGGGTAGGTGGTGTTTTCCCCCGGCTCCGGACGCAGGAGTTCGAACCAGCGATCCGGCTGGTTGCGCAGGAACTCCCAGTTGCCTTCGCGTTCGTAGGCACTGGCCAGGCGGGGTAGCACCGGCTTCATGCGCAACAGTGCCTGTTCGTTGAGGTAGTCGAGAAAACCGTTGCCAAAGCTCCAGCCGTTGGCCACCCCCATGCTCAGGATGACAAACAGCACGCTGGCCATGACGGCAATAAACAGTTTGGTGGAGATGCTCAGTTTCATGGGCTCGGGCAGTTCGATGAATGGCCCGACCATTTAGGCCCTGGTGCGATGAAGATTCAAGGGTGGCGGGCAATCTTCAATTTTCCTGCACATTTGCCTCGCAGTATGGCGCCTGGCTTGAACCATCCGTCCTGCAGAGGCATTTATGTCGACCAAATTATTCGCCAAATCCCTGGTGACCGCCGCCATCCTGGTGTGCTTGATCATTTTGTTCATGTTGGGCGGTTGCTCCGGCGAATCGGCACCCACGCCCGAACCGCCCAAGGTCTCGGTGATCACCGTGCAGCCGCAAAGCCAGGCGCTGACCACTGAGCTGGCCGGACGCACCCAGGCGTTCATGATCGCCGAGATACGCCCGCAGGTTGGCGGTATCGTCCAGCAGCGGTTGTTTGTCGAAGGGGCCGAGGTCAAGGCCGGACAGGCGCTGTATCAACTGGATGCTTCCTCTTACAAGGCCGCATTGGCTGAGGCCCAGGCGAACCTCGCCAAGGCACGCGCCACCTTGAAGTCGGCCCAGGCCACGGCCAAGCGTGACGCCCAGTTGGTAAAGATCGATGCCATCAGCCAGCAGGACAACGAGGATGCCCAGGCCAGCCTGCTGACCGCCGAAGCGGAAGTGCAAGTGGCCCAGGCCGATGTTGACACCGCACGCATCAACCTGGCGTATACCCGAATCAGTTCCCCCGTCAGTGGGCGCATCGAAACCTCGACGGTCACGCCCGGCGCGCTGGTGGTGGCCAACCAGGACAGCGCACTGACCACCGTGCAGCAGTTGGACCCGATGTATGTAGACGTCACTCAGTCGACCACCGAACTGTTGCGGCTCAAGCGCGACCTGGCCAGCGGTGTGCTGCAGAGCAATGGCGAAGGTGAAGCGCGGATCAGCCTCAAGCTCGATGACGGCAGCACCTATGCCCATGAAGGTCGCTTGAAGTTCAGTGGGGTCAGCGTCAATGAGGGCACGGGCACGGTGACCCTGCGGGCGCAAATCGCCAACCCGGACCGACTGTTGCTGCCGGGCATGTACGTGAGAGCGGTGCTGGAGCAGGCGCGGGATGACAAGGCCATCCTGATTCCACAGAAGGCGGTGACCCGCAGTGCCAGCGGTGCGACTTCGGTGCTGGTGGTGGTCAATGGCAAGGTCGAGCAGCGCATGTTGACCATCGACCGCGCCGTGGATAACCAATGGTGGGTCACGGCGGGGCTGAACGCGGGAGACCAGGTGATTGTCGAGGGCGGGCAAAAGGTCCGGGTCGGTGAAAGCGTCGTGGCACAGAACGCCGGCACCCGCAGCCGTACGCAGAAAGCGACACCTGTTGCCATTGTGCAGGAGGGCTGAACATGGCGCGTTTCTTTATCGACCGGCCGATTTTCGCCTGGGTCATCGCCATCGTCATCATGCTCGCTGGCGCCTTGTCCATCAGCCAGTTGCCCTTGGAACAGTACCCGGACATCGCGCCGCCGACGGTGCGCATTTCCGCGACCTACACCGGCGCCTCGGCCAAGACCGTGGAAGACTCGGTGACCCAGGTCATCGAACAGCAAATGAAGGGCCTGGACAACCTGACCTACATGTCGGCCTCCAGCAGTTCGGATGGCAGCGCCAGCATCAGCCTGACCTTCACCGCCGGCACCAACCCGGACGTGGCCCAGATGCAAGTGCAGAACAAGCTGCAACAGGCCGAGTCGAGGCTGCCGCAGTCGGTGCAAAGCGAGGGGCTGACCGTGACCAAGGGCGGTTCGGACTTCCTGATGATTGCCGCCTTGGCCTCCGACAATCCGAGCGTCACCGGCACGCAGATCGGGGATTACATTTCCAGCACCTTGCTCGATTCCATCAGCCGCATCGACGGTGTCGGCGATGTGCAGACATTGGGCTCCGGCTATGCCATGCGCATCTGGCTGGACCCGGCCCTGCTGGAAAAATACGCGCTGATGCCTTCGGATGTCAGCACGGCCCTGGAGGCGCAGAACACCGAGGTTTCTGCCGGTCAACTCGGCGCCATGCCGGCGGTGAAGGGGCAGCAGTTGAACGCCACCATCAGCGCCCGCAGCAAGCTGCAAACCGTCGAGGAGTTTCGCAATGTGGTGGTCAAGTCTACCAGCGACGGTGCGGTGGTGCTGCTTGGGGATGTGGCGCGGGTTGAATTGGGTAGTGAAAGCTACGACGTCAGTTCTGCCCTCAACGGCAAACCCGCTGCCGCCATGGGCGTCCAGCTCGCCGCCGGGGCCAATGCCCTGAACGTCGGCGAGGCGGTGAAGGCCAAGCTCAAGGAGCTGGAACCGTTCTATCCGACGGAGATGCAACTCAAGAACGTGATTGCCTACGACACCACGCCCTTTGTCAGCCTGTCCATCGAAGAAGTGGTCAAGTCACTGGGCGAGGCGATTGTCCTGGTGGTGCTGATCATGTTCCTTTTCCTGCAGAACTTGCGGGCCACGTTGATCCCCGCGATCACGGTGCCGGTGGTGCTGCTGGGTACATTCGGCGTGCTGGCGCTGTTCGGTTATTCGATCAACACCCTGACCATGTTCGCCATGGTCCTGGCCATCGGCCTGTTGGTGGACGACGCGATTGTGGTGGTGGAGAACGTCGAGCGGGTAATGGGCGAGCAGGGGCTGTCGGCCCTGGACGCCACGCGCCAGTCGATGGATGAAATCACCAGCGCCCTGGTCGGCATCGCCCTGGTGCTCAGTGCGGTGTTCATTCCCATGGCGTTTTTTGGCGGCTCCACAGGCGTTATCTACCGGCAGTTTTCGGTCACCATCGTCTCGGCCATGGTGCTCTCGGTACTCGTCGCCATGACGCTGACGCCGGCATTGTGCGCGACCCTGCTCAAGCCGTCCGATGGTCAGGGCCATGGCGCTCAACGCGGATTCTTCGGTTGGTTCAACCGCACGTTCGAGCGGGCTGCCGAGGCCTATAAACGCCAGGTGGGGGGCATTTTGCAGCGCGGGCGCGTCGGCTGGCTGGTGTATGGGCTGGTGCTGCTGGTGATGGCCGCCGGTTATTTCAGCCTGCCGACTTCGTTCCTGCCTGACGAAGACCAGGGCATTCTCATGGCCCAGGTGCAGTTGCCAGTCGGGGCCACGGACAGCCGCACCCAAGCGGTGGTCAAGCAGTTCGAAAGCTACCTCCTCGAACAGCCGGAAGTCGAAGCGCTGATCAGCATTTCCGGCCTGGGCATGAACGGCAACAGCCAGAACAGCGCCCGTGCTTTTATCCGGCTCAAGGACTGGAGCGAGCGCACGGGCGCAGGGCAGGGTGCGGCGTCCTTCGCCCAGCGCGCGACCATGGCGCTGTCGAGCATCGGCGATGCCAATGTGTTCGTCATGCAACCGCCGGCCGTGCGCGGCCTGGGACAGACGTCCGGCTTCGACCTGCAACTCAAGGACCTTGCCGGCCTGGGGCATGATGCGCTGGTGGCGGCGCGGGAAAAACTCATCGAGCTGGCCAACCAGGACCCTCGCTTGCTCGGGGTACGCAGCAATGGCCTGGACGACGCACCGCAGCTCAAGGTCAGCATCGATGATCGCAAGGCCGGGGCCTTGGGCCTGAGCACCAGCGACATCAACACCACGTTGTCCACGGCGTTGGGCGGCACTTACGTCAATGACTTCCTCAACCAGGGGCGGGTGAAGAAGGTCTACGTCCAGGGTGAAGCTGCGGCGCGGATGCAGGCGGCTGACCTGGAGCACTGGTTCGTACGCAACAGCAACGATGAAATGGTGCCGTTTTCCTCGTTCGCCAGCAGTTCCTGGAGCTACGGCTCGCCGTTGCTGGAGCGCTACAACGGCAACGCCTCGCTGGAGGTGGTTGGCGATCCGGCGCCCGGCGTCAGTTCCGGGGACGCCATGGATGCGGTGGAAGCGCTGGTCAAGCAATTGCCGGAGGGCATCGGCTACGAGTGGACCGGGCAGTCCTATCAGTTGCGCCTTTCCGGTTCGCAGGCACCGTTGCTGTACGGGATTTCGGTGCTGTTCGTATTCCTCTGCCTCGCTGCGCTCTATGAGAGTTGGTCGGTGCCTTTTTCGGTGATGCTGGTGGTGCCGCTTGGGGTGGTGGGCGCGGTGCTGGCCACGCGTGTCAGTGGCTTGAGCAACGACGTGTACTTTCAGGTCGGGCTTTTGACCACCGTGGGATTGGCCGCCAAGAACGCCATTCTGATCGTCGAGTTCGCCAAGCACCTGCAAGAGCAGGGCAACAGCTTGCGCGAGGCGACATTGATCGCTGTGCGCCAACGCCTGCGGCCGATTCTCATGACGTCCCTGGCCTTCATGTTCGGCGTATTGCCCCTGGCCCTGAGTAGCGGTGCCGGTTCCGCCGGACGTCAGGCCATTGGTACCGGTGTGCTGGGCGGCATGTTGTCCGCCACGGTGTTGGGGATCTTCTTCGTTCCTTTGTTTTTCGTGCAGATTCGCCGGCGTTTCGGTCGCGTTTCCACGGCTTCGACCTCTGTTCCATCCGCCCAGTCAGGTGACGCATGATCAAGTTCCGCTGGCCATTGCTGGCCATCCTCACGCTGCTCGGTGGCTGCATGAATCTGGCGCCGCAGTATGAACGCCCTGAGGCGCCAGTCGCCGAGCAATGGCTGCCGGCCGCTAGCACGCCCAAGGGCCAGGTGAGCGCCGACATCAAGTGGCAAAGCTTCTTCACCGACAGCCGCCTGGCGCGCTTGCAGTCCCTGGCGCTGAGCAACAACCGCGACCTGCGCCTGGCGGTCCTGAACGTTGAAAAAGCCCAGGCGCAATACCGTATCCAGCGCGCCGAGTCCTTGCCTTCGATCGATGCCAGTGTCAGTGGCACTCACAGTCGCACGCCCGGCTCGTTGTCCAACACGGGCTCGGCGGCCACCACCCATGACTACAGTGCGCAACTGGGTTTGAGCAGTTATGAAGTGGACCTGTTTGGACGGGTGCAGAACCTCCAGGACGAAGCCCTGGAAGACTATCTGGCCCTGACCGAAACCCGACGCAGCACGCAGATCAGCCTGGTGGCCGAAGTGGCCACGGCCTGGCTGACCCTGGCGGCCGACAACGAGCGCCTGCACCTGGCCCAGGAAACCTTGCGCAGCCAGCAGGCGACCTACGAACTGACCCAACGCAGCCACGCCTTGGGCGGCTCCTCCGGTCTGTCCGTGGCCCAGGCGCAAACCACCGTGGAGTCGGCGCGGGTCGACGCGGCGGCGTATGAAAGCCAGATCCTGCAGGATCGCAACGCACTGCGCTTGCTGGTGGGCAGCGACATTCCCGAAGAGTTGTTGCCGGGCGCGTACCTGGAATCGGCCGCGGCGCTGGTGCAGGTGCCGGCAGAGCTGCCTTCCAGCCTGTTGCAACGACGCCCCGATGTGCTGGCCGCCGAGCATACGCTCAAGTCGGCCAATATCGACATCGGCGCCGCCCGTGCGGCGTTCTTTCCCAGCATCAGCCTGACGGCCAATGCCGGCTCCTCAAGCTCGGCCCTGTCCGGCCTGTTCAAGTCCGGCAGTGGCGCCTGGACATTTGCCCCGAGCATCAGCCTGCCGATCTTCGATGCCGGCAGTAACCGCGCGACGCTGGACTCGGCCAAGACCGAGCGCGAGATTCAGGTGCAGACCTATCAGCAAACACTGCAGAGCGCCTTCAAGGAAGTGGCCGATGCCCTGGCGGAGCGCAGCACGCTGGATCGCCGTATCGAGGCCCAACAGGCGTTGACCGACGCCAGTCGCAAGAGCTTCGAACTCTCCGACGCGTTATACCGTGGCGGTTCGCAAAGCTATCTCGAAGCCCTCGACGCCCAGCGTTCCCTGTACAGCGCGCAACAGGACCTGATCACCCTGCGCCTGACCGAGCAGAGCAACCGCGTGACGTTGTACAAGGTGATGGGCGGCGGCTGGAATTAAGGAACCCGCCCCTGTGGGAGCAAGCTCAGCTCCCACAGAAGATTTGTGGTGAGCACCGAATCCAGCTCCCACAGGGCAATGGTGAACCATAGGAATTGGAAACAGGCTCAAGCCGCTGTCGATTTTTCCCGGCTGTCACTCGCGGTGTCGCGGAACAGTCTGGGTGACATGCCGAACGTCGATTTGAAATGCCGGCTGAAGTGGGAACTGCTGCCATAGCCCCAGGCGTAGGCGATCTCGGTGAGCGAGCGGTGGGCATGTTCCCGGTTGCGCAGGTCTTCGGCGCAACGTGACAGGCGCCGCTGCCAGATGTATTCGCTGACACTGCACCCCAGTTCATCCTGGAAGGCGCGGTGCAGGCTGCGGACCGAGCACTGTTCGGCGTTGGCGATGCGTTCGATGGTCAGGTCGCGGTCGGCCAGGTGGCGCTCGATGTACGCCTTGAGGCGGTTCTGCTTGAAGAAGCGGAAGTCGTGTTCGAGTTGCTTTTCTTCCTGTTTGTTCTTCAGCGCGTTATCCAGCAGCCCGGTGATGCTGTCACCGATCAGCCCGGCCGAATGGTTGTTCAGCAAGGGATATTGATTGTAGGCATCGCTGATCAGGTGCATGAGCATCCGCCCCAGTCCATTGCGACCGTTAAGGTGCATGTCGCCGGTTTGCGCCAGTTGCCCGGATGCACCCTGGAACAGCAGGATGAAGTGTTCGCAACCTTGCGTGCTGGTCACATTGAAAGGTTTGCCGCAGTCGACCAGGAGCATTTCGTCAGGGGCCAGTACGCTGCTTTGCTGGCCCTGCTCGAAATGACTGACACCAGCCACCTGCATGATCAACATGCGCGGCGTATCGAGGGCGTCGACCGCCTTGCTCAGGTGGCGCGAATATCGATGGGCGCTGGCGGTCATTCGACAGAAACGCAACTGGCCCAGGTCCCCGTACTCCAGCCGACCCTGGAAGTTGCTCTCATGCAACGGGTCGATGAACGTCGATTCCAGCCGTTTTATATAGTCCGGCGTACGCCCCAGGTGATCGCTCATGAACTCTTTCCATTTCATCAGGCGGTCGGAGCGAACAACCTGATCGGTGGACACGCAGGCTAAATGGTTCATTTTTCGCCTCTATTTATTATTGTTTTCTGACGGATCGGGCAAAGGGGTCGATTTGCCCGATCCGGGCCTGATCAAGGGTGCCAAAGACTCAGAACGGGTAGTGATGGCCTCCGGGCTGCCAGGTCACCCAATGGGCACGGGTAAACTCATCCAGGGCATAGTGACCGTTGAAGCGACCGAGGCCGGAATTCTTTTCACCACCGAACGGGGCATTGGGCTGGTCATCGACGGTGATGTCGTTGATATGGGTCATGCCCGCCACAATGCCACGGGCGAAGTTCAAGCCACGGGCCATGTCCCGGGTGAACACGGCGCTGGACAGGCCATACTCGCTGGCGTTCGCCAACGCCAATGCATGGGTTTCGTTTTCTGCGACCAGCAGCGGCAGCAGGGGGCCGAACGTCTCATCGCGGGCTAGTTCCTGATCGGCTCCCACTTCACCGAACACATGGGCAGGTAGCACCAGCCCGGATGCCGGGCCGCCGCAAAGCTGCTTGAGGCCAGCACTCCGGGCACCGTCGAGCTTACGCAGCAGGCCATCGAGCTGGCTCTGATTGACCACTGGCCCGATCACCGTGTCGGCCTTGGTCGGATCACCAATCTTGAGGTTGCGCACGCGCTCCACCACCAGCGCTGCGAAATCGGCATACAGCGAGCGGTCGACGATCACCCGGTTGACGCTCATGCAGATCTGGCCCTGGTGCAGGAAACGCCCGACCACCGCGGCGTGTGCCGCAATTTCGATATCGGCGTCATCCAGCACCACCAGCGGCGCGTTGCCGCCCAGTTCCAGGGCCACGCGCTTGATGTGTTTGCCTCCGGTGGCAATACGGCCGACATTGCGTCCCACATCCGTCGAACCGGTGAAGGAAATCAGGCTCGGCACCGGGTGCTCGACGAAGGCATCGCCGATTTCCGAGCCTGCGCCGACCACGACGTTGAGCGAACCCTCGGGGAAGCCGGCTTCTTCGAACAGGTGGGCGATCAGCAGGCCGCCGGTCACCGCTGTGTCGCTGGCGGGCTTGAGCACAATCGTGTTGCCCAGGGCGAGTGCCGGCACCACCGAGCGCATGCTCAGGTACAGCGGGAAATTCCATGGGCTGATCACGCCCACCACACCCAAGGGCTCACGGAAGACAAAACTCTGTTCGCCGGGCTTGTAGCTGGTCAGGATCCGACCTTCTACCTGCATCGGCATCGTCGTGCATTCGCGCACAAGGTTCAGCGTGAATTGCCATTCCATGCTCGCCTTGATCCGGGTGCTGCCGGACTCGTGGATCAGCCAGTCGATGATTTCTTCGCGGCGGTTCTGGATGACCTGGGCGAGCTTTTCAAGTTGTGCGCCGCGCTGGGTGGGGTGCAGCTGTGCCCACGCTGCCTGCGCCTGCTGCGCTGCCTGATAGGCGTCGTCGAGATCGGCAATCGAGGCCAGGGGCATCTCCAGCAGCTGTTCGTCGTTGAAAGGGTTGCGGTCGTCCAGGCGGCGTGCGGAGCGCCCTGCACGCCAGGTGCCGTTGATGTATTGGTCGCCGTTGATGGCGTAGGGCACGAGCGGTTGAGTCGTCATGGTCTTTTACCTTTGGAGGCAGGTGGTCGCCTCGTTTAGAAATCAAGGGTGCAAACGCCGATGGGGAAAATTGCTCAGCTCCTGATCCAGGCGCGGCCCCAGGAATTGAGTGTGTATTCCTCCTGTGCCCAGACACCGGGCTGGCGGCTGGCATCGGTGACTTCGAGCTCAGCCGAGAACTCCAGGCGGTTGCGATCGGCATCGACCACCATGAAGAACAGGTTGTTGCCCGGCCCATGTCGGCCGGGCCCGAAGAAAATGGTGATGCGCTCCTTGGCGAAACGATCGCCCCAGTCGCGGATGTCATTCCATTCGTTGGTTTCGTAACAGTGGTGGTCCCACTCGTTTTTCGAACCGCGGAAAAATGCCAAGGTGTGGTGCTCGTCGTCCGAGCGCAGGAAGCACGTCATCAGTTGGCCGGTCTGCTCATCCACGACATTGTCCGAAGCAGTGAAGCCCACCGTGTTGACGTAGAAATCGATCATGGCTTCCAGCTCTGTGGTCTGGAACACCACATGTTGCAAGCGGCCGGGCATGCCTTGGCCGGAGGCCTGGAGAGCGGGGTGAGCGACGCCAAATATCGTTTGCCGGCCCTGGGGATCACGGATCAGGAAAGCCCCCGTTTCGAGCAGCGGCGAGTCGACCTCTTCGATGA
Organism: Pseudomonas sp. A-RE-22; assembly: GCF_019956035.1. Lineage (NCBI taxonomy): Bacteria > Pseudomonadati > Pseudomonadota > Gammaproteobacteria > Pseudomonadales > Pseudomonadaceae > Pseudomonas > Pseudomonas sp. A-RE-22. Next base: position 14,486 of record NZ_JAHBCZ010000052.1, read on the forward strand.
CGCAGCCGTTGCCGAGCAGGCGAACCCGCAGTGATTGCAGTCGAGGCTGACTGCCCAGGTCGAACGCCGCCGCGAGCAGGCCGCTGTGGTCGGCGGGAGACACGAGCATGGCGCGTTGCGGGCCGCTGAGCATCCAGCTGCCATCGGCTTGCGCCTGGCTGTCCATGTCCAGCATCCGTCGATAGAAATCGATTTGCCGTTGCGCGTCCTTGCTCGCCAGGTGCAGGTAGCACAGGCGTGCAGGTGTGGAAGTCTGGAGTGTTTGCATAACCACCTCTGTGCTTGAAGGTTTAATGAAAGACGGGCGCGATGCTCGGCTCGATTGCGCTGCTGTGGGCCACGGCGATGCCGAACAGCGACTGCAACGATTCGGCGGCCCGGGTTTCGGTAGCCTTGTCGAAAATCGCGGCGATATAGCGATCCGGACGCAGCAGCAGGAACGGGTGCGAATCGCCCAGCAGGGTTTTGAGCTGGTCTTCACGGTCCTGGAGCACCGTGCAGCCGGGGATCGACGGCATCGCCTGGACAGACGCGGGCAGGATCAGGATGCGTCTGGCTTCAAGGTGGCTCCAGAGGCCATGCTTGAGTTCATCGATACGCTGGCGGGTCGGGTCGCCGTATTGAATCAAGGCGAAGCCGGCGCCGATGGCGTCATCGAGCAGGCGTTCCTGGCCGTGGGCGTCGGTGAGTATCGGTTGCGGGAACATCTGTCCGCAGGACAACGTGCCTGCTTGCCCCTCGGTCAGCACCAGGCCCCGGGTGAAGCGGGGTTTGGGCTTGAAGCGCATTTGCAGGAAATAATCGCGCAACGGCGGCAACAGGCCGATCAAGGCGAATGCACCACTGATCAGGCGAGCGCGCAGGACGGTGGCCGGTGCCATGACCACGCCGAGGTTCAAGGCCAACTTGATCAAGGCCCATGCATGATCACGACGCTCGCTTTCGTAGGACAGCAGTGCGCTTTCCGCCATTTTTCCCTTCAGCACGCCGACCAGCTTCCAGCCCAGGTTGTGGGCATCGCGCACGCCGCTGTTCATGCCTTGCCCGGCATAGGGCGGGGTCAGGTGCGCGGCGTCGCCGGCGAGAAACACCCGCTGCACCTGCCACCGCTCGGCGACCCGGGCGTGGAAGGTGTAGACCGTCTTGCGCACGATGGAAACCGGCGCGTCTCCCTTGAACGGGCGCAGCAATGCTTGCAGGCAGGTTTCGTCGAGCACCTGTTCGTCCGTTTCATCGGGCTTGAGCAGGAACTCGAATCGGCGCGTACGGTGAGGGCCGGGTACTTCCACCACCGGGCGTCTGGCGTCGCAATACACGCGGGTCTGCCAGAAGGGGTCGTCGTCCTGGTCGGTATCGACCACCAGCCAGCGCGAGGAGAAGCTCGAGCCGACCATCTCGATCCCGAGTTGCTTGCGCACCGGGCTACGGCCGCCGTCGCAGGCCACCAGGTAAGCCGCGTGGACTTCCATCAGTTGCCCATCAGCGTCACGCACCAGCGCGCACACGCCGTGTGGGTCCTGGGTGAATTCCACCAGCTCGTGGCTGAACCGAGCCGTCAGGCTGGCAAAGCGTTCGAGACCTGTCCTGAGGGTGTTTTCAAACAGCGGTTGGCGAAAGGCGTTGCGCTTGGGGAAGCCATACAGCTTGCCGGTCGGCTCGACCTTGCCGAAGCAGCGACCGCCGGGCCGGGTGAAGTAATGCACGCCGTAGCCGGGCACGACATCACGCAGCACGGCGGCATCGAGCCCGATGGCCTGCATGGTGCGCAAGGATTCGTCATCGATTGAAACCGCGCGCGGCTCGGTCACGGTGCCCGGCTTGCGATCGATGATCAGCGTGTCCACATCGGCTTGGCCGAGCAGGTTGGCCAGGGTCAGCCCGGTAGGACCGGCACCGATGACCAGGACCTGGGTATTGATGCGTTTGAGGGTTGTCATTGTTATTCCCTTCCGGATGGCTCAGCCCAGTGGCTTGGCGCGGTTGGCGAGCGCACCCATGCGTTGCGACAGTTCCTGCGCCAGGGCAAGGATCTGCTGCCCTTGTGTCTCCTCCTGGGCACTGTCGCGTTCTCGCACCGGGCGCACGCAACTGATGCTGCCGACGACCTTGCCATCGCCATCGAAGATCGGCGCGGCCAGGCCATAGACGCCCGCGTCGACTTCACCTGCGCTGGCCACATAGCCTTGGCGACGCAGTTGCTGCAGCGAGCGACGAAATGCCTCCCAGGTCTGGCCAAGTTGACTGGCGCGCACTTCATCGGGGTGGTCGAGAAACAGTTGGCTGTGTTGGCGCGAGGTCATGTTGGCGAGGATCGCCTTGGACGTCGCCCCCAGGAACAAAGGCCTGGGCGAGCCACGGGAGTAGCTGACCTCACTGAACAGGTCTCCGTGCTGGTGAATGCACACGACCTGGTCCTTGAACAGCCGGCAGATCAGCCACACCTGATGTTCGCTCCACTGCGGGAAGCTGGGCTCAAGCGATTGTGCGGCGCGTACGAGGGGGTCGCTCAGGCGCAGCTGGCGATCCCAGGTAATGATCCGCGCGCCCAGGGCATAACGCCCGGCTTCGACCTGGAACAACAGGTTGGCCTCGGCCAATTCGCGCACGTAGCGGTAGATCGTCGAACGGGTAAAACCCAAGGCGCCGCCCATGTCGTCCACCGCCCAGATCGGGCTCTGTTCGGTGAACAGGTCGAGTACCCGCAGCATGCGCTCCAGGCTCGAGCCTTTGCTGTCGCCATCCTGCTCGGGCAGGGCGTCAGGGGTGTGTAGGTTTTCCATGCTTATTGCTCGTCCACGATGCTGTTGCGCAGGGTGCCGATTCGAGCGATCTCGATCTCGACTTCGTCGCCCGGTTTCATCCACACCGGCGGCTCGCGGAACGCTCCGACGCCGCCAGTGGTGCCGGTGACAATCACGTCACCGGGGGCCAGTTCGGTGAAGGTGGAGCAGTACTCGATCAGCTGGCGCACATCGAAAATCATGTCGCTGGTGCGGGTGTGCTGCATCACTTCGCCGTTCAGCCGGGTGGTCAATTCCAGGTCCTGCGGGTCGCCGATCTCGTCGCCGGTCACCAGCCAGGGGCCGAAACCACCGGTGTTCGGGAAGTTCTTGCCTGGGACGAACTGAATGGTGTGCTTCTGCCAGTCGCGGACACTGCCGTCGTTGTAGCAGGCATAACCGGCGACGTAGTCCAGCGCGTCGGCAGGTTTGACGTGGCGGGCCGCTTTACCGATCACCACCGCCAGCTCGCCCTCGAAATCAAGCTTGTGGGACGCGGTCGGGCGAACGATGGGTTGCAGGTGGGCGGTCTGGCTGTCGGCGAAGCGGGTAAAGATCATCGGATAGGTCGGCATTTCCCGACCGGTTTCGCGCACGTGAGTGGCGTAGTTGATGCCGATGCACAGCACTTTGCCCGGGTTCGGGATCACCGGCAGGAAGGTCACGTCAGCCAAGGGGATACGCGGCAGGCTTGCCAGGCGCGCAGTGCTCAGTTCGTTCAGGCGGTTATGACCGATGGCCTGTTTGAGATCGCTGCCAAGGGTTGGCTTGAGCGATTCCAGGTCGATGATTTGATCACCTTCGACCACACCGTAGCTGCTACGGCCTTGGACAATAAAACTTGCGAGTTTCATGGAGGCTCCTGGAGAGAGGAAGGGTGCAATGAGGGTTAATCTAGTCTTGCTATAAAATCCTGTAAAGTAGGATTTGTACAAAAATCCTAAAATATGGAATTTATGTATTTTTTGGCGCGACTGTCCCTTTGGCGGACCTGGGGAGCAAGGGGAGGTGTGAAAAGGGCTCTAAACCTGTGGGAGCGAGCTTGCTCGCGATGAGGCCAGCCAGTTCAATACTCATGTAACTGAACCGCCGCCATCGCGAGCAAGCTCGCTCCCACAGGGATTGTGCTTAATTGACGGGCATCAGGACCCGATGCCAATCAATCGATTGGTGCCCAGCAGCCATGCAGCGACATGCGCATCCGGAAGGGAATCCTGATGCGGGCAATGGGCCCGCTGGCCATGTCACGGGTGTCCAGCACAACCAGCTCACTGCGTCCCTCTGCGATGAGGTTGAGCAGGGCTACGACGTAGCCATCGGCTTCCTCTGCATCCGCCGAGCGCGGTATGAAGATGGGTTCCTGGAAGCATCCGCTGTCGCCGGGAAACCAGGCGTCGGTGCGGCCTGTCTGCAGGTCCAGGTGCGCCAGCAGGTTGAAAAACTGGAAGGGGATTGGCCCATTCGCCGGGTTGTAGGGGCGCTCAGGATCGAAGGCGAGCAGGAAACCATGCTGGTACTTTCGACCGATGTAGCGATCATCACACCGTGGGAACTCGCAGGGATATTCCGTCAGTGGCTGCGGTTGAACGTCCTCCTGCGCGCCATTCAGGTCGAAGGTCCAGCGCATCAGGCTGGCGGCCAGGGTTTCAGGCGGTGGTACGTAGCCGTCGGCCTGGGGGAAGAAGTAGAAGATATTCCCGCCGGTGACCGGCATGTCCACATACACCTTGTCGTCCTCATCGAACGCATTGAGCGTATGCCCCTGGAAACCGTCCTTGGGCCCCTTGAACCAACGCACATCTTGCCCACGCCCGTTGCGCGGCACGATGGCGAACAGCTGGGGCAGGTCGGGTTGCCACTGGAAATGCGGCCCGCCGTTTTTCATGCGATCGACGTCAACCGTCAACGGAATCAACGGGAACACGACGTAGCGTTCGGTCACCGCGAAATCGTGCACCATGGCCGCATAAGGCGCCTGGAACCAGATCTCGTGCAGCAGCTTTCCGTCCGGCGAGATTTCGAAATAGGCCAGGTCGGGCGTGCCGTCGCCTTTGGCCTCATAACTGCAGGCCAGCAGGTTGCCTGTCACCGGATCGAGCTTGGGGTGGGCGGTGAACGTCGCAGCTTTGATCTGCCCATCAAAGCTCCATTCGCCGAGGGTCTCCAGGGTTTCGAGATCCATCGCCCAAGGCAGGGCATCTTCCTTGAGCGCCAACAGGACGCCGTTGTGGGGGATGACGGTGGTGTTGGCGGTGGTGTTGTTTTTCGCCGCGAGGGGGTCATTGGTGTAGACGTTTCGATAGACGCCGTTGAGCGAACGCCCTTCACGGCGCTGGGCCAGCAGGCGATCGGTCTTCACGTAGCGGCGTCGCATCGAGACTTTGCCATTGGCAAAGTTGAAGCGGCTAACCATGCCGTCGCCGTTGAAGAAAATGTCGTTACCCAGCATGGGAGGGTACTGCGGGTCTGGCGCCACCTGATAAAAAGTCCCACAGATCGAAGCGGGCAGGATGCCTTCGATCTCAAGATCGAACACCTCTGCTTCCACGCGGCTGGGCGTATAGAGAGCGCCGGAAAATTCAGGGGTTTGAGGGAATGGAATACTCATCTGGCAATCTCGTCAATGTGCGGGTTCGTTCATGTTCAGGCCGATTGCGGGGACATCGCCGGCCCGGAAGGTTTCACGCCGCGGCGAAAGCGTGCAACGACCAGGCACGAGATCACCAAGGCTAGCAGATAGGCTGAGGCGGCCAGCCATCCGACCGCGCGCAAGTGTCCCTCGCCCACGACCAGTGCGGCGCCAAACGGGCCGAGTCCCTGGCCGATGAAAATCGCAGCGTTACCCAGGCCTGCCAGTCGGCCGGAAGGGTCCAGTTCCGCCGCCATGGAAAGCAGGTAGGGCAGGCTGAAAAACCAGACCATATGGATCAGGCAGGCCGTGGTGATAAAGGCAACGGGGCTGGTGCCATAGACCATGATCAAAGTCGCCAGCAATGCCGTGCCGAAGCTCAACAGTTGTGGAAACAGCAGGCCCAGGCGCCGTCCGATCAGCCCGGCCAGCCCGGCGCCTAGGGCACCGGCAAGGATGCTGCCGCCGAGGATTCCGCCAATCTGCTGGGGCTCCAGGCCGATGCTCTTGCCGATGCGTTCCTGGTACACCCACAGGGCGGAGTGGCCGAAGAACAGCAGGGCAAACAGCAGGATCAACAGCACGGCAGTGAGACCAAATGGCTGGATCGAGCCATTGGCCGCGCGATGGGCGTCCGGGTAGCGCTTGGGCACTCTCCAGCAACCCAGCGCCGCGAGCACGCTGGTGATCGCCAACAGGGAAAACGCGCCATTCACGCCAAATGCTTGAAGGACCAGCGGCATGGAGGTCACCAGCAGCATGCCCCACAGCAGGTTGCCGATGTTGATGATCGCGAAAGTCGCGTCCTTGGACGTGCGCAGCGCTGCGGTGGCATAGACAACCGCCATGACCGCGCCGCCGCTGGCGCCGCAGATCATCCTGGAAATGACCAGTCCGGCCTGGCTGTGCAGTTGTGTGCTGGCCAGGTTACCCAATGCCAGGATCAACAAGGCCACCAGGGCGAAGCGACGGCGGTCGACGCTCGCCATGAACAGGGCGCAGACCCCGCAAGCGATGGCCATCGCCATGAGTTCAGCGGCGAAAAGAGCGCCGATTGCATTGAGCGGCAGGCCGAGTTGGTCGATCAAGGCACCGCCCAGGATCGGCTGGATCTGTAGAGTCCCCAGGGAAATGACCATCATCAGGCAGATGGCGCCCAGTGATTTTTTGCTGTCGATGGAGTCGAGTGCGTTCATGAAGCATCACCTCAGGTAAAGAGCCCGCTCATGCGTGAGCCGGCCTACACGTCAATCAGAACTTGTGGACGTAGCGAACCTGCACCTGGTAATCCGCTCGGGAGCGGTTCTCGACGCCGGTTTCTTTATAGGTGTTGAGCCAGAAGGCTTTGTCTTCGGTGATTTTCCAGAACAGACCCGGGCCAAAGCCCAGCACCTTTTCCCGGGAGTCGGTCAGGGTGTTGCCGTTGACCTTGTCATCCGAGATCTGCCGGAAGTAGTAGCCGTTGATGCCCACCGAGACTTTCGGAAACACTTCGTACGAGGCGGTGAAGTTGGCCCATGCCGACTGTCCTGACTGGGTGTCGCGCACCGCTTGCCCTTCAAAGAACTGCTGCGAACTGCTCGCCGGATCGTCGTTCTTGAAGTTGTACAGATAGTTCAGTCTCCAGCTCACTTCCCAACGGGGTGCCGGCATCCAGGTCGCTGCCCAGTAGGGGTTCAGGGAGAAGTGGTTGGAGCCAGGGTTCAGGTCTTTGTCTTTGTCGTACTTGCCCGTTGGCAGGATGGTGTCGAAGGCCATGCGCTGCACGAAAACCGGCCGGCCGCTGGCGTCGACGATCGGATCGAACTGGACCTGTGGCCCGACCGTGACATCGCCCAGGCCGGTAGCGTTGTCCTTGAGCTTGGCACCGTTGTCACCGAAGTCGCCGTCCAGGGAAACAACGGGTACCAGCAGGCTCCAACCCAGGTGTGCCCCTCCCGCGAAGGTGTCGGGTGAGTAGTAGCTCAGCTGATTGATCATCGTGATGACGTTGATCTTCGGGTCATCGAAGGCGCCGTTTTTCTTGCCACCGTTGGTCCTGATGCTGCTGGCGGTGCTGAACTTCAGGTAGGTCTGGTGAGTCAGCCCGGGTGGCCCCGCAAACCCGTCGTAGAAGCTGGTGCCGCCCAGGTTGATACCGCTGGGTTGGCTTACGGAAGGTGGAGGAGGGCCGTCGGCTGCATGGGCGGCAAATGACGCGAAGCTGAGTGCCAGGCACGCTGGCAGGGATTTGGTCAGGCTCATTGAAGTGGCTCTATTCTTGGAATTGTGAGCGGGGGAATGTCCCCTGGCACTTCGACTTTAAGTCCCGGTGTTGGGTGATGCTTGAGCGCAACGGCCAGAGTTGACTGGGAGCGCCATGAACCCGGAGAAACGCGAGCGAACTGCTCAGCCGCCAGCGCCAACGGCGCGCCAGGCGGCCTCGGCCAGTTGCTGCCGGTAGAGTTCAGGGCTGCGTTTGACTCGGGCCGAGAGCCAGGCGCGGCAATAGCTCTCCGCTGAACCGATGATCAGTGACGGGATCAGTTCAAAAGGCAGGTCCTGCAAATCCTGCTGGTGGGCAGGGTCGCTGAACCATTGCTTGAGCGCGGCGTTCCTGGCGACATTCGCCTCGGCGAGCCGCTCGTTGAAGCTGCTGCGTGCGACCGCAAAGCGAGCCTGGTACTGGAACCGCGCCCAATCGGGTTGGCTGACCACCCAATCCACGTAGCTGAACACCAAGGCGTGGACCCATTCCCTGGTTGACGTGACAGCGCCGAGGTAGCTGTCCCTGAGCCGTGCCTGGTCATCCAGGGCGGTCATGTACAACGCCGCGACCAAGCCTTCCTTGTTATCGAAATGGTGATAGATCGCTCCCACGCTCATCTGGCTTTCGGCCCGGATGATGTCGATGGTGGTCGCTTCTATGCCCTGTTGGTTAAACAGCGCCAGGGCACATCGGAGAATGTGCCGCTTGGACTCGGCACGGCGCCCTGGGTAGCAACGCTCGAGGAGATCGACAGGTTCCATTTTTCGGCCCAGGCAAAAAGGGGCCATGGTAATTGAAACGACGGCCAGGCACGAGCGATTGACAGGGTAGACATTTACAGAATAATGTTCTGTAACAGAGCAATATTCTGTAATGGAATGATGTTCTGTCCGTGACTTCAATCCACCTGACCAGAGATCCCCCATGAGCCAGACTCTCAGCATGTACCAAAGCGTTGGCCCGTCCGCTTTCAGCAATATGGCCTGCCAGATGGCACCGTATTTCGGCACCATCAACCCGGAAATTTCTGTGTTGACCCCCGGTCGCGGTGAAGTGAAGGTGCCGTTTCGCAAGGAAATCACCAATCACCTGGCGTCCGTTCACGCGATCGCGTTGTGCAACGCGGCAGAACTGGCGGGTGGGATGATGACCGAGGTGTCCATCCCCAGCGGCGCGCGCTGGATTCCCAAAGGCATGACCGTCGAGTACTTGGCCAAGGCCAAGACCTCCATCCATGCGATTGCCGACGGTAGCGAAATCGACTGGCAGACTTCGGGCGACAAGATTGTCCCGGTCGAGATCTTCGACGAGGCTGGGGTGAAGGTCTTCACGGCGCGCATCACCATGAATGTGAAAATCGGCTAGGTCGCCAGGCCCATCAAACGTCGACTGTCTCCGCCAGATGCGCCATCAGCCACTGGCGGAAGAGGTTGACGCTTTGTCTGTTTGGGGCCCGGCCTTGAGGTTCCAGCAGGCAGAACTGCGCATCGGTGCGCAGGATGGCTTGCGTCGGCCGCACCAGGTTGCCGGTTTGCAAGTGATTGCTGAGCAGGCCCGACCAGGCCAAGGCAATCCCCTGGCCAGCCAGCGCCGACTGGATCAACATGGAGTAGCTGTTGATATTGATGCGCCGTCGAGGTTCTGGCGCCTGGTAACCAAGGCGTTGGAACCATTCCTTCCAGCCAATCCAGTCGCGGTGCTGGTCTTCCAGCCATAACCAGGTGCATCCGCCCAACTGCTTCAGCGTCTCGATCCCTGGATGCTGCGCCAGATAGGCAGGGCTGCATACCGGGAAAATCTCTTCGTTGAATAACGGCGTGACTTTCATGTTTTTCGGCGGTGTGCTGCAGTAATACAGCGCCAGGTCACAGTCCAGCCGGGAAAAATCACTGACTTGATCCGTCGCGATGATGCGCAGGTCAATCTCTTCATTCTGGCGCTGGAACTCCGACACGAGCGGCAGCAGCCACAATGAGGCCATCGCCGTACTGGTGACGACAGTGACCTGCTGCGCGCCTTGCCAATGGCGTATTCCCGCCGTGGCCTGGGCGATCTGTTGCAGCGTATCGCGCACGCTTTCGTAATACTGGCTGCCGGTGGCGGTGAGGTTGATTTCGCGGGTCGTGCGGGTGAACAGCGCCGTGCCCAGGTAGTCTTCGAGCAAGCGCACCTGGCGGCTGATTGCGCCTTGGGTGACGTTCAGTTCGCGTGCCGCCACGGTGAAGCTCAAGTGGTGGGCGGCGGCCTCGAATGCCACCAGGCTGTTGAGGGGCGGCAAGGGTTGCAGTTTCATCAGGCTGGGCCAATGTCTTATTAGGGTAAGCGCACGGAGATTGTGCAGAAGCCAGTGTGCAGTGACTACCTTATTCGCGATGCAAGGCTAAAGATCAAGGACCAGGTCAGAAGTGGGCTTGCTGCAGCACAGCAAACGCAGGCCTTTGTCGATTTCCCGTTGCCGGATACCGCCGTTGTGATTCATCTCGACCGTACCCTGTAGCAGGGCGGTCTTGCAGGTGCCGCAAACGCCCTGGCTGCAGGAGGAGGGCACGATTGCCCCGGCCTTTTTTGCGGCGCTCAGCACGGTCTGATTGCCCGGCATGCTGAACGTCTTCCCCGAGCGCGACAAGGTTACCGTGAACACCTCCTGCTGATCGAGGGAAGGGGCTTGCTCGAGCAACGGTTCCTCGTTCAGTGCGCTGATGTCGAAGCTTTCCTGATGATAGTGGGCGAAATCGAACGCCGCTTCCCTGAGCAGCGACTTGACCGCTTCCATGTAGCCCTGGGGACCACAGGTAAAGATTTCCCGTTCCTTGTAGTCCGGCACTTGCTGGCTCAGCAACGGCAAATCGAGCCGGCCTATCGGTTGCTGCCATTGAGCGGTGTCGCCAAGTCCTTCGCACACACTGATGACCCGCAGTCCCGGCATGGCGGCCTGCATGCGCGTCAATTCTGCGTGGAAGATGATATCGGCAGGAGTACGCGCGCTGTGTACGAAGACAATGTCGAGGTTGCCGGCCATGTCGCAGGCGGCCCGGGTCATCGACATCAGGGGCGTTACACCCGAGCCGGCCGACAGGTACAACAACTTGGTCGCAGGATGGCCGACCGGTGTAAAACTGCCCGCCGGACCGGACGCCTTCAGGCTGTCGCCGGGCTTGAGGTGGTCATGCAGCCAGTTCGATACCGCGCCCCCCGGCACACGTTTGACGGTAATGGAAAACGCAAAGGGCCGGGTCGGGGAGGACGACAGGGTGTAGCAGCGGAAGAGGGTCTGCCCGCCAATGACCGGTGAGATCGTGATGAATTGACCGGGTTCGAAACTCAGTGCGCTGAAGTCCGCACAACGAAAAATGAAGGTTTTTACGTCATGGGTTTCCTGGCGCACAGCGCAGCATTGCAGGGTTTTCTGTTCCCCGCTGTTCCATTGCGAGCCGAACGTGCCCCAGGTGGTCGGATCGGTAAAGCGCTGGACCGCGCTGGTGTTTCCAGGACACGTCAGGTTTTCGTAAGTCGTCATGTTCATTCCTCACACGCCATGGGCGGCCAGACGCGCCGCGTACCAGCGCGAGAACTGGTCGACATAGGTTTCGGTAAAGGCCGAGAACGGCCCGGGCGTGTAGGCGGGATCCTGGGTGCCGCTGTGGGTGATGCCGACGAGGCTGGCGTCTTGCAGGTTGGTCGCCGCCCAGACTTCGGTCAGCTTATCCACCTGGTAGTCGACGCCTTCGACGGCATCGGCATGAACCAGCCATTTGGTGTGCACCAGGGTTTTATCGGGTGCCAGCGGGATGATGTAGGAGACTACGGCGTGGTCGCTCATGACATGGGTCCAGGAGTTGTGCGTCCAAAGATGCACGTCGCCCAAGTCGCGGCGGGTGAGGTCGCCAAACAGCCGGGTACACGCCACGCGGGTGTCCAGGGTCTGGGATTCGCCGTTGCCGGCAATGGCCAGTCGCTGCGAGCGGAATTGGGTCACGGCGTCTTCACCCAGGTGTTCGACGGCATCGCAGATATAGCCTTCGCGCTCCCAGTTGGCCTTGGTGTCGGCATTGCGGCGGTGATATTCGGCCAGTGCCTGAAGTGAATCCTCGCCCAGCCCATCGGTGCAGAAACCGAAATCTTCGGGCAGGAAAGAAGCGGTCAATTCCGGGTGGGTGGCGGCGCAGTGATAACACTCGCGGTTATTCTCGATCACTAGTTTCCAATTGCCGTTCTCGATGATTTCCGATTCGTAGGCGATCTTTGAGTGGGCGATGTCGTATTGGGCGAAACGCGGCGTCATGACCTGGTCAAGGTACAGGATGTCTTCTGGTGGTTCGTCGCCGAGGCAGACGAAGACATGGGTGCCGATGACCCGGGTGTGCACAGGGATCAGGCTTTTGCATTTAGGGTCGAAGTCCTTGCCCATGTGTGCCGCATGTTTCAGGCTGCCATCCAGGTCGTAGCTCCACTGGTGGTAGGGGCAGACCAGCATGCCCACCGTCGACTTGCCGGCCTGTTTCAGGCGAGCCCCGCGGTGACGGCAGACATTGCGAAACGCTTGCACGTGCTCGTCATCGTCGCGTACCAGGAGGATGGAGGATTTGCCAATATCAAGGGTCGAGACATCACCGGGTTCGGGGACATCGCTGGTGACGCCCACCAGAATCCAATGTTTGGTGAAGAAGACCTCGACATCGGTTTCAAAAATATCCTGGCGACCAAACAAACCGCCTGGCATGCCATGGCCGGGCGTGCGGTCGGCCAGGAGTTCACGATGGGTCTTCACGGCATTGATTGTCATTATAGGTCTCGCTCACATTCAAATTGATCAGGCGGCGAGTACAGTTTGGAAAGGTGGAATAAGACCGTCAACGCGCTTTATTTTCACGCTCGCATAACTTTGCGTTATGCCTGAAAGTTGACTTTAACTTGTTGATTATCAGTGAGTTAGATAACTGTCATCGCGCAACCAATCAACCAGTGCCTGGGTAATGGGCTCAAGTTTTCGACCGCTCGGAATCACCAGGTAATAAGCGTCTTTTGGCTTGACCACGTAGGGCGTGATTCTGATCAGTTCGCCACTGTTGAGACGGTGCGCGATCAGCCGACTCCATCCCAGTGCAATGCCGTGGCCTTGAATGGCCGCCTGGATCGCATCGTTGTAGGAACTGCAGCGAAATGAATAATTGAGCTTGGGGCGCATATCGCCCAGTTCCCGGCACCAACGGTTCCAGGTCATCCAGCCTTCAAGGGTGGAATCTGAGTCAATCAGCGCCGTGTCCAGAAAATCGGTAATGGATGAAGGTGCCGGGTTGGCGGCGAGCCAGGCCGGCGAGCAAACGGGAAACACTTCTTCATCGAACAGGAAGACCGAGCTGCCATCCTCCCATTTTCCATTACCGAAACGGATGGCCAGGTCGACGTCATCCCGATAAGAACTTGGCGAGACCTGCTGCGTCATCAGGCGCAATTTCAACTTCGGTTGCAGGGTGCGCAGAGCGATCAATCTGGGGAGTATTCTCAAGTGAGAGAACGCCTCCGTGCAGGCGATGGTGATCTCCTGCTCACCAATGCCCTCGGCAATTTTGTCGAAGACACTGGCCATGCGATGAATGGACTCAGCGACGACCAGATGCAGGATATAGCCTTCGTGAGTCAGCTTGATCGCCCGATGAAGCCGATGGAACAGCTTGGTCCCCAGGGTATCTTCCAACAACCGGATTTGTTTGCTGACGGCCGCCTGGGTCACGCCCAGCTCTTGGGCGGCCAGGGTGAAACTGGCCAATCGCGCCACGGCTTCGAATTCCAGCAACGCCGTCATCGACGGTATCAACCGCCGATAGCCCTTGACCTTTTTATCGATATCGCTGGGTTGCATAGGTGCGTTCCGACGTCGTTGCCTGGTGAATCAAGCCACCGAAGATTCTCTTGCGGGTTCAGAAGGCGCGGGCTGTGACAGGTTATGTCCCAGCAGTGCCCGATACAGTTCACCGTCGCCCAATATGCCCAGGACAGTACCGGCCTCGTTCTGCACGATCAGTGGATGGCCCGTTTCATAGCGAATCTGCAGGGCGTCGCGCATGGTAGTCGTCGACGGTACGCAAGTGGGCTGTCGAGCCAGGGTCTCGATTGGCTGGGGCGGATTCCATGGTTGGACGTGCGCTGTCGTAGCGCCTTTTCGAAGGCTGGTCAAATGACCCTGCGGGTTCACCACCAGCCACAGGTTTTGAGCTGTATCCAGGCAATATTCGTCGCGGACGAAAATGCACTGGTCCAGCGGGGTCATCAAACTTTTCGCACACAGCACATTCAACGGGTTGGTGTGGGCGACGAAGTTACGCACGTAGTCGTCAGCCGGGTTCAGCACGATCTCCTCGGGTTTGCTGTACTGGATGATTTTGCCGTCTTTCATGATGGCGATGCGCGTGCCCAGCTTCAGGGCTTCGTCCAGGTCATGGCTGACGAATACGATGGTCTTGTGCAGCTTGCGCTGCAGATCGAGCAACTCATCTTGCAGGCCTTGGCGGATCAACGGGTCGAGGGCGGAGAAGGGTTCGTCCATCAGCAGGATGTCGGCGTCCATCGCCAGGGCGCGGGCCAGGCCGACCCGTTGCTGCATGCCACCGGACAACTCGTCGGGCTTCTTGTTGCGCCATTGGGTCAGGCCCACCAGCTCCAGCTTCTCATCCACCAGCTTGCGGAGTTCTCTCTCAGGACGGCCCTGCATTTCCAGGCCGAAGCTGATGTTCTCGCGCACCGTCAGCCAGGGCATCAGGGCGAACTTCTGGAACACCATGGCGATGCGCTGGGTGCGCATCATCTTCAGTTCGGCGGGGGTACAGGAGGCGATGTCGACCTGCCGGCCTTCATGTTCGACGAACAGCTTGCCGCGGCTGACGGTGTTCAAGCCATTGATGCAGCGCAACAGGCTGGATTTACCGGAGCCGGACAGGCCCATGAGCACACAGATCTCGCCTTTGTTGATCTCCAGGTTGGCTTTCTCCACGCCAACGATCAAACCGGTTTTCTGAAGAATCTCCGGGCGGGAAAAACCTTTGTCGAGTAGATCCAGGGCGGGCTTCGGACGGGCAGAGAAGATGACGTCAACGTCTTCAAAACGGATGATGCTCATGCGTCACCTCTTTTCACGGCTTCACGTTGTTTGCAGATTCGGTCGAGGATGATGGCCAGCAGCACGATCGCCAGGCCGGCTTCAAAACCCATCGAGATATCGGCGGTATTGAGTGCGTTGACCACGGGTTTGCCCAGGCCATCGGCGCCCACCAGTGCGGCGATCACCACCATCGACAACGACAGCATGATGCACTGGGTGATGCCGGCCGCGATGCTCGGCATCGCATGGGGCAGTTCAATGCGCGACAGGAGCTGGCGACGGGAGCAGCCGAAGGCTTTGCCAGCGTCCATCAGTTCGTCCGGTACGTCGCGGATGCCCAGGTAGGTCAGGCGGATGGGCGCGGCAATCGCGAACACCACCGTGGAAATCAGGCCTGGGACTACCCCCAGGCCGAAAAGTGTCAGGGTCGGGATCAGGTACACGAAGGTGGGCACGGTCTGCATCAGGTCGAGCACCGGCCGCAAGGCTGCATAGAACCATGGTCGATGGGCTGCAACGATGCCCAACGGTACACCGATGACCACGCAGACAAGTGTGGCGAAGGTCGCTTGGGCGAGGGTCTCCATGGTCTCCTGCCAGTAACCGAGATTGAATATCAGCAGGAAGGAGAGGGTGACAAAGAAGGTGAGACTGGCCTTGCGTTGGATGTAATAGGCAAGCAGCGCAAATACAGCGATCAACGCCAAGGGGTTGAACCAGAGGAGTGCGCTGGTAAACGCGGAGATGACGCCCGACAGCGACAGCGATATGGCGTCGAAAACTCCAGCACCATGTTGTGTCAACCATTCGACATACCGGGCGATATGTTCACCCAGTGGAAGCTTTTCTTGTGTAATCCACATATCACTAATCCGGCTGATGGAAAGAAACAGCACGCCAGCAACCGCCCGGGCGCAGCTCCGTGTGCCAGGTTCCAGGCAACACAAAACGACTGCGCGAGGCGTCGCGTGAGCAGTTATCGAAGTTTGGGCAGGGGATGAGTAACGGAAGACGCGTGTATCAAAGCCAGTCGCCCCGGCATTCTTTGGCCGGGTGTCGAGTGTCCTTCAGAGGTGTGCACTGCAAGATTCATGATGGCGGCTCGTTGTTGTTTTGGTTTGGAGTCCGTTGCCTGTGGAAGATAGTTATCCAGGTACCTTTTGCTGACAAACCATTTTATGTCAGTGTCTCATGAGTTTTGATCATTAATTGTTCACCACTTCTCGGGCGAAAAAGTCAATCAAATGTACTCAGGTGTACATTCGACGGTCATCCGAGTACATTCACGTTACGCATTATTTTAAAGAAGGTAAGCAAAGATGCCCCAGGTAGGGAAGGCGCGCGGCAAGGCCCAGGACGCAGGCTGGCGGGGCTCGCCGGAGGGCTGGCTGGAAGCGGCCTACGAGGCCCTGAAGGAATCGGGCATCGATGCTGTTCGAGTCATGCCGCTGGCCAAGCGCCTGGGCTTGTCACGCACCAGCTTCTACTGGTTCTTCGAGGATCGCGAGCAACTGCTGGCGGCGTTGCTGTCGCGTTGGCGAGAGACCAATACGGGGGGCTTGATCCGGCAATGTGAAAGCTATGCCGAAAGCATCTCCGAGGCGATCCTGAATGTGTTCGAGTGCTGGCTCAACCCACAATTGTTCGACTCGCAGTTCGAGTTTGCCGTGCGCAGCTGGGCGCTGCAGTCCGCTGAAGTGGCCCAGGAGGTCGCTGCGGTAGACGAGCAGCGAATGAACGCCCTGGCGAACATGTTCAAGCGCTTTGGTTATGACAGCCAGGGAGCTGATACCCGGGCCCGAACGATTTATCTGACTCAAATCGGCTATATCACCATGAATACGAGTGAGCTGATCACCGTGCGTTTCCAGCGCATCCCTCATTACGTGAGCATCTTCACCGGCAAAGTCCCCAAGCAGCGTGAGCTGGATCGTTTCTATGGGAAGTTCGGCTATGCCGAAAAAGAGCCCGGGGTCTTTGTTCCGTTGACGGACACTTTCGAAGGCAACGGCGATGACCAATGAGACCGTGGGGATCATTGGCGGAACCGGCTGGTTGGGCGGCGCGATTGCCAAGGCCGTCCTGGCAAAGGGACTGGTGCCGGCGGGAAACCTGATCATCTCCAATCGTTCGGGAAACCACCCGTTGGTCCAACAAGGTGCCAGTCTGGTCACGAACAACCAGGACCTGGTGGATCGCAGCGTCGTCGTGATCATCGCGGTTCGCCCCGAGCAGTTCGCCAGCTTGAACATCAATGCGACGGGCAAAACCGTGATCTCCTTGATGGCCGGCATCACGGCACAGGCAATTGCTACACAGACCATGGCGTCGGCAGTCGTACGGGCGATGCCCAATGCGGCGGTGGAAATCGAGCAGGCCTTTACGCCCTGGTATTGTTCGGGCGGGGTAGAGGCGACGACGAAAATCCTGGTGCAGCGCTTGTTTGAATGTGTGGGCACCGCTGCTGAAGTCCAGGAAGAAGACTTCATCGATTACCTCTCGGCACTCTCAGGCACCGGCCCGGCCTTTCCGGCCTTGTTGATGACGGCGCTGGCGAATCAGGCGATGCTGGCCGGTATACCTGGTGATATCGCGCAGCTTGCCGCGAAAAATGTAGTGGTCAACAGCAGCCAACTGCTGGCGAGCCGTGATGCCCAACAGATGATCGACGCCTTGGTGGCCTACCGCGGTGTAACGGCCGCGGCCTTGCAGGCGATGACCCAGGGGTATTTCGAAGAGCAGATTGGAAGGGCGTTGCAGGCAGGTGCCGCGGTGGCCCGCACGGGGCTTCAAGCCTGATAAAACGATCGGGGTCGGGTAACGGCCACCACCGCATCGCGAGCAGGCTCGCTCCCACATTCGATCTTCAGCGGACACAACATCCATGCCCAACACAAACCCTTTGTGGGAGCAACTGTCTTGGATGATTTATTTAGCCATCTTTTCCAGGGACAGCGAGGCTCCCACAGCTCTGGGCTATGCAAGTCTGAAGGGGATTCCCATAATCACAATTCAGGCGATGCGGCCCTT
>NZ_JAHBCZ010000053.1:0-29526 GCF_019956035.1 Pseudomonas sp. A-RE-22
AAGAGCAAACGGGGCCCGAAGGTGCCCAAATCCAAAGAGTGGCTGGAAGGCAAAGCCGCGAATGCTCACGTGTCGACGGATCGGGTGCTCAAGGCCGCTAAAGCCAAAAGACCTTGAAAGGGCTGGCTCTTACAGCGGGTCACTTTTGGAGGGGGGCCGGCTCCCGGGCTTTTCAAAAGTGAGCCGCCGTCAGGGCGGAACCCTAAGCAGCCGTTACCGCAGAAACGGATATGCCCTCCAAAAAAATGCACCTAAAAACGAAAAAAAACGGCGTCTTTCATTTCTGAAAAAACGCCGTTGTTTGTATGTGAGCAGCCTCACGCAAAGCGAACTTCTCACCCATCAAGAATGCAATCAGTCGTCGCGACCCATCAAGCCGAACAGCTGCAGCAGGCTGACAAACAGGTTGTAGATCGATACATACAGGCTGATGGTGGCCATGATGTAGTTACGCTCGCCGCCGTGAATGATGGCGCTGGTCTGGTACAGGATGCAGACCGACGAGAACAGCACGAAGCCGGCGCTGATCGCCAGTTGCAGGCCGCTGATCTGGAAGAAGAAGCTGGCCAGCGTCGCCCCCAGCAACACGAAGAAACCTGCGGTGATAAAACCACCCAGGAAGCTCATGTCCTTGCGGGAAATCAGCACGTAGGCCGACAGGCCACCAAATACCAGTGCGGTCATTGCGAAGGCCGAGCTGACCACTTCGGCGCCGCCCTGCATTTGCAGGTAGCGATTGAGGATCGGGCCGAGCAAAAAGCCCATGAAGCCGGTCAGGGCGAAAGCCGACACCAGGCCCCAGGCCGAATCACGGAGTTTGTTGGTGAGGAAGAAAAGGCCGTAGAAACCGATCAGCACGACGAAGATGTTCGGGTAACCCACCCGCATCTGTTGTGCGACGTAGGCCATCACACCGCTGAAAGCAAGCGTAAGTGCCAGCAGGCCATAAGTGTTGCGCAGGACGCGGCTAACCTCTAGCTGCTCAGCCTGCACGCTGTTGTTCACTGCGTAATCCTGTTCGCGCATGGCGACACTCCTCCGGTTTTGAAACATTCAGTGGCAAGGATCATAACAGACGCTCTGTAACAAGCTACGTAGAGAGTTTGACAGTGTGTTTCATTCGGGTATTATGGCGCCCGCAACGCAATACGGAGGTGTGGCCGAGTGGTTTAAGGCAACGGTCTTGAAAACCGTCGACTGTAACAGGTCCATGAGTTCGAATCCCATCGCCTCCGCCATCTTCTAACGAAAAAGCCCTGATTATTCAGGGCTTTTTTGTGTCTGGCATTCAGAATGCCAATTGCAGCTTCAACATTGGACACAGCTATGGCAAACCCTCCCCAGCCAATCAAGGAAAGAAAAGTGACCAGTAAAACCATCGGCTCCATCGTTGCCGCAATCGCGGGCATCGTCCTGTTGTGCGTGTTCTTTGGCAGTTGGTACACGATCGACGAAACCGAGCGTGGCGTGCTGCTGCGCAACGGGGCGCTGGTCGGCGTCATTGAACCGGGACTGTCCTTCAAGACGCCATTTATCGAGTCGGTACGCCTGATCAGCGTCCAGAGCCAAGTGACGGCTTATGAAGACCTCCAGGCCTACAGCAAGGACCAACAGTCCGCCCAGCTCAAGGTGTCCGTATCCTGGCACATCGCGCCTTCGGATGTTGCGAAGGTCTATACCCAGTTCAAGGACCTGGAAGGTATCCGCGACCGGATGATCAGCCGCCAGGTGCCAACCCAGGTGGAAAACGTATTCGGCAAGTTCAACGCCGTGGCTGCCGTGCAGAACCGCGTCCAACTGGTCAACGATATTTCCACCGCCATCAAGGCCACCATTACCGGCCCCGTGATCATCGACAGCGTCCAGGTCGAGAACATTGACTTCAGTGATGCCTACGAAAAAGCCATCGAAGCGCGCATGGCTGCGGAAGTCCAGGTCAAGACCCGCGAGCAACAGCTCGCCACCGAGCAAGTGCAAGCACAGATTCGCGTGACTCAGGCCCAGGCCGAAGCCGATTCGCAAGTGGCGCAGGCCAAGGCAGACGCACTGGCGACCGAGTTGCGCGGCAAAGCCGAAGCCGAAGCCATCAAGGCGCGGGCCCAGGCCCTGGCCAGCAACCAGAACCTGGTGGAACTGACCAAGGCCGAGCGCTGGAATGGCGTCTTGCCGACTACCGTGCTACCAAACGGCGCCCTGCCCTTCATCGACATCAAGTAACGCCAGGGGCGCGGCCTGCCCGGCCGCGCCTTTCGCGCAGCAAGCATCGCCCCTCTCGTTAGCGCTACACTCAACCATGAACCCGACGTTCATCGTTAGCAGGGAGCTCAACGTGTACCCAGGCCACAGCAAACCGGCACACCAACCCGCACGACGTTTACCTTTCCCCCCTTCCGGCTCCTCCCTCGAGCATCTCTCCCCCCTCGGGAATTCACCAACTCCTTCGATAAGCGCCTTGAGCAGGAGAATAGCGTGACCACTATTATCAAAAAATATAAATGGCCCGCCCTATTGGCCGTCGCGCTGATTGTGTTTGCTGCACTGATATTCTTTTTGATCAAGTCATACACGTACGACTCATCGACCTACTTCGAATCCCGCGACTTCATTCGTCAGCTCAAGCAGGCCGACGCTAACTGGAACGTCAAGATCCTCAGGAAAAAGATCGGCGTGAACAATAACCTGTCGCTGGCGCCGCCGCTTGAGGCCAACAGTCGATGGGAGCAGTTGGAGCAGCTCAATAACGCTGGTCCCCTGGCGGCCCTTTGGGCATCCAGACGCAACGGTTATGTGGATGCGGTCAAGAACAAAACAGTACTGGTCGATCAATTCCAGCAACACAACGCCAATCTACGCATCGCCCTGGATGCGTTGCCGATGGTCGAGGACGGTATTCAAACGTTGCTAGCAGAGATGAGCACCGAAAGCTCTACGGGACGCCTGGCAACAGCCTCCAATGTTCGTGAGCTGACACTGACAACGCTGGAGTACGCACTTTATGTCACCTCAGACAAAGCCGAGGAAGTGCAGCGCCAATTGAGTGATCTGGAAAAATACGTCGACCAACTGCCCGCGACCAACCAGCCCCTCTTCATTGCCCTGACCCAGCACGTCAAATCCATTATCCAGGAGCAACCAATCGTCAATGATCTGCTGGACCGCATCAGCGTGATTCCGGTGGCCCAGGAATTGGACAGCATCAACGAGCTATTGAACGAGACACAGCGCAGGACAGCCGCTGCGGACCGTCAATACCATATCTACCTGGGCGCGTGCGCCAGCCTCATGGCGCTATTGATGATCTACCTGGCGGTGCGCCTGGTTCGCAGTTACGCCGTCATCAACCAGATCAACCAGCAACTGCAAACGTCCAATGAACGGCTCGAGGAGCGCGTGCAGGAGCGCACCCGAGAGCTGATGGAGGCCGAACGGGAACTGGTGGATGCCGCCCGGATGGCGGGGATGGCCGAAATAGCCACGAATGTGTTGCACAACGTCGGGAATGTGCTCAACAGCGTGAACATTTCAGCCGAACTCGTAACCCGCAAGTTGAGGAACAGCAAGACGATCGGGCTCACCAAAGCGGTCAAAATGATGAATGAACATGCCGAGGATCTTGGCCAGTTCATCACCCATGATGAAAAAGGTCGGTTGCTGCCGCGTTACTTCAACGAACTGGTCGACTCCATCGCCGCGGAACAAGCCATGCTTATCGATGAGTTGGCGCAGTTGACCAAGAGCATCGACCACATCAAGGAAATCGTCACCACTCAACAAACCTATGCAGGGGCCGCCAGGCTGATCGAACCGCTCAATGTCAGCGATCTGTTCGAAGATGCGCTACGCATGAACTCGGGCGCACTCAGTCGGCATCACGTCACCGTCATCAAGGAATATCAGGACGTTCCTGCGATCATGGGGGACAAACACAGGTTGCTGCTGATCCTGATCAACCTGATCAGCAACGCCAAATTCGCGATGTCGCACATCAGTGAGCACCCAAGGGAAATGACCCTGGGGATCCGCATCCTCGACGAAACGACGCTGAGCCTGAGCGTCAAGGACCGAGGCGAAGGCATTTCCCCGGAGAACCTGGCCCGCATCTTCAATCACGGTTTCACGACCCGCAAGGACGGCCATGGGTTTGGCTTGCACAGCTGCGCCCTGGCGGCGGTTGAAATGAATGGCCGCCTCTATGTCCATAGCGACGGACCGGGGCAAGGCGCTCTGTTTACCCTGGAAGTCCCGCTGGAATTGGCCCGTGCCTGATCACCGTGACGGGCGCACGCTGACCCGCCGCCATCGCGAGCAAGCTCCCACAGGGGACTATTGGTGAATACCCGGAAAAACTGTGGGAGCGAGCTTGCTCGCGATAGCGGTCTACCTGTCACCGAGAGTTTGGATGTACCGGCCCCACCTATTTCGTGTTTGCAGGCCGGCCGCTACGGGCTCTTCGGGTCGGCAACGCGGCGGCATAGGCCAGCGCTTCCTCACGGGAAGCAAAGGACCCCAACCGGTCAGCCTGGGTACAGACCCTCCACGGGCCGCTGTTTACGCTAAGCACGTCATAACCGTTGATGTGCATTTTCGTCAGCATCGCAGTACTCATTGGTCACCTCCGACTTCAACCAAGGGTGCACGGCCTACCATACACGCTGATTACGCCGGGCGGCCAACCGAACGTCGCGACACCCGCCGCATTCGTGGCGCCCTCAGTGGGAATCCGAATCCCACAACCAGTCCCACAACCCCGGTAAATGCACGGGTTCAGTGCTGTGATCGACCGTCCGAGCCAAGGCCGCTCGCTCCAGCGCCTGTTGGTCATCATAGAACGGCTTGGCGTCGGTCCTCACCCCGGTAGCCTTGGCACTGTCGAGCAGGATTTGCAGGTATTCGCGAGCATGCCGGGCGGTATAACGATTGATGTCGTGAAACGTCACCACCACCGGAATAACTCCGTCCACCGCTGGCAGTTGCCCGGCGGCGATGCGCTCGCGCACTTCGGAAAGTTGTCGGATCAGGTTGATCCGCCGCCGCGGGCTCATCGTGATGCCCCAGACTTTGCCGTCATTTGCGCTCAGATCGGTCAACAAAATATGCAGGCCATGCTGTCGGTAGGCGGCCGCAGTGCGCTTGTCGAAGCTCCAGAATGGCGGCCTCACCAAGATGGCGGCGATATCGCTCCCACCATTGCTGAGCGATTGCTCCAGCTCATCAGGGCTCAGCGACCGGTGATTGGTGTGCCAGTGGGTCGCCGTATGAAAGGCCAGCACATGACCTTCCTGCTGTTCACGGCGCATTACCGAGCGGCCAATATCACTGCCACCGGCACGTGGTGAGCGGGTCTGCAGGAAAAACACCGCCTTGATGCCGGGCTGTAGCGGATTGTCTGCGAGTGCGTCGAGCACCTCCAGGCTAGGGTTCCAGATAGACGAGGCGCTGGGCCCATCATCGAATGTCAGCAGGAAACGGATCGGGGGTTGTTCGCGCAAGCGTTGCTCGGTTTGCGGCGTCAGCTCGATGGGGGCGCCAATGCAGCCCGACAAACCGATGGCGAGGGCTGCGATGAACAGCACCCTGGCGATGTTTTTCATGTTTTGCCTTTTGTTGATGCCGCACTGCGTCGCCTTTGGTCCCTGGCCTATGGTGTTGAAGCTCACCTTGGAGAAGGGTAACCGGGTTTGGTTCCTTGCCGTGAGTTCCGGCTGTTTTGCCGCTGCTCGGTGCACGAGCCTGAGCGGTATTAATTTGACCGTCTGGAAATTCGATGGAATTTTCCGAATGCCTTTGTATCCATCCGTATAGGACTAATTAGGGAGGATTTATGGGCGGGCCATCGCTTTACATCATTGACTACATACTCCATGGCGAACCCAAGTCATTCATTATTCGCGCGGAAGTGATGAATAACTCCGAGGCTTGGCATTGGGCCAGTTGCGACGCGGGGGTCGGGCGCATACCGAAATTCGGGAGAGAAAAGGTCAAGCGGGTCTCCAAGCCCCTTGCTGAAAAATACGGTATTACCGACGTGCGCTGGCGGGCTAGCGTCACGCCGTCCTGGGTCAAGGAGTCCAGCTGACACTACTCGCATTGTTTCCGGCGCACCGGCTGTCTAGCCGGACGCCGGATTCTTCGACAGACCTGAAATAACTCAACTACGCTTAAACCACGGCGCAGCCCGCCCCCTGGCGGGTTTTGTGCTGCCTCATCAACCCCTGAATGGAGGTGTGACATGTCCGAAAAAGAGTCCATCACCACCCTGCTCACCTTGCTCGAATCGCGTCAGGCCAGGCTCACGGCAGCCTGCAAGGAAATCGCCGACTGGGTCGACCACCAAGGCGGGCATCCCACTGCAGTGCGCATCCGGGACCGGCTCAACGACATCGACAAAGACGCTCCGTCGATCCAAAGCGCGCTAACGTCGCTCAAGCCTGCTGACCCCCCTCTACCCAAGTTCCGCTGACGCGCTGCGCCAGCCCCGTTTCTCCCTGAGTTCTACCGGTTGGAAAACTGATGGAACGTTGGCTTTTTTTGCACCTCGAAATTGATAGGCACCGGTGCAGAATCCGCAAAGGGAGAAACTCATGAATGCCAGAATCCTGCTATTGATCGTTTGTGCGAGCCCCGCCGCCGCCTTGGCCCAAGGCTGCGACGTCATCACACGGTCCCAGAGCCAGGCCGTTCCAGTGATCGAAAGCCACAGTTGCTACGAATACAAAGGCATGCCCGCCGAAGCCCTCGATTGGTCTTGCAGCAATGAAAGCAAGGGAACGCTCACGACTCAAAAGCGTAGAGTCGAGCGTTGTGCCGAGGGATACGTGGCGACATGCCAGGCGAAGCCGACCCAGGAAGCGTTGGCCAACCCGCACTCAACCAGCAAGGACAAGCGCGGTGGGTCGGCCACCCTTCCCGATAATGCAAAAGTGACGTGGTACTACTACGGCGTCGAGCAGTTGCAGCAGGCCCGGGAAGACTGCGAAACCACCGGCGGCAATTGGATAAACCAGTGAGGCGGCTCTCACAGCCGCTTCCTGGCTAGCCCTTGCTGTGCTCCGGTGATGACGGACCTTCCTTAACTCCGCGAGGCCCGGCTACGCCCCAGATGACCAGGCCCAGCACCGGCAAAACGATCAGCAGCAGGGCCCAGCCCGCCTTGGTCCCGACCGCCTTGTCGCTTCGAAAGACACTGACGATCGCCCACAAATCGACGAGCAGCAAAAGCACCGCAACGGCGATCCAGAAATAACTGGCTAATTCAGACATGACCTAATCCTCTTGTCGGTTCAAGGATTAGGCAGAGCCGTGGAGGCGCCGTTCAAAGAATTTGCACCCTGGGAGGCGCATTGGCAGCTATCCCCGCTCGTTCAGATACGCGACCCATTGCTCATAGGCCTCATGTTGACGCTGGACCGCCTCATCCCAGGTCGATCCACTCATTTGATGAACACATATGAGCTTCATCATTTCCGACGTTGCCGTATCGAGCTCTATCAGGAGCTCATGGGATTTGATCTTGAAGTCTTCAACGGTGGTCATTTCTCGCTTCCTTCCCCAATCGGGGCCGGCCAATGCACCCAACATGGATTCATTTTTTTGAAGCTGATTCATTTGAGGCGATAACCGGTCGAAAACCTAGTGCTAGCGGTCGGAGAGATGGAGCGAAGCGATGACAGGCACAAATAAGCTCAGTCTTTCCCGTTCCGTCGCGGTCGTAGTGGATAAGACCTTGAAAAACTCGACATTTGAACGAAGCAGCTAATGCCAGGCGCAAATATTGCAGTTATATTTCACTTTAATGACAGTCACAGATCGAGCACGGCCATGAAAATTCGAGCGACCGTCATCTGCGAGGAAAATCGCCACATCCTTCTGGTTCGCAAAGCCAATAGCCGCTGGGCGTTGCCGGGCGGTACCGTCGAGCGCGGCGAAACCCATGCCGGCGCAGCCATTCGGGAATTGGCAGAGGAAACCGGCCTGGACGTCGAGAATCTGCTCTACTTGATGCGAATCAGTGACGGGCAGACCGAACATCATGTGTTCGAAGCATCAGTCAGCGACTCGACGGCGGCCAAGCCACAGAATGAAATCAGCGATTGCCTCTGGCATCCGCTGGACGCTATTGCCCAGTTGCAAATGAAAAAGGGGACGCGGGACATTCTCGAGGCGTTTCGGCGACGGTTGTGAGGCACCGGTACTGACGACCAATACCGGATAGGTTGCATGAGAAATATCATGCAACCTATTGTTTTATAAATACTAGATGATCACAAAATTGCCAGAAACCTGCCATCAAGCCGCTGAGGGCAACGGGCTCACTTTTTCTGCCAGGCGGTACTGATGGGGTTGACCACGGTATTTTCTTCCTGCGTATAGGTCCCGTTCTGCTGGGCTATCGCCTCGCCGGTGTCGACAATTGCGTTCTGGATAAATACGTTTTGTGCATCACCTCGAATAAAGGTGAGCTGGTGATACGCCGTTTTATTGCCCCAGTCAGGGGAAGGCAGGGAGATGAACTTCACAGTGTATGTCTCGTCGGTGTGCTGGCCCTGCAAGACGTAGACACCGTAATGATTTTCTCCCTGAGAGATGATTTTGTACAAACCGTTGCTGTAGTAATAAATTTCCGCGTCGGGAAAGGGCTTCTTATCGTACATTTTCCGATAGTGCAGAACCTGCTTGACGGTCGGCTCGCCAAAGCTCACGGCTAGCGTTTTCCCATCAACGGAGGTTGTCTCCCCAGCGCATACAGCGCTGCTGCTCATCAAGGCCAACAGACTCATCGTTGCGATCGTTTTCACTCGTTACCTCTCCATGGTCAAAGGATTAGCGTACTGGGCAAGGGCTGGAGGACGTAACCACCAGCCACTCACCTTGCTAATCTCAACGCCGAGTGTAGAGGCTTGCGCTTGAAAATACCCGCAGGCTTGGGCTCCGTTTCCGCAGCAGTTTTCAGAAGCGGAAACGAACAAGGGTTTGCATTAGCTTTCGCTCGCAAACCCTTGATTTTAGATGGTGCCCGAAGCCGGAATCGAACCGGCACGCCCTTACGAGCGGGGGATTTTAAGTCCCATGCGTCTACCAGTTTCGCCATTCGGGCGGTAGCGCGGTTAGCCATGGGAACGTCGGCAAAATCCAGTGGCCGATGTTCTGGCTGGTGCAGCAAGAGGGGGGAATATATACATCCCTCCCCTGCGAAGCAAGGTAGCTCATGTCCTTTTCAATACAAAAGCTTTCAATGCTTCGAAAATAAAAAAGCTCCGTAAATCATAGATCTACAGAGCTTTTTAAAAGTGGAGGCCGAAGTCGGAATCGAACCGGCGTAGGTGGATTTGCAATCCACTGCATAACCATTTTGCTATTCGGCCTCAGAACGTTTGATGCAATGCTGCCACATCAACCGCGGTACAAACCTGATCAGGATACAGGGCATCTAGGCGCCGCTATCTCCTTGAAAACATTGAGATTTTTTACGTCCCAGTGCGTTCGATGGGCGCAATTATGTACTCATTTGCCCAGGCTGACAACCCCTTGATTTCAAAAAAAAATTGTCCAGCGGTCTCGGTGTGCCAGGCAGATATCAGGAAGCCTTTTGGGACTGCTGCGCAGCCCAGCGAGAGCATGCTCCCACGCCACGGGCGATTTGCGGGGTTGTGGGATCTTACAGTGCAACGCCCCAACCGGCTGTCGCAGCCCTGCACCATTATGGGTAACATACCGGCCCTCCCCGCAGCCCTTCTGCGACCTGCTAAATAAGCCTATTCCATGCCTTTTGAACTCAGCGTTGACCTCACTACCCTCGCTATCCTTGCTGTTGTCGCGTTCATTGCCGGTTTCATCGATGCCATTGCCGGTGGCGGTGGGTTGCTGACCACGCCAGCCCTGCTGACGGCAGGCTTGCCGCCTCATCTGGTCCTGGGGACCAACAAACTCAGCTCGACCTTCGGCTCGGCGACGGCCAGCTTCACCTTCTACAAGCGCAAGCTGTTCCACCCAAGGCAGTGGACTCATGCCCTCGTCGGCACCTTGGTCGGGGCCCTGACCGGCGCCATCGTCGCCCATTACTTGCCCGCCGAGTGGCTGAACAAGATGCTGCCGGTGATCGTCTTCGCCTGTGGCCTGTACCTGTTGTTCGGCGGCACGCCCAAGGCACCGCTGGACAGCAACGCACCGATCAAGAAGACATGGCAGTCGCCCCAAGGCTTCAGCCTGGGCTTCTATGATGGCGTGGCCGGGCCGGGTACGGGGGCGTTCTGGACTGTGAGCAGCCTGCTGCTCTACCCCATCGACCTGGTCAAGGCCAGCGGCGTGGCCCGTAGCATGAACTTCGTCAGCAACATCGCCGCGCTGTCGGTGTTCATCTTTTCCGGGCAAGTGGACTGGGTCATCGGCCTGAGCATGGGCGTGTCGGTGATGATCGGCGCGTTCTTCGGCGCTCGCACCGCCATCAGCGGCGGCGCGAAGTTCATCCGACCGGTGTTCATCACCGTGGTGCTGGGCTTGACCGTGCGCCTAGCCTGGCAGCACTGGTTCAGCGTGGCCTAGGCGCCGCGCCACATACAGGTCGATCAGGTAGCGGGCGATGGAGCGCGAAGCCGGCAACGGTGGCAGGTCATGGACGTTGAACCACTGCGCGTCCTCGATTTCATCTTCCTGGGGCACGATGTCGCCACCGGCATATTCAGCGTGGAAACCGAGCATCATCGAATGGGGGAACGGCCAGCACTGGCTGCCCATGTACTGGATGTTCTTCACCTCGATGCTGACTTCCTCGCGAACCTCGCGCACCAGGCAATCCTCGGCCGACTCGCCAGGCTCGGCAAACCCCGCCAGGGTGCTGTAGACGCCCGGGACGAAACGCGGCGAACGGGCCAGCAGGACTTCATCGCCGCGAGTGATCAACACGATCATGCTCGGAGAAATCCGCGGATAGTGCCGCAGCTCACAGGCATCGCAATACATGGCCCGTTCCAACGGAATCTGGCCCATGCGCTTGCCGCAACTGCCACAGAAACGATGCTCGCGGGCCCAGGTGCCGATCTGCGCGGCATAGCCCAACACTTTGTACAGCGTGTGGTCATCCTCGAGCATGAACGCCCGCAGGCCTTTCCAGTTGCAGCCAGGGATGTCCAGCAGGCTGTGCAATTCCAGCAGGTAGACGGGCTCGCCATCCAGGTGACCGATGCCATGCTCGGCGAGGATCGACAGGTCTTGGCGCTTGAGCCATTCGCGGGGAAACAGCGCGCCGTTGTCATCGAACAGAAAGCCCTCAGGGCTGCGGGCGACGGCCCAGCCGCCAGCAAGAGCGGTATCGAGTACTGCGGTGGTCCAGCGTGAAATCATGGTCAATCAATCCTGAAATTCAGGTTTCTGTTTGCTCATATGGGCGGCCATGGCCACGCGCAGGTCGGTCGATTGCAACATGGCGGCGTTCCAGGTGGCGACGTATTCCAAACCGTCGTCGATGCGGTGGTCGCGCATGTAGCTGATCATTTCCTTGGTGCCGGTCACGGCAATCGGCGACTTGGCGGCGATTTCCCGGGCGATGCCCATCACGCCGTCGAGCAGGCTGGCGGTGTCACTGTAGACACGATTGACCAGGCCGATGCTGCGCGCTTCGTCGGCACCAAAAGTGCGCCCCGTATAAGCGAGTTCACGCAGCATGCCGTCCCCGATGATCCGGGGCAAGCGTTGCAATGTGCCAACATCGGCGGCCATGCCGATATCGATCTCCTTGATGGAGAACTGGGCGTCCTCGGCCGCGTAACGCATGTCGCAGGCGGCAATCAGGTCGATGGCCCCGCCCAGGCAATAGCCCTGGATAGCCGCGAGCACGGGTTTGCGGCAGTTGTCCACGGCGTTGAACGAGGCTTGCAGTTGCAGGATCTTGCGCCGCAGCAGGCGTGCATTGCGCCCTACGTCCTTGCCCAACTCGTTGGCCACGCCCGCCAGCATCATCAGGTCTATCCCCGAGGAGAAATGCTTGCCGGCACCGCTCAGCACCACCACCCGTGCGGCATCGGTGTCGTCGATCCACTGGAAGATCTCGATGATCTCGCTCCAGAACGCAGCGTTCATCGAGTTGATCTTTTCCGGGCGATTGATCTGCACATGGGCAATGTTGTCTGCAAGTTCGACGTTGAACGCTTGGTATTGCGACATGGCAGTGATCCTTTACCGGCTGAAAAGAGGCTTGAACTATAACAAGCCATCGCGACAGGACGTAGACAGTGCATCGGCCAAAAGCGGGACTGACCTCACCGCAAGTCGTTGTGGGAGCGAGCTTGCTCGCGATGGCGGTAGTTCAGTCAACATTTCTGCAAGCCGAAACACCGCTTTCGCGAGCAAGCTCGCTCCCACAGGGACAGTGGTGGGTATCAGTTCTCGGCAGCCTGTTCGCTAGCCTGCAGCTGCCCGTCCCACCCCCCGCCCAATGCGGCAATCAATTGCACGCTGGCGATTAGGCGGCTCTGCTGCAAGCTCAGCACACTGCGTTCATTGCTCAAGGCCGTGGCCTGGACGGTCACCACATCGAGGTAGGCAATCAACCCGGCCTTGTACTGGTTCTGCGTCAGGCGCAGGGATTCCCGGGCGGCGTCCAGAGCCTCCTGGCGCACGCGGGCTTCGTCTTCCAGCACCTTGAGCTGGATCATGTAGTTTTCCACCTCGCGCAAGCCGTCGAGCACGGTCTGGCGATAGGTGGCGACGGTCTGGTCATACGCCGCGACGGTACGGTCGACCTCTGCCGAACGCTGGCCGCCATCGAACAGCGTCATCGCCAGTTGTGGCCCTACCGACCAGAAGCGGTTCGGCACGCTCACCCAGTTGTCGTAGGTGCTGCTGCTGTAGCCGCCACTGAGGCTCAGGGTCAGGTCCGGGTAATACGCGGCCTTGGCGACCCCGATGTTGGCGTTGGCGGCCATCACCGAGCGTTCTGCCGAGGCGATATCCGGCCGGCGCTCGAGTAACTGCGAAGGCAGCGCCACCGGAATTTGCGGCAATGACGGGATGTCCTGGGTCTCGGCCAGGTTGAATTCGGCGGGCGGCAGGCCGATCAGCACGGCGATGGCGTTTTCAAACTGGGCCCGTTGCCAGATCAGGTCGATCAGGTCGCCCTGGGTGGTCTTGAGCTGGGTTTGCGCCTGGGCCACCGCGTCCTTGCCGGACACCCCGGCGCGGTACTGGTTTTCGGTCATTTTCAGGGAGCGCTGATAGTTGTCGACGGTGGTCTGCAACAAGCGTTTCTGTTCATCGATCACCCGCAACTGCAAGTAATTCTGCACCAGTTCCGATTGCTGGCTCAGACGCATCGCCGCCAGGTCGGCAAAACTGGCTTGCGCGCTCGCCTCGTCGGCTTCCAGGGTGCGGCGCAACTTGCCCCATACGTCCGCCTCCCAACTGACGCCGGCCTGGGCGTTATAGGTATCGCGAATGCCGCTGGACGAACTGCTCAGGCTCGAACTGCTGCTACCGGTGCCCTGGCTGGAGCGGGTCTTGCCAACGGTCAGGTCCACGGTAGGGAAAAATGCGCCACGGGCATTGCGCACCAGTGCCCGGGCCTGCCGGTACTGGGCGTCGGCCTGGGCCACGGTCTGGTTGGACGCATTGAGCTGGTTCACCAGGCCATTGAGTTGCGCATCGCCGTACAGCTCCCACCAGGCGCCCCTGGCCATCGCATCGCTGGGATTGGCCTGGCGCCAGCCCTGGGCCTCCTTGTATTGCACCGGGGCGGCAGCCTGGGGACGTTGATAATCCGGGCCGACGGCGCAGGCACTGAGCATCGCCACGCACAGCACCAGGCTCAGCACCCGCGAGCCACGGGCAGTCGCCAGTGTTGCGACAAGATTGAAAGGCGAACGATCGGTCATAGCGGAGTTTCCAGGGCAGCATCAGTGCGCACGCCGCGCCAGCGATTGAAGCGATGGCGCAGTTTGTCGAGATATAGGTAAACCACCGGGGTGGTGTAGAGCGTCAGTACCTGGCTGAACACCAACCCACCGATGATGGTCAGGCCCAATGGCCGGCGCATTTCCGAGCCCTCGGCAGCACCGAGCAGCAACGGCAAGGCGCCAAGGATCGCCGCCAGCGTGGTCATCAGGATTGGCCGCAACCGCAGCAGGCAAGCGCTGCGGATCGACTCCAGCGGCGTCTGCCCGGCACGTTCCAGTTGCAGCGCCAGATCGATCATCAGGATGGCGTTTTTCTTCACCACGCCGATCAGCAGGAACAGCCCCAACAGTGAGATCAGGCTGAACTCGCCACCCAGCGCGTAGATCGACAGCAATGCGCCGACCCCGGCCGATGGCAACGTAGACAGGATGGTCAGCGGATGGATGTAGCTTTCATAGAGCACACCCAACACCAGGTACACCGCCAGCAACGCCCCGAGGATCATGAACGGCTGGCTCTTCTGGGTGGCGGCGAACGCATCGGCGGTGCCGGCCATTTTCGCAATGACATCCTCGGGCAATCCAAGCTTGGCAAGTGCCCGCTCGATGGCCGCGGTGCCCTGCTCCACCGTGACACCTTCGGCCATGTCGAAGGAAATGCCCTCGGACGCGAACTGGCCTTCATGGCTGACCCGGTCGTCCTCCAGGCTATTCTCGTAGTGGGCAATGGCCGACAGCGGTACGCGCGCGCCATCGGCGGTGATCACCTGGACCTGCTCGAGGGTGCTCGGGTCCTGGGCGTACTTGGGATTGACCTCCATCACCACCTGATACTGGTTGAGGCTGTCGTAGATGGTCGAGATCTGCCGCTGGCTGTAGGCGTTGTTGAGCACCGCGGTGACCATGTCCATGTCGATGCCCAGGCGCTTGGCCTGGTCGCGGTCCACCACCAGCGTCACCTGCTGCGCCCCACCACCGTCACGGGCATCGATGGCGGTGAGTTCCGGCAAGGCCCGGAAGGCCGCCACGACCTTGGGATACCACGCGCGCAGCGACGCCAGGTCGGCGCTTTGCAGGATGTAGGAATACTGCGAGGTGGTCTGCTCGCGACCGCCACCGAACTGCAGGTCCTGGTCGGCCATCAACATCAACTGAGCGCCGGGAACCTTGGGCATTTCTTTACGAAGGCGCTCGATGACCTTTTGTGCAGAAATATTACGCTCCTTGATCGGCTTGAGGCGCACCAGCATGAAGGCGTTGTTGGTGCCGTTGTTACCACCGATGAAACCGGCGACGCTTTGCACCGCCTCGTCCTTGAGCACGGCGCGGCGGAAGATCTCCATCTTCGGCTGCATCACGTTGAACGACAGCCCGTCGTCGCCACGCACGAAACCGATCAACTGGCCGGTGTCCTGCTGCGGCATGAAGGTTTTCGGCACCACCACGTACAACGCGACGTTCACGCCGATGGTCACCAGCAGGCTCAACAAGGTCAGGCGCCGATGGTGCAGCACCCAGTCCAGGCTGATGGCGTAACCACGGACCATGCGCTCATTGA
The DNA here is from genome assembly GCF_019956035.1 of Pseudomonas sp. A-RE-22. Taxonomy (NCBI): domain Bacteria; kingdom Pseudomonadati; phylum Pseudomonadota; class Gammaproteobacteria; order Pseudomonadales; family Pseudomonadaceae; genus Pseudomonas; species Pseudomonas sp. A-RE-22. The sequence goes on from NZ_JAHBCZ010000053.1 coordinate 15,442, forward strand.
GCCGCTGGCTCCAGCGCTGCAAGCGGTTTTCCTGCCCTGGCACGTGAGGCTTGAGCCAACGGGCGCAGAGCATCGGCGTGAGGGTCAGCGAGACCACCAGCGAAACGACGATGGACGCCGCCAGCGTGATGGAAAATTCGCGAAACAGGCTCTCGATGATGCCGCCCATGAACAGGATCGACAGGAACACCGCCACCAGCGAGACGTTCATCGACAGCAAGGTGAAACCCACCTCCTCGGCTCCCCGGTACGCGGCCTTCATCGGCGGCACGCCTTCGTCGATATGCCGGGAGATGTTCTCCAGCACCACGATGGCATCGTCCACCACCAACCCGGTCGCCAGGATCAACGCCATCAACGACAGGTTGTTCAGGGAGAAACCGTACAGGTACATCACCGCGAACGTGCCCACCAGCGACACCGGCACCGCCAGGGTCGGGATCAGCGAGGCGCGGAAGTTGCCGAGGAACAGGAACACCACCAGCACCACCAGGGCCACGGCGATCAGCAAGGTCATTTCCGCTTCATGCAGGGTGGCCTTGATCACCGGCGAGCGGTCCATGGCCAGGTTCAGCTTGACGCTGGCCGGCAGCACGGCCTGCAACGCCGGCAGTTGCGCCTTGATCTCGTTGACCGTCTCGATGATGTTGGCCCCGGCCTGGCGGTTGATCACCAGCAACACGGCGGCATCGTTGTTGAAGAAACCGCTGTTGTAGCGATCCTCGACGCTGTCGGTGACTTTCGCCACGTCCTTGAGCCGCAGTACCGAGCCATCCTGGTAACGGATGATCAGCGTTTCGTAGTCCTTGGCCTTCTCCAGTTGATCGTTGGCCTGGACCTGCCACATGCGCTGATCGTCCTCCACCGACCCCTTGGGCCGGCGCACGTTGCTATCGGCAACAGCGGTGCGCACGTCATCGAGGGCCACGCCGTACTGGTTGAGCAGATGCGGCTCCAGTTCGATGCGCACCGCCGGCAACGAGCTGCCGCCGATCTGTACCTCGCCGACGCCCGAGACCTGGGACAGGCTCTGGGACAGGATGGTCGAGGCCAGGTCGTAGAGCTGGCCCTTTTTCAACACATCCGAGGTCAGCGACAGCACCATGATCGGCGCCTGGGACGGGTTGACCTTCTTATAGGTCGGCATGCTGCGCATGCCGCTGGGCAACAGGTTGCGCGACGCATTGATGGCCGCCTGCACTTCCCGGGCGGCACCGTTGATGTCACGGTCCAGGTCGAATTGCAGGATGACGCGGGTAGAACCCTGGCTGGAACGGCTGCTCATGGTGTTGACCCCGGCGATGGCGCCGAAGGAACGCTCCAGGGGCGTAGCCACCGTTGAAGCCATCACCTCGGGGCTGGCCCCTGGCAGGTTGGCCTGGACCACGATCACCGGGAAATCCATTTGCGGCAGCGGCGAAACCGGCAGCAGGCCGAAGCTCACACCACCGAGCAGCATGATGGCGAAGCTCAGGAGCATGGTCGCGACCGGACGCTTGATGAATGGACCGGACAGGTTCATCAGCAGCCGCTCCAGGCTTCAATGAGCAGGCTGTTGTGGCGAGGGAGCTTGCTCCCGCTATGTGGGAGCAAGCTCCCTCGCCACAAATGCCCCAGGATTTCGGGCGTCGCCGTCATACCTGCACCTCTTTCCCATCGGGCCTGGCAAACCGGCGCCCCAGTCGATCGAAATACAGGTAGATCACCGGGGTAGTGAACAACGTCAGCACCTGGCTCACCAACAACCCACCGACCATCACCAACCCCAGAGGCTGGCGCAGTTCGGCGCCGGAACCGGTGGCGAACATCAGCGGTATTGCACCGAACAAGGCCGCCAGGGTGGTCATCAGGATCGGACGGAAGCGCAGTAATGCAGCCTGATAGATCGCCGTCTGCGGGTCGACGCCCCGGTTGCGTTCGGCGTCGAGGGCGAAGTCGATCATCATGATCGCGTTTTTCTTGACGATGCCGATCAGCAGGATGATGCCGATGATCGCGATCATGCCCAGGTCATTGCCGCTGAGAATCAAGGCCAGCAAGGCGCCGATGGCCGCCGAGGGCAAGGTGGAAAGAATGGTGATCGGGTGAATGTAGCTTTCGTACAGCACGCCCAGGACGATGTACATGGTCACCACCGCCGCCAGGATCAGCAGCAAGGTACTCGACAGCGAGGCCTGGAATGCCTGGGCCGCGCCCTGGAACTCGGTCTGCACGCCCACCGGCATGCCGATGTCCCGCTGGACCTTTTCGATTACGTCCACCGCATGCCCCAGGGCCACGCCCGGTGCCAGGTTGAACGACATCATCACCGCCGGGAACTGGCCAATGTGGGCAATCGCCAGTTGCGCCTGGCGTTCTTCGACCCGGGCCAGGCTCGACAGCCGCACCTGCCCGCCGTCGGTGGTCTTGACGTGAATCTGGTCCAGCGCCTGCGGCCCGATCCGCTCCCCGGCCTGGGCCTGCAACACTACGCGGTACTGGCTGGCCTGGGTGTAGATAGTGGAAATCTGCCGCTGGCCGAAGGCGTCATAGAGCGCATCGGTGATGTTCGACACCGAGACGCCCAGGCGAGAGGCTGCGTCGCGGTCGATCACCAGGTAGACCTGCAAACCCTTGTCCTGCAGGTCGCTGGCCACATCGGTCAACTCCGCCTGTTGGGCCAGGGCTTCGACCAGGCGTCCGCTCCAGAGGCTGAGCAATTCGGCGTCCGGCGACGACAGGCTGAACTGGTATTGGGTCCGGCTGACCCGGTCTTCGATGGTCAGGTCCTGCACCGGCTGCATGAACAGGCGAATGCCCACCAGCCGATCCAGTTGCGGCTGCAGGCGGGCAATGATCTCGGTGGCGCTGTCATCCCGTTCGCTGTGGGGCTTGAGGTTGATCAGCAGGCGCCCGCTGTTGAGCGTGGCGTTGTCGCCGTCCACGCCGATGTAGGACGACAGGCTCTCCACCGCCGGGTCCGCCAGGATCACTTTCGCCAATTGCTGCTGGCGCTCGCTCATGGCGGCAAAGGAGATCGATTGTGGCGCCTCGGAAATGCCCTGGATCACCCCGGTGTCCTGCACCGGAAAGAACCCCTTGGGCACGGCCAGGTACAGCACCACCGTCAACACCAGGGTGCCCACCGCCACCAGCAGGGTCAGCGGTTGGTGCTTGAGCACCCATTGCAACTTGCGTCCGTAGGCGGCGATCAACCAGTCGATCCAGGCGCCGCTGGCTCGGTAGAAACGGCCCTGCTCTGCTTCCTTGGGCTCACGCTTGAGCAAGCGGGCGCACATCATCGGCGTCAGGGTCAGGGACACCACCAGGGAAATCAGGATCGCCACCGCCAGGGTGATGGCGAACTCGCGAAACAGCCGTCCCACGACATCGGCCATGAACAGCAGCGGGATCAGCACGGCGATCAGCGACAGCGTCAGGGATATCAGCGTGAAGCCGATCTGCTTCGCGCCCTTGAGTGCTGCCTGCAGCGGGCTGTCGCCCTCCTCGATGAAGCGAGCGATGTTCTCCAGCATGACGATGGCATCGTCCACCACGAAACCGGTGGCAATCGTCAGGGCCATCAGGGTCAGGTTGTTGATGGAAAAACCGGCCAGGTACATCACGCCAAAGGTGCCGATCAGCGACAACGGCACAGCCACCGACGGAATGATCGTGGCACTGACGCGACGCAGGAACAGGAAGGTCACCATGACCACCAGCACGATGGCGATCAGCAACTCATGCTGCACATCGGTGACCGATGCGCGGATGGTCTGGGTGCGGTCGGTCAGCACGGTGACATCCAGGCCGGCCGGCAGGTTGTCGGTGATGCTCGGCAGCAGGGCCTTGATCCGGTCCACCACTTCGATGACGTTGGCCCCCGGCTGACGCTGGATGTTCAGCAGCACGGCCTGGTTTTCGTTGGCCCAGGCGGCAAGGCGTTCGTTTTCGGCGCCATCGACGATCTGCGCGACGTCCTTGAGCCGCAACGGCGCACCGTTGGCGTAGGCCAGGATCAGTTCGGCGTAATCCTTGGGCGAGGTCAACTGGTCGTTGGCGTCGAGCATCGAGACCCGGGTCGGGCCGTCGAAGTTGCCCTTGGGCTGGTTGACGTTGGAGGCGCCGATCAATGTGCGCACATCCGCCAGGTTCAGGCCGTTGGCCGCCAGGGCCTCGGGATTGACCTTGATTCGCACGGCCTGGCGCTGGCCACCGGCGATGGTGACCATGCCGACGCCGCTGATCTGGGCGATTTTCTGCGCCATGCGGGTGTCCACCAAGTCATTGAGCTTGGGCAGCAGCATGGTCTTGGACGTGATAGCCAGGGTCAGCACCGGGGTATCGGCCGGGTTGACCTTGTTGTACACCGGCGGTGCCGGCAGGTCCTTGGGTAGCAGGTTGGTGGCCGCATTGATCGCGGCCTGCACCTGCTGCTCGGCGACGTCCATGTTGATGTCGAGGTTGAAGCGCAGGGTAATCACCGACGCACCACCGGAACTGGTGGAGGCCATTTGCGTCAGGCCCGGCATCTGTCCGAACTGGCGCTCCAGGGGCGCGGTCACCGCGCTGGTCATCACATCGGGACTGGCGCCCGGGTACAAGGTCATCACACGGATGGTCGGGTAATCGACCTGGGGCAATGCCGACACCGGCAGCAGCCGATAGGCGATCAGGCCGGCCAGGATGATCGCCAGCATGCTCAGGGTGGTGGCGACCGGGCGAAGGATGAACAGCCGCGAGAGATTCATGCGCCGCCCTTTTTCGCCTTGTCGGCCGCAACCGGTTCAGCGGGCACCGCTGCGGACTTGCCCTGCAGGTGCTCGGTCGGCGTGGTGGGCACTTCCTGGCTGTCGCTGACCACTTCCACTTCACTGCCTTCCTTCAAGCGATCGGTGCCTTCGAGCACCACCCGGTCACCGGCGACCAGGCCTTCGGTGACCACGGTGTTCGCACCGTCGCTGGCGCCGATCTTCAGCTTTTTGATGGTGACCTTCTTGTCGCCATCCAGGGCATAGACGAAGGTGCCATTGGTGCCGAACTGAATGGCCGCCGTCGGCGCCAGGGTCACGCCTTTGAGGGTGTCGGCCAGCAGGCGGACATTGACGAACTGGTTGGGGAACAGCGACTGGTCGCGGTTCTCGTAGCGGGCCTTGAACTTCAAGGTGCCGGTGGTGACATCGATCTGGTTGTCCAGGCTTTGCAGCACGCCGCTGGCCTGCAGCTTCACATCGCCCCGGTCCCAGGCTTCGACTGGCAGTTTCGCCCCGCTGCGATAACGGGCGAGCACCGTGTCGAGGTTGTTTTCCGGCAAGGTGAACACGACGCTGATGGGTTGGGTCTGGGTGATGACTGCCAGGGCCGTGGTGTCGTTGGCCGCCACCAGGTTGCCGATATCCAGTTGCCGCAAGCCGACCCGCCCGGAGATGGGCGCGCGGATCTTGGTGAATTCTAGGTTGAGCTTGGCGTCGTTGACCGCCGCCTGGTTGGTCTTGACCGTGCCCTGGTACTGGCCCACCAGCGCCGCGGCGGTGTCGAGGGTCTGCTTGGCAATACTGTCTTCAGCGTACAGGCCGCGATACCGCTCAAAGTCTACCTGGGCATTTTTCAACTGGGCCTGGTTCTGCAACAGCGTGCCTTCGGCCTGGAGCAAGGCGTTCTGGTACGGACGCGGGTCGATCTCGGCCAGCAGGTCCCCGGCCTTGACCATCTGCCCTTCTTCGAAAGCGATCTTGACCAGTTCGCCACCCACGCGGCTGCGCACGTTGATGGTATTGAGGGCCGTGACCGTGCCCAGCGCCTTGTAGTACAGCGGGAAATCCCCGGTCACCGCCGGCGCCACCCGCACCGGAATCGGCCCCGTAGCCCCACCGAACCCTGGCCGCATGCCACCCGAGCGCCCCATGTGCCCTGCCGCGGCTTTATCCCCTGCCCCAGGCTTCTGCGCCGAGCCACTGGGCCAGAACTTCCAGGCCAGCGCCGCGACCACCAATACGATAAACAGGCCAAACAGCCAGCGACGGGAATTGCGGGAAACAGAGGATTGCATGGAGTGATCAACCATTGGGCGCGTGGACTTCTTTTACGGGAGGCTGAACGATAAGCACTGGCGGGTGTTTAGCAAAGCGCCTTTACCGGCAATTTACGTTGGGCTTACCTGGCACATAGTCGGCTAACGCCTTGAAGCACAAAAGAAAACGGCCTGGACAGGGCCAGGCCGTTAACAATTGTAATAAATACCTTATTTCAGAACGGCCAACGCAGCGTCGTAGTTCGGCTCTTCACCGATTTCCTTGACCAGCTCGCTGTGCAGCACGGTGTCGTTTTCGTCCAGCACCACCACGGCACGGGCGGTCAGGCCTTTGAGCGGGCCATCAGCGATTGCCACGCCGTAGTCCTGGATGAACTCGGCACCGCGCAGGGTCGACAGGTTCTGGACGTTTTCCAGGCCTTCGGCACCGCAGAAACGCGCCTGGGCAAACGGCAGGTCGGCGGAGATGCACAGCACCACAGTGTTGGTCAGGCCGTTGGCCTGGGCATTGAACTTGCGCACGGAGGTGGCGCAGGTCGGCGTGTCGACACTTGGGAAAATGTTCAGCACTTTGCGCTTGCCGGCGAAGTCCTTCAGGGAAACGTCCGACAGATTGCCGGCAACCAGGGAAAAGGCTGGCGCCTTGGAACCGGCTTGTGGCAACTGGCCGTTGACTTGGACCGGGTTGCCTTTGAGGGTGACTTGAGCCATGAACGGATTCCTTCTGACAGGTTTGAAAATGGTGAGGCCGGAGTTAACCACGAAATGCTTGCGCGACCTATGGTTGGACATAAAAAGTCGTGGTTTGGACGCCGGCGCGTGAGGTAACGGCGGTGGTTATTTAGCCTTGAATTTCAGAAACGACTGATGCAAATCCGACGCCCAGCCATCGATGACCCCTTTGACGTCATCGGGCTTCATCACCTGGGACTCGTTGGACAACGGCTTGCCCGTGCCTTTGCGCACCACCTGGGCGACCACCGCGTTGTTGCCACCATCGAGAAAAACCGCTTCGGTGCCCAGGGTGGTTTCCTGGTCGCGAATGCCGCTGGCCGTGCTGACAGCGGCCGCCACCAGCGCAATCGGGATCACCTCATAAGGTTTCAAGCCTTCGGTCTTGCTGCCGACAGCCGTGATGGCCGCCCGCATCACCAATACACCCGGCCCAGGAGCTGTCGCCAGGGGCAAGGACTTTCCCGCTTCCCGCTTGAGGGCCTGATCGTAATAAGCGGTGATACCGGACAGCGTGGCCTGGGGGATCTTCACGGTCGGCTGCGGCTTGGGGTAAAGCTGTGTCGGCTCGATATAGAGACTGGTGTACTTGCCCGGGTCGATCTTCGGATCGACCCAACGCATCACCTCGGCCCCCGACGGCGACTTCTCTTCCTTGAGCCGGCTGTAATCCCCCAGGAACCCGGAGTACTCATCCGGCTGGGTGACTTTGCTGGAGCAACCCGCCAAGGCGAGCGAGGCAATGCAAACAGTGCCGATCATCGACGAAAACTTCATGCTGTCACTCCTGTAAGCCACACGAGGCGGGGCCGGAACTACAGGTATAGCCAATGGACAGGTTTTTGCCTGCGCTGAGAAGCGCGTGCGTGATTCAGCCGCGTTCACGCGGTATCAGGCTCTGCAACTGTTGTGCGAGGAAGTTGGCATCGAAGGCAAATGTGTCGGGGTCCTTCAAGCCGTTGGTCCGGCGCCATTGCCATTGCACCGATGGCGGTTGGCAAACCAGCGAAATACTGCCGTGACGGGTCGCCGCCAGGCCAATGATCGACAAAGAAATCAGCCCACCTACGCCCATCACCTCCGGAACGAATTCCACCGGTCTACCGGTGATGGTCAAGGTCAGTTTTTCAGTCTTGAAACCGGACGTCTCTACCGGAGCGCTCGGCCCGTGCGCCACATAGGTCTCACGGCTAAGTTCCAGCAGGCCGAGCGCCATGACGGGCGCCAGCCATTGCTCGATTTGCCCGTACAACGCCTTGATCTGTTCGGCCCAGACCGCTGCCTGGGCCTGGTGCAGTTGTTTCTTGTGCGCTTCGCTGTCGGCGTAGTGACGAAGCATCTCGCCCAATTGCTGTACATCGTCCATGGGCCGGTCCTCGATTAAGGGAGTACTGCGAAGCGCGATGATGACAGGTTCAAGACGTTGGCGTACGTAAAAGCCCTCTTTGCCTGCGCGCTGGGCTCTTCAGCGCAACCGCGCCATCGCCAGGGTATCCACCCAGCGACCGTCACGCACGGCGTAGTCGCGCATCAGGCCTTCGGTTTCGAAGCCGAACTTGCGGTACAGCCCGATGGCCGCTTCGTTGTCAGCGTACACCGTCAACTCGACCCGCCGCAGGTTCATCCAGTTGTCCGCAACCTCCAGCGCGGCCGCGAGCAGCATCGACCCCACGCCTTTGCCCTGCCAGGCGACAGCCACGCCCATGCCGAGACTGCCGCAATGGGCACGGCGCACGCGCGAAAACTGCTCCAGTCCCAGGTTGCCGATGACTTCACCCTCGTGCAGGGCCACCAGTTTCAATAAACGCTCGTCGTCCATTGCCAGACGCTTACGCCAGACTTCGGTGGACTGGAAAGGCATTTGCAGCACTTGGCGAGTCACCGCCGGATCGTTGTAGAGCGCGGTGACACCGGCGATGTGGGCTTCAGTGAAGCGTACGAGGGTGATCGATGATTCGGACATGCAGCTCCTCCCTGGAGGCGTGACAAGGCCGATCACTATAAGCCGCGCCAGGCGCTATGGGGAACCTGTGGGAGCGGTGGTTTTGGCATCCGCGTTGACGGATACACCGCTATCGCGAGCAAGCTCGCTCCCACAGGATTATCGTGCTACCAGCTAGGTCTGGAACCAATCCCGGCGCTCATCCAGCGTGTGATGGATCAGCTCACGAAGCATCTGCACCTCTGGCAAGCCTTCGGCCTGGGCATTGACGGCCATCCACAAGTACCGTTGCATCGACGGGCCGAACACTTGCGGCAATGCCACCAGGCCTCGGTCGAAACGGCTCATGTACTGCGGCAACAGACCGATGCAGGCGCTGCAGCGAATCATTTCCAGCATCAATTCGTAGGATTGCACCTGCACCACGCCGGCCCGGCGCTGTTCTATCAGGGCATTCCACGGGGCGAAGCCATCCACGTGTCGGTCCGCCTGCCATTGCACCAGCATGTAGTCGTTCAGGTCCTCCAGGCAATCCGGGCGCGTGGCCGGTCGTGAATAGCGCTTGGCGATGTGCGGCACATAGTCCATCCGCGCCAGTCGATCCGCGGGCAACGTGGCGAAGCTCGGCCCTGGCACCGATACCTGGGCATCACTCAACCAGAGCACCAGGTCGGCGCTGACGGCTTGCAGTGCCAGTTCACTGTCCAGGGTGATGATCTGCAGTCGCACGCTGGCGTTGCGCCGTAGCAACGAGATCAGGTCGCGTCCCAGGATGTCATGCAGAATCGACTCGGCCACGGCGAGGCGAATCAAGGGTTGATCGTTCAGCGGCGGCGCACTTTCGTGGGCCAGGGTGATCAATCGCGCCTGCAACTGCCGGCCTTCACGAGTGAGGGTCAAGGCGCTGCCCTGGAAGCTGAACAGCGAGCGTTGCAGGCGCGTCTCCAACTGCGCCAACTGCTTGCGCAGCCAGGTTGCCTTGACGTTGAGGCTACGAGCCGCTTGCATGAAGCAGCCGCAACGGGCACTGACCAGGAAACACTGCGCCACCTGCGGTTCAATACCGCCGGCCAATGTCAGCCAGGGATCGGGGACACGCAACGGCGTGCGGTATGCGGTGACAGCCTGGCGTCCTGCGGGCTCGGTGAAGGTCATGGGTGACTCCCTGTCGGTTGTACGAATTATTTGGGCCGGCCTAAAGCCCCTCCTCCAGCACCTTGCTCAACTGCGCGCCATCGATGCTCAACGTGGCCGTGTCGAGCATGCCGTCCAGGTAGGCCTTGGCGATCTGTTCCTGGCGCTGGGCGCGCAGGGCCTGGGTCAGGCGTTCGCGGACGTCGTCCAGGGTCGCTTCCCGGGCCGGCTGTTGTTCGGTGAGCTTGATGACATGAAACCCCGCCGGACTTTGCACCGGGTCCGACACCGCGCCGACCTTCAGGCGCGCCACCGCCTCACGCACCGGCGGGACCAGTTGCTGCAAGGGCTGGAAACCACTGTCACCGCCGCGCTCGGCACTGCTGCGGTCCTGGGAAAAACGACTGGCCAGGGCGCCGAATTCAGCGGGCGAGGCCTGGGCCTTCTTGCTCAACTCCAGCGCTTGCCGGCGCACCGCCTCTACGGTTTGCGGCTCGGTGGCTGCCAGGAAAATCTGGCTGACGCGGTACAACGCCGGTGCGGTCCAGTTGGCTTTCCCGGCGTCATAAGCCTGCTTCAACTCGTCTTCACTGGGATACCCGGCGGGCACCTGGCTGACCGACCGCAAGTAGTCGCGAAACACAATCTGCTCAGCCGCCGCCCGGGTCTGGCGCTCCACCTCGGGCCGCTCGCGCCAGCCCTGGGCGTCGGCCTGCTCCAACACGGCCTTTTCCGCCAGGCGGGCACGAATCCAGCCTTCCAGCGCAGCCCGATTGCCACGCATTTGCTGGCGAACTTCAGGAGCCAGCGCGGCCAGCAATGCCTTGAGTTCATCGGGGCTGACGTGCTGGTTGCCCAAGCGCGCCAGGCTCGGCGAGTCGGCCGTAGCAACGCTTACGGTCTGTACCGCGGCGACCGGATCGCTTCCCGGCCGCAGACCCAGCACCAGCGCCACGGCGAGCAGGCCCAGCGCTGCGGCGCTGATGACGAAGGTCGGCTTTTTCACGATGCGACGGCCTCCTCCGATGGCGCCTCGACGGGCTCGGCCGGGGTTTGCAGGCGCGCCGCGTTCTGGCTGTACTCACGCAGGTAGACAATGAACTCCTGCAACAGGCGATCCCACAGTTCCAGGTGGCTGCGCAAATGATCGGCGCTCACGCCTGCCGCGACCACCACGTCCATTTCCATCACCAGGAACTCACCCTGCAGCGACAACCGGGCAAAGCGGCGCGAGGCGTTCCACAACGCCACCAACCCAGCTGGCAACTCGCCCTGTACCCGCAAGGCGCAGCTGAAGGTGAAGTCCAGGTATTGGCCCGCTGTCGGCGCAGGATTACCCAAACGCACCGCAAAGCCGATGCCCTGGCTGGCACTGAGCAGTTGCACGATGCCGTTCTGCTCGGTTTCGTTGACCCGATAACCCGCAGCCTGCAACCACTCGGTCAGGGATTTTGCACCGACGTATTCAATCATTGAGGTCATGCTCGCGTCTTCCTTGTTCTGTTCAGTGAGTGATCGAGGCCTGGGGCGCATCGAAACGGTTCTTGTAGAGATCATCGCCAAAGCCCTGGGCCAGCTCTTCGAAACGCACCCGGGCCTTGGCCGCGAACGGCTGGCGGATCTTCATGATGTCGGTCACATCAATGGTTTCGTAGGCATGCAGCAGCGTCTTGGCGACTTCGTACATTTTCTGATTCTTGACCGAACATTGCTGCACTTGTGTGTCACGCTCGGTCAATTGCGCCTCCAGGCGGGCGCGCTCGGTCTCTTTGCCACGGGCCAGGGTCAACAGTTCTTCATAGGCTTTCTTGAATTTGCCGATTTGCTCGTTGCTCGCCGCCACCTGGGCCTGGGCCTGGTTTTGCAGGTTTTGCTGATGTCCGGCCAGCTGCTCGGCCAGGGCTTGGGCCTTGCTCAGTTGTGCGGTCAATTGCTTGATCTGCGCCTGGGCCTCCTTGGCCTGGCTCTCGGCAGCCTGACGAGCGGCGCTGGCCTGGGCCTGCTCGCTTTGCAGGGCCTGCAACTGGGCGGTGGTACTGCGCAGCTGTGCCCGCAGCCGCTCTTCCAGGCCTTCGCCGTGCGCCAAGCCACTGAGCAGCAGACCCAGCATCAGCAACGCAGCCGGGCATGGGTATTTGGCTCGCCTTTTCATGAGGTCTCCCTGCGCTTAGAAGCGCGTGTTGATTTCAAGCTGCAAGACATCGATGTCGTACGGCGCGCCGTACACCGCTTCGGAACTCAACCAGCGACCGGTGGCGAAGACGTTGCTCGCCAGGCCATAGTTGCCGCCCAGGAAATAACCCTTGGCATTGGTACCGCCCAAGTGGAATGACGAATCGTTGAAGCCGTCCGGCAAGGCATCGGGCTGGATGTACTTGTAGCCGGCGAACAGGTTCCAGTCGCCCTCGCGCTTGAGCTCCAGGGAGTTACCCAGGGTGAACTGGAGCATCCAGGCGTTGGCGCCACTTTCCACCTCGCCATCGCTGTCCAGGTTGTTGGCGAATTGCCCGGCGGAGCGCTTGCGCATCTCGCCTTCGTCGTAGCCCAGGTTGTGGACGTAGTGGGCCTGGCTGCGCAGCTTCAGGTCTTCGGGCAGATCGGTGTCCCACGCCAGGTTCAGGTCCAGCAGGTTGAATTCCGAGGCCAGGCCGACGTATTGCGGCTGTGGCGTGGTGGACGGGTTGAGAGGATTGGGCGCGATGTCGCGCAGCAGGAACACGGTGTTGCCCTTTTGCATGAACGCCACGCGTGAACCGTCGCTGTCGCAGCCTGGATCACCGGCCCAAGGCTGGCACGACGAAGAGCGCTGGCCTTCGATGTCGTCGAAGCGGTAATAGGCCATGGCCCCCTTGATCCGGTTGCTGTCGTTGATGGCCCAGTTGGCCCCCAGTTGCGCACCGTACAACCACTTGTTGTCGCTCTCCTCCTTGTCGCTGCCGTTGCTGGTGCTGGTGTCGTTGGTGTACTCCACCGGGAACGCGCCAACAGTACCGAACACGCCCCAGTCCTGATTGAGCTTGTGGTTGAAGTTCGCCGCCACACCGTCGAAGTTCAGGTCACCGGAATACAACAGGTCGGTGGAGAAAAACGGGTTGGCGAAACGCCCGCCGGTCAGGGTCAATTCGTCCGATGGCTTCCAGGTCAGGTAGCCCTGGTCGAGCCAGATGTCTTTCTTGCCAAAACCACCACCGAGGGTCTGGGTGGTGGACACCGGGTTGTTGTCGGAGCCGGTACCGATGCGGATGCCCGCGGTCCATTGCGGGGCAATCACGGCCTTCATGCCCAGGCGTGCGCGCAGGCGGAACAGGTTCTCGCGGTCTTCACGGGTGTTGAGCAACGGCGGCAGGCTGGAGCTGCTGTTGGGGTTGACGTCGTAGGGGCCCTTGTCATTGAGCCGGGCGAAGTCGACGATTTCGTTGCTGTTGGTGCCCGAGTAATAGCGCGACTCATCCCGCAGGCGAATGTCGCCATCGAAACTGATGCGCGAGACCCAATCCGGGAAGGTGTTGGGCTGGGCCCAGTTTTCCTGCTTGGCGGTGGCCATGACTTCAGCCTTGACCTGGTCGCGGATCTGCTCACGCACGATGTTCGGCACGTATTGCACCCGCACGTCCCCCGGCGCGCCGGCCGGCGTTGCGGCAACCGCCGTGGCTGCCTGGCGGGCCTGCACGGCTTCCCGTTCAGCCTGGGCGATCAAGCCATCGGCCTGATCCTGTTTCAACACGCCCTGCTGCACCAGCAGGCGGATCAGATTGATCGTGGCGTTTTCCGAGGGCGCTGGGGCGGCGGCCGCGTGCCCGGCCAGGCTCAGGACCACCAGGCCGATCGCCCACGATAATCGATTCACATTGGAAATCATCTGCACACAACTCCTTTGGCAAACTTTCAAATAGTCGGTTAACCCGGCCGCCGTCCCTGCAAGGACAAGCGCACGGGTAAAGTCAGGGAGGCCGGTGGCCGTTCACTCAAATGGGGCGCGGCACGCAGGGCGGAAATAACTTGTTCGTCCACTTGCGGGTTGCCGCTGGACTTGACCAACTCGACCCGGGTGATTTCGCCCACGGCACTGAGCCAGACATCGGCCTGCAGCGAGAACGCCAGGCTGCGCAAGTCGGGGTTTTCTCGCAGCAAGCGCTGGAAGGTGAATGCCAGGAACTGGCTGTAAGTGCCATTGCCCAGGCGCCCGCCCCCTGCCCCAGCCATGCCGCCGCCCTTGCCCGCGCCGATGTTGAAGGCGTCGTTGCCGGATTGGGCATCGCCGTCCATC
>NZ_JAHBCZ010000054.1:0-28673 GCF_019956035.1 Pseudomonas sp. A-RE-22
GGGTGGGTGGTGGCGGTTTGGGTGAGAGGGGTGAAGCGGCTGGATGAGTGAGTTGTCATGAGGTTGAATTCCTTTTAAGAAAGAAGAAATGCCACCTTTTTGCTGCGAATCAAATGGGTGGCAGTTGCGCGAGGGTTCGCAGACCGAGGAAAGAATCCAAAAACTCGGCAGACCCGAAAGTCTCCCGCGCACAACCGCCATAAAATGAACGCGGGCAAGTTTGCCTGAATTTCATTTGACGGTATTAGATCTTTTTCATCGAGGGCTGCGAAACCCAGCCACCGGCCAAAGCCAGCGACGACCCAACTATAGAAGTCGATCCCGGCACCCACAACCGACCTGTAGGACGCACGCTTCCCCTGTGGCGAGGGAGCTTGCTCCCGCTCGGCTGCGCAGCAGTCGCAAAACCGGTGCCTGCGGTATACCTGGCGAAATAAGGTGTCTGGTTTGTGGCCGCTTCGCAGCCCAGCGGGGATAAATCCCCTCGCCACAGAGGTAAATTCCTACGAGATTTTCGGACCGCTTTTGGCCGCTACCACTGGAGTGCACGACTTTCTGTGGGAGCAAAGCTTGCTCGCGATGCAGGCACCTCGGTTCCCCGGAAGACCGCGTCGTCTTCATCGCGGGCAAGCCTTGCTCCCACAGGAAAAGTGCTCCCACAGGAGGCTTGCGGCGAGTATCTTCAGATTTTTCTAGCGACAGCCGCGAAAAAAAGCCCTGATATCCTCCGCCAACAACTCCGGCTGTTCCAACGCGGCAAAGTGACCACCGCGAGGCATGACGGTCCAGCGATCCACTTTAAAGCAGCGCTCCACCCACCTCCTCGGCGGCATAGGCAGTTCCTTGGGAAACAGCGCAACCCCAACCGGCGGTTTCAGCCGTTCACCGTGGTTGAACAGCAACGGCCGCTTGCCACCTTCCACATACTGGCGAAACGACGAGCCGATGCAGTTCGTCAGCCAGTACAGCGTGACATTGGTCAGCAGCCATTCTCGATCGATGGCGGGGGCGGGTATCGCACCAAGACAGGATCTTTTCGCCCATCCACGCCAACAGTCCCGCCGGTGAATCATTCAGGCCCACGGTCAGGCAGCCTTGCGTTCAGCAGGCGGTGCCGAAGGTCTTCAAGGGCCTTCAGGCCCCTTGAGGTTCGCGTGACATATACCCTTCGCAACCTCCCGACACTCGGGGCGACATAGGGATCACATGAAAGTCCGCCAACAGCAATCAGTTGCCCGTTGTCGAAGACTCCTAGAAAGCACTCTCCAGGTTGATCGAATCGATTGGACCCGTTTCTCCAATCGGCGATCAAGCGAGTAAGAAACCTAAAACCCTCTGTAACAGATTCTGCCTCCAGTTGCAGAATCGCTGAAGGAAGTTCTAGCAGTTGCCGTACCGTCAGTTCTCGTGTTGATTCAATCACTGGATTAAAGTTACTGATTCGGAAGCGGTTGTTGGAAGTTGAGGGCAAAGCGGCTCAGGGGCTTAGGCATCGGCATCGCTTCGACCTAGGCTCTCGGACATTCTTGCCCAATGTGTTGGCCCTCAGCGATCATTGCGCTAGAGTCCCAGCCCAAGTTTAAACAGAGCGTCAAGGATGAATGAAAGTCACCACGGAAGCTGCCTATGCGGCGAGATACGTTACGAAATTTCGGCAAAGCTCAAGGCGTTGACTCATTGCCATTGCAGGCGCTGCCAGAAAGCTCATGGTGCTGCGTTCGCAACCTATGCCAGCGTTCCGGCTGCATCACTGCAAATCTCGGCAAATGGAAACGTGCTCAGGTTGTATGAATCCGAAACTGGCGTCAAACGGCAGTTCTGCGGGGGCTGCGGTTCAAGCTTGTTTTGGTCTGACCCTCACGGTGCGTTTCCAGAGTGGATATCGGTTGCCGTAGCCACTCTTGATACTGATTTCACACCTCACAAACAACAGCACAGCTACCGCGAAACTAGCTTTGAATGGCTAGTTTTGTCGGATTGCGTTGAGCCGACATTGCTTGAGAAGCCTTAAGCAACCTGGCCTTCTCTCTGGAAAACATGATGCGTCCAAACAAAGCTTGTCCCATCATTCTTTCCCATTCTCACCCGCCGCGAATCTTGTTGTTCCGTCATCCGTTGGCAGGTGTGCAAATTGTGAAGGGCACGATTGAGGCCGGTGAGTCTGCCCGGCAGGCCGCACTGCGAGAGCTGAATGAGGAGGCTGGCATCGACTGCGCGACAGTCTCGGCCGATCTCGGATGCTGGGACGCTGATCATCTTGCCCAAGTATGGTCGTTTCATCTATGTGACCCAAGGATCGCACTCCCCGAGCAATGGACATACAACACGTGTGACGGCGGCGGTCTTGCCTTTGAGTTCTTCTGGGCACCGTTCGACGATTTACCTTATGACCAATGTCATCCCGTCTTTTGCCGATCGCTACGTTTTTTAACCTTTACCCTGGATGCGTCTGGCTATTTGCAGCACTGCTAACTGGATCTGAATGACTGAAACCCCGTCCATCCCAATCCTGCTGGACCTGAGAAAACAACCAATCAACAAAAACCTGCGTCTCAGCCACCGCATCCCCGGACACCCCGTAGTAATAGCGGGCTAACGGCAGGCGCAACGACGGCAGTGGACAGGTCAGGCGCCCGTTGGACAAATCCCTGCCCAGCAGCGAAGCCGGACACAGCGCCACGCCCAGCCCATCGACGGCGGCCTGCAGCACGAGGTGCATGTGATCGAATTGCAGGGTCGGCGAGTTGTTCAATGGCTCGATCCCAGCGTGTTCCGCCCAGTATTGCCAATCGCTGCTGCGCGTCCTGCCCGATAACAAGGTGTGTCGGGCCAGGTCGTGGACGTTTTTCAATGGCACGCTTTGCAGCAACGACGGGGCGGCGACCAGCAGCAGGTCGTCTTCCAGCAGCACCGTGGGCTGTACATGGGGCGACCAGCCGGCGTGTCCGCGGCGGATGACCACGTCGAACGTTTCCCGTGATGGATCGGGAGGTAGGGTGCTGGTGACGATGTCGGGCTTGATGTCCGGGTGAAGCGCCATGAAGTCGGGCAGTCGCGGGATCAGCCAACGCACCGCGAAGGAGGGGCGTACGTTGATGGTCACTTTGCGCTGGGCAGCGTTGCGCGTCAGTGCGGTGGCGGCGTTGGCGATCTGGGTCAGGGCCTCGCTGACCTGTTCGTAGAAAGCCCGGCCGGCCGGTGTGAGCAAGGACTGGCGGGTTCGACGTTCGAACAGCAGCACGCCCAAGCGCTCTTCGAGCAACTTTACGTGGCGGCTGACGGCACTGTGGCTCACGTGCAGTTCTTCGGCGGCGCGGCTGAAACTCTGGTGGCGAGCGGCAGCGGCGAAGGCGCGGACGGCGTTCAGCGGGGGGAGGTTGGTGATCATGTGTCTAATTTAGTCACATATGCAGTGCAATTAAAGCGTTTGTCAGCGTCCCGGTGCCACGCCACCCTGAAGGCCACAGCAATTTTCCTTCAATGTGGAGTGAGACATGGCCGGTTACGGACTTTTTCTGATCCTGGCGACCCTGACGGTGCTCAGCCCGGGCCCCGGTGTGGTGCTGACGATTTCCAATGCCTTGCGCCATGGCTGGCGAGGTGCGTTGCCGGGGATCTTCGGGATCGCGTCGGGCGCGTTTATCGTGGCGGGTATCTGCGCCAGCAGCTTGGGGTTGATCCTGGCCGCCTCGGCGACGGCCTTCACGCTTTTGAAATACATCGGCGCGCTGTACTTGTTGTACCTGGGCATCAAGATGTGGCGAACCCAACGCTTCGTGCCCGAACTCACGGCCACGTCCACGCGCCCGTGGCGGCGATTCGGCGAGGCGCTGTCGATCCAGTTGCTCAACCCCAAGGCCGGGTTTTTCTTCCTCGCCGTGTTCCCCCAGTTCATCAAGCCGGCGGGTGACTACTACAGCCAGTTCTTCTTGCTGGTGTCGTCCTACAGCGTGCTTGTGGTGCTGGTGCATTCCGGTTATGCGCTGATGGCCAATGGCGCCAGGGGCTGGCTCTCCTCAAGCCAGGGCGCCAGGGTTGTCGGCAAATTCTCGGGCATCACCTTCCTGGGCTTTGGTGTGTTGATGGCGTCTGCCAGCAAATGATGAGCTTCCTCAACGTCGCCCTGTCCGCGTACTGACATCCACCCACACCGCCAGCACCAGAATGCTGCCTTTGACGATCATCTGCCAGTAGCTGTCGACATCGAGCATGGACATGCCGTTGTCCAGGCTGGTGATCACCAGCGCGCCGAGGAGGGCGCCGTAGACCGTGCCGGAGCCGCCGCGCATGGAGGTGCCGCCGATGAAGCAGGCGGCGATGGCGTCGAGTTCACCCATGTTGCCGGCAGAGGGTGAGCCGGCGGCCAGGCGTGCGGTATTGACCACGCCGGCGAGGGCGCACATCACGCCCATGATGCCGAAGATCCACAGCTTCACCGCCTGTACGTTGATGCCGGACAGGCGCGTGGCTTCCATGTTGCTGCCTACCGAATAGACGCGGCGGCCGAACACGGTCTGGCTGGTGACGTAGCTGAACACCCCCAGCAGGATCAGCAGGAGCAGCACCGGCACCGGGATGCCATCGTAGCTGTTGAGGGTATAGACGAACCCGGCCAGCACCGCGCCGATCACCACCACGCGCAACACGTCACGTACCAGGGAGTGGGCCGCGAGGCCATGGAGCGCGCGGTTGCGTCGCTGTTTCCAGGTCAGGAACAGAGTCAGGGCGAACAGCAGGATGCCGAGCCCGGTCCCGACCGTGTGCGGCAAATAACCCTGGCCAACGTAGACGAGTTCCGGTGACACCGGGGCAATGGTGGTGCCGCCGGTCACCCCCAGCAGGACGCCGCGAAACGCGAGCATGCCACCCAGGCCAACGATGAACGACGGGATACGCAGGTAGGCGGTCATGTAGCCGTTGCCCAAGCCAATCACCAAGCCGCACAGGGCTACCAGGCTCAGGTTCGCCAGCAGCGGAATGTGATAGACCACGTCGAGAATCGCCGCCAGGCCACCGAGCAGCCCAAGCAATGAACCCACCGACAAATCGATCTCGCCGCTGATGATCACCAGCACCATGCCGCAGGCAAGGATCCCGGTGATGGACATCTGCCGCAGCAGGTTGGAGAGGTTGCGCGGGGTCACGAACCCACCCTCGGTCTGCCAGCTGAAGAACAGCCAGATCAGCGCCACGGCGATCACCAGCGCGAGCATTTTGTAGCGGGAAAACAGCTGTTTGACCTGATTCATCTACGCGGACTTCCGATCATTATTGTTATGGCCATCGGGATGGCTGAGCGCGGCGGCGAGCACCTGTTCCTGGGTCAGTTCGTGGTTGATGAAGTCGCCGCGCAACTGACCTTCGCCGATCACCAGGACGCGGTCGGAAACCCCCAATACTTCGGCCAGTTCCGAGGACACCATGATGATCGACACGCCTTCGGCCGCCAGCGCGCCCATCAGCTTGTAGATCTCGTACTTGGCGCCGACGTCCACACCCCGGGTCGGTTCATCGAGAATCAGCACGCGGGGTTTGGTCAGGAGCATTTTCGCCAGCACGGCTTTTTGCTGGTTGCCGCCGGAGAGACTGGTGATCGGCAAGAACGGGCTCGCGGTCTTGAGGTGCATGCGCGCGATCTCCTTGTCGATGCTGCCCAGTTCGGCTTCGGCGTCGATGCGCGTCAGTTTTGAATAATTGTCCAGCACCGCCAGGGTGATGTTCTGGCCCACGCCCAGGTCCGGAATGATGCCTTGGCGCTTGCGGTCTTCGGGGACCATGCACAGGCCGGCACGGATCGACTTGAGCGGCGTGCGCGTGTCGATTTGTTGGCCGCCCAGCCAGACTTCACCTTCGTAGCGGCCGGGGTAGGCGCCGAACAGCGCTGACACCAGTTCCGTGCGGCCGGCGCCGACCAGCCCGGCGATGCCGAGGATTTCCCCGCGCTTGAGAACGAATGAAATGTCGTCGACCCGTTTGCGCCTGGGGTTGTCGACGTCGTAGCAGGTGAAGTGGCGCGCCTCGAAAATCACTTCGCCGACGTCATGGGGTTCAGTGGGGTAGAGGTTGCTCATTTCCCGTCCGACCATCTGGGTGATGATCTTCGGGATGCTCATGTCCACCATGGCGGTGGTGGCGATGTGTTTGCCATCGCGGATCACCGAGATGGTGTCGCAGACGGCGGCCACTTCATCGAGCTTGTGGGAGATGTAGACGCAGGCGACGCCCTTGGCCTTGAGGTCGCGGATGATGTCCAGCAGCACCTCGATTTCCGAACGAGTCAGGGCCGAGGAGGGCTCATCGAGGATCAACAGCCGCGCCTGCTTGTTCAGCGCCTTGGCGATTTCCACCAATTGCTGGTAGCCACCGCCGTACTGCGAAACCGGCAGCGAGACGTTCATGTCCGGCACTTTGAGTTCACGCATCAGGGCTTCGGCGCGGTGGATCATCGCCGGGTAGTTCATGCGTCCGCCGGGCAGCGTGAGTTCGTGGCCCATGAAGATGTTTTCAGCCACCGACAGGTCGGGGACCAGGGTCAGCTCCTGGTGAATGATGACGATCCCGGCGGCTTCGGTTTCGCTGATGGACTGCGCCTTGAGCGGCTGGCCGTCCCAAACAATTTCACCCTCCCAAGTGCCGTAGGGGTAGACCGCCGACAGCACCTTCATCAACGTGGATTTGCCGGCGCCGTTCTCACCGCACAGGCCTACACACTCACCCGGCTTGACCTTGATGTCGATGCCGTTCAGGGCTTTGACACCGCCAAAGGTTTTGACGATGCCGTTCATTTGCAGCAGGTAGTCGGACATGGCAAGGACTCATGAAAAAGGGCTCACACATCAGCAGTGGGGCAGGCAGCCAAGCCATGTGACCTGTGGGAGCGAGCTTGCTCGCGATAGCGGCGGTTCAGCTTGCATCAATGTTGGATGTGCTGCCGTCATCGCGAGCAAGCTCGCTCCCACAGGGGGGCTTGATTGCCTGGTCAGATCACTGCCCGGCGATCTGCGCCTTGGTGTAGAACCCGTCCTTTTCCAGCAGGTCGATATTGTCCTTGGTCAACGGCGTGGGGGTAAGCAGGATGGTGTCGACTTTCTTGCTGCCATTGTCGTATTGCGAGCTGAAGGTCGGCTTCTCGTTGCGCGCCAGTTGCACCGAGAGCTTGGCGGCTTCGGAGGCGATCAGTTTCAGCGGCTTGTAGACGGTCATGGTCTGGGTGCCATCGATCACCCGCTTGACCGCTGCCAGGTCAGCGTCCTGGCCCGAGATCGGCACCTTGCCGGCCATTTTCTGGGCGGCCAGGGCTTGGATGGCGCCGCCGGCGGTGGCGTCGTTGGAGGCGACGATGCCATCGATCTTGTTGTTGTTCCGGGTCAGGGCGTTTTCCACGATGCTCAGGGCTTCGGTGGGGTTCCATTCCTTCACCCACTGCTGGCCGACGATCTTGATGTCGCCCTTGTCGATGGCCGGTTGCAGCACCTTCATCTGGCCTTCGCGCAGGACCTTGGCGTTGTTGTCCGTAGGGGCGCCACCGAGCAGGAAGTAATTGCCCTTGGGCGCTGCCTTCAGCACGCCGCTGGCCTGCATCTCGCCGACCTTTTCGTTATCGAAGGAAATGTAGGCGTCGATATCGGCGTTTAGGATCAGTCGGTCGTAGGACACGACCTTGATCCCGGCCTTCTTGGCTTCGGCGACGGCGTTGGTCAGCACGGTGGCGTTGAATGGCACGATGACGATCACATCGACGCCGCGGGAGATCAGGTTTTCGATCTGCGAGATCTGCTTCTGCTCGTTGGCATCGGCCGACTGGACGAAGACCTTGGCGTCGAGTTTTTCCGCCGCCGCGACAAAGTAGTCACGATCCCGTGACCAGCGTTCCAGGCGCAGGTCATCGATGGAAAAACCGATTTTCGGATGGGCCGCATCGGCCATGACCGGAAGCGAGAGCAGGGCGAGGGCGCCGGCGAGCAGGGTACGTTTGAATGTATTCATGTGGTGCGTCCTTTTATTGTTGTTTGAAAGACACTGCCTGACGATGAGCGTGATACCGGGTAGAACTGTAGAGCGTTGCAGCGCGCCGTGGGCACAGATTTGTCGCGCGAATGTAACAGCCCCTGTGCCCCGACCATTGCCCGTTGTCAGGGGTAGATGAACCGATTGACCACGTTTTCGAGCATCTCCTGTCGACCGCTGACGGCTTGGGGATTCAGCTCGTTGGTGAAGGCATGCTCGGCCAGTGATTCAAGGCTGAAGTCACCGGCCAGTACCGCTTTGCCAAATGGTTGCTGCCAGCCGGCGTAGCGCTGGTCCTTGAACTGTTGCAACTGATCGTTCTGCACCATGGCCGCCGCGCGTTCCAGGGCGAGGGCGAGGACGTCCATGGCGGCGACATGGCCGTGGAACAGATCGATCTCGTCCAGGCTCTGGCGCCGGACCTTGGAATCGAAGTTGAACCCACCATTGCGAAAGCCCCCGGCCTTGAGGATTTCATAGGTGGCCAGGGTCATTTCCTCGACGCTGTTGGGGAACTGGTCGGTGTCCCAGCCGTTCTGCGGGTCGCCACGGTTGGCGTCGATGCTGCCGAAGATGCCCAGGGACACGGCCGTAGCGATCTCGTGATGGAAGCTGTGCCCGGCCAGGGTCGCGTGGTTGGCTTCGATGTTGACCTTGATCTCGTTTTCCAGGCCGAACTGTTGCAGGAAGCCGAACACCGTGGCGCTGTCATAATCGTACTGGTGCTTGGTCGGTTCCTGGGGCTTGGGCTCGATCAGCAGGTCGCCCTTGAAGCCGATCTTGTGCTTGTGCTCGACCACCATGCGCATGAAGCGGCCCAACTGTTCGCGCTCGCGCTTCAAGTCGGTGTTGAGCAGGGTTTCGTAACCTTCACGGCCGCCCCACAACACGTAGTTGGAGCCTTTGAGGCGCTGGGTGGCGTTCATGGCGCTGAACACTTGCGCGGCGGCGCAGGCGAATACTTGCGGGTCCGGGTTACTGGCGGCGCCGGCGGCAAAACGCGGGTTGCTGAAGCAGTTGGCGGTGCCCCACAACAGTTTGATCCCGGTCTCTTCCTGATGGCGCTCCAGATGATCGACCATCAGGGCGAAGTGTTCGCGGTACTCTTTGAGCGAACTGCCTTCGGGGGCGACATCGGTGTCGTGGAAGCAGTAGTAGTCGATGCCCAGCTTGGAGAAGAACTCGAAGGCCGCTTCGGCTTTGCCGATGGCCAGTTCCATGGGGTCCCCGGCGTGCTGCCACGGGCGCTTGAACGTGCCGGCGCCGAACACGTCCGATCCCGGCCAGACGAAGGTATGCCAGTAGCAGACCGCCATGCGCAGGTGCTCGCGCATGGGCTTGCCGAGCACCAGTTTGTTGGCGTCATAGTGACGGAAGGCAAGCGGCGAGTCGCTGGCGGGACCCTCGTAGCGAATCTTGTCGACAGCAGGGAAGTACGACATGGGCGAGTTCCTTTTTATTCTTGGCGGTGTCTCGATACTAACGCCGGCCCCGTGGCTGCTGATTATGAAAATCACCAACAGGGCGTTCGATTTTGAGTATTGAGGTTCGTCGCTTGCACGCCTAGTCTGTGTGCATCGGCCCAGGGTTAAACCAATGAAAACCGTCCCGCCCGTTCACCGCATTGCACTGTTGTTCAACGGCAGCAAGATCTACGACCGCGGCATCATCAGCGGCATCGGCAACTACCTGAGCAGCACGCGCGCGTCCTGGGACTTGTTCCTCGAGGAAGATTTTCTCTGTCGCTTGAAAGGGATCGAGCGCTGGCAGGGCGACGGGATCATCGCCGACTTCGACGACCCGCTGATCGGCGAGGCGCTGGCCGGGATCAAGCTGCCGGTGGTGGCGGTGGGCGGCTCTTATCAGGATGAACGCGCCTACCCCAAGGGCATTCCCTATGTCGCCACCGACAATGATGCGTTGATGACGTTGGCCTACGAGCACCTGATCGAGGCCGGGCTAACCCGTTTTGCCTGTTTCAGCCTGCCTGAAGCACAAGCCAATCGCTGGGCCCAGGAACGGGAAAAAGCCTTTCGCCGGCTGGTGCAGCGCGATGGCCTGCACGCCGAGGTCTATCGCGGCATGGGCACCAGCGCACCGCTGTGGGACAGCGCCGTCGAACAACAGATCGCCTGGCTGCAAAGCCTGCCCAAACCCATCGGCATCATCGCCGTCAGCGACGCCCGCGCCCGGCAGTTGCTGCAAGCTTGCCTGACCGCCGGGATCGCCGTGCCCGAGCAGGTGGCGTTGATCGGCATCGACAACGACCCCCTGACCCGCAGCCTGACGCGGGTGCCGCTGAGCTCGGTGATCCAGGGCACCGAAACCATGGGCCGCACCGCCGCACGCCTGCTCCATCAAATGCTGCACGGCATGCCGTCCACCGGCACACAGATTCTGATACCGCCGGATGCGATCAATGTGCAGGTGTCGAGCCTGCATCAACCGTTGGGCAACCCTTATGTCATGCAGGCACTGCTCTTCATCCGCCAATACGCCTGCCAGGGCATCAAGACGGCCCAGGTGGCGGCCTATGTGGGAGTGTCGCGCTCATCGCTGGAATCGCACTTTCGCAAGGAGCGCGGATGTAGCGTCCACGACGAAATCCTGCGCTTCAAACTGGCCGCCGCCGCCAACGGATTGGAAAACACCAACTCGCCGATTGCCGACATCGCCCAGAATTGCGGCTTCAAATCGGCGCAATACCTGCACACCGTGTTTCGCCGCGAGTTCGGCTGCACCCCTCGGGAGTATCAACAGGGAACTAATGCGGCCACTCACTGACCTCCTGCCGAACCGCTCTTGTGGCGAGGGGGTACACCACCGAGTCGTCCTTGTGGCAAGGTTGCTGGCTTTATCGAATATTCAGGGAAGGATGGAATGACGCTCAGGGTGATGGTGGTCGGCGGGTATGGAAACTTCGGCAGTATCGTTTCCAGGCACCTGGTGGTGATGCCAGGTGTACAGCTAGTGATTTCGGGGCGTGACGCCCAAAAACTGCAGCTCAAAGTCGAGGAGTTGAACGCTCAATCGGGCACGGTGTGTGAAAGTTGGTGCGGCGACGCCATGGGAGCGGGCTTCAAATCCATCCTTGGATTGATGAACATCCAATGGGTCATCCATACCGGTGGCCCATTCCAAGGGCAATCCTATGCCGTGGCCGAAAGTTGCATCGACGCGGGTGTGAACTACTGTGACCTGTCCGATTCCAGAGACTTCGTCACCGGCATTGGCGCACTCGACGCCCGGGCAAAACAAGCAGGCGTGGCGATCCTCAGTGGTTGCAGCTCAGTGCCGACGCTCTCGGCCGCACTCATTGATCAGCAGCGGCATCGCTTTAAACGTATCGACACGATCGAACATGGTATTTCCTCTTCGGCCAAGATGCCGGGGTTGTCCACCGTCGAAGGCGTTCTGGCCTATGCAGGCAAGCCGATCAAGCAACTCAGGAATGGCCGAGTGCATGAGGTCCTGGGATGGCAGGATCTGACACTTCGCAGAATGCGCCATATGGGAACCCGGGTATTGGCCAATGTCGACGTGCCGGACATGGATATCTTCGCCAGCCGCTACGGTGCCCAGACCCTGACCTTCAAGGCCGGCTCAGGCTTGAAGCTCGGCGGCATTGCCAACTACCTGCTGGCCCAGGCAATGAGGATGGGGGTGGTGCGTGACCATGTTACTTGGGCCGCCAGGCTTCATCGGTGGGGGCTCTGGTTCGAACGATTTGGCGATGGCAAAAGCGCAATGTACATCGACGTCCGTGGCATGGGGGCCAATGGCGAACCGTTGTCGATGAACGTGCAGCTCACCGCCATGAACGACAAGGGCCCGGAGATTCCCAGCTGTGCAGCCGTTGCCTTGGCGGCAAAAGTCGCCCAAGGGTATCTCCCCGAATCCGGTGCTCGGGCCTGCGTGGGTGAAATCACCGTTGACGAATACATGGCTGCCATCAACGACCCCGAAAACTTGAGCCTGTCCGTTCACTTCTCTGACGAGCAGGGCTGACAGATGCTCTATCTTTGCCTGAAGTACCTCCACATCATTGCTGCCATTTTCCTGTTCGGCTTCGGCATGGGGTCCTACCTCTACCTGATCGCGGCCAGCCGCACCGCCAACCCTCAGATCATTGCCCACGTGGCCAGGACGGTCGTCCAGTTCGACACTTGGATTACCACGCCGGCGGGCTTTATTCAGATTGGGACGGGCTATCTGTTAATGAGACTGGCCGGACTTCCCCTGACCACGGAATGGATAATGACGTCGTTGATCATTTTCTTTTGCGTGGGGGCGCTGTGGCTTCCTGTGCTGGTGCTCCAGAAGCGTTTATACGTGATGGCTTCGAGCGCGCTTGGGGACGGGCGGGTGCTCGGTGATCGATACTCATCCGTGTATCAAAAGTGGTTCTGGATGGGGGTTTTTGGCTTTTTGGGGATGTTTGTCATTGTGCTGATCATGGTGACGAAGATGACGCCACCTCAGTGGATCGAGCTACTGAAGGGCTAAGTACCGATCCGTTCCACCGGATGGCTCCCAGGCGTTGGAGCCGTCAAGAAACGCCGCTCATGATCCGGGCTCGGCAAAAGGCAGACGTCGTATTTGCCAAACAGCCGATAACGATTCAGGGCAATGCGATCATAGGCCCAATCCCGAAGCCTGCGAGGGACGTAGCGCAGCAGTTTCACCGAGCGCCAGGCCCTGGGCAGCAGGGCTACGACTTCAAAAATCGCCTCCGAACGCACCCAGTAATGCTGATCGCGAATCACGGCCATGGTGTCGAATTGATGCAAGGGCAGGCCCGCCCAGGCAAGCAAGGCTTGTCCTTCGGGCGACTGTACGGAGGCCAACCGCACGCGGCGGGCGTGGTCATGGCGGATCAGGAACTTCGCCCAGCCATTGCACAGTTTGCAAACGCCGTCGAACAGGACCACTGTCTCGCCTGGCTTGAGCAAGGGCGCGGGTGAGGGACGAGTTTGGGAGATCGGCATGAATGGGTGTCTACATGGCGCCTGGTTATCCGGATAATACGCCTGTTCCAGCGTCAAGGGGCGACCCGGAGGGTTGCTCGACCATGATGACTTCAAGGGCATGATCCGATCCATGAGTGATGACACCTACAGCCTGTATATACGCTTCCAGACCCCCGATCCTGACATCGGCCCACGGGAGCGGGTGCCGATGCTGGAGCAGGAGCTGGCCTGGGCGCGGGAGCACGCAACCATGCATCGCTTCAGCTGGATCATGGTGCTGGTGCCGCCTCTGTGCCTGGGGCCGGTGCTGCCGGGCATCGCGTTTTCGCTGGGGCTGCTGGTCTATCAAGGGTTATCCGCCCCAGGCGTCAACCTTGACCGGATCGTCGAGGCCTCCCTTGACTGGCTTGTACTCGCTACCTTGCTGTTCATGGCTGCCTGGGTCCTGCATAACTACTTGCGCGATAAGCGCGACCCGACCAAGCGTTATTGGCAATCGATGCCCGATCAAGGACTGGTCGAGCTCGAACACCATACCCTGGTCTCCGGCATCAGCCTGTGGTCCAACGACTATGACCCGGACTGCAACACCCTCATGCAATGGACCGACGGCAAGTTGAAGTGCGTGCAAGACAGCGGTGTATCGCAATGGATTCTGGCCAAGACCGCGGCGGGGCACTGGCTGGTGCTCAAGGAGCAATTTTCGGGCGACTTCAGCTACGGACGGGAAGGGCAAATGCCTGCACCGGACAAGCTGTTGCAACCTCGCCAGCAACTGGCGATCGCTTTCGCCCCTGGCACAAACCTGCAACTGGGCCGGCGTTTCGATGGGCCGCCGATGCCATTGGTGGATACGCCGTACTGGCTGTCTGCCGATGAGCTCAAGCGCCTTGTCGAGGCCGCCCATCACTGGAATTTTCTACCGCCGAACCGCTATGGGGTGATCAATGACCAGGATGCCGCGTGGGTGCAACGGCTGGTGGACCGGGCGCAAGCCAGCGTCGGGCCGCGGCCGGCGCGCTGCACTTCGGCGGTGGTTTAGATGAGGGTTGGAGGGGGAAACGTGTTCCGTCATCTTCGATGCACCCCACCACTGCTCCAAAGCAAGCATGGGCGGGGCGCCTCGATCTGAGGAAGGAAGCCGCCCCAAAGTCCAGACCATGCTGGTGTGGACGAGGCGGGTCGCTAAGGATTGCCCGTTATTCCGCAGCCTTGAGTTTTTTGACTTGGACCAGCAGCATGGACCTTTCGGCGGTTTCTACGAACAGGTCATAGGCCTCCAGGTAGAGGTAGGTGCTACTGGACTTCAGTCCATTGTCTGCGCTGCACGTCACATTACGCGCCAGCCCCTGCAGCGAGGCGACGTGTTGTGCGGCAGGAGCGGATTCACCTACCGAGCATTCGAACTTCTGCACGAAAGGTTTGCCCGTGCTGGGAGTCAACGTTTTGCTGTAGCCCAGAGCATTTCCAGGCTTGAGATTTTGCCAATCCCCAACCAGATCGATGTTCGTCAGGCGACTTGCTTGGGCGGGCTTGCCATCGAGCCCTGTGTCGCTCGTCGTGGCCAGCTCGATCAACCCGCGCCAGCGGACGCTCACCTGTGGGCTGCCCAATGCGCCAGTTGCCTGCTCGCGCCATATGCCGCGAGCGGGACCTGGTTGCAGGTACAAATCCATTGGCGTGTCTTTGATCACAGCACTTGGCGCCATTGGAGAGGTCGCGTCGTACGTGAGTTGCAAATGGCTGAGGGTGTTGGTCGGTTGTCCTTGAGGCAGTGCGCTCACCTGCGCCAACAGCGCTGCCGCTACCTGCGGCGTCGGCAGGTTTGGCGGTAGCTTTTTCCGGAGCGGGCCGGGCGTGGCGAGTTTCGTCAAGTGGGAGGGCTCGGCACACACCGCGTCAATCAGCCGAGTGCGTTGCGCTGCGTCGAATGCACTGTCGAGTGGCTGGCCGGGTGGCGGCAGCAGGCCTTGGTCGCTTAAACGATAAGTCAGGCGGGTGCTGGCTTGGCGGGTTGCGCAATTGATTTCTACACGCTCGAACTGGCGATCATAGGGCTTGTTTTCGTTTTCATCCAGGCGCAGGCGCGCATAGTCGATGCCTGCCCAGATCGAGCGTTGGGCGCTGTTCAGGCCCAGGGTGCCCGGATCCAGCAATACGGTGTCCTCGCCGTCGGCGGGTAGTTGCCGCCAACCGCTGTCCTGGACCGTTTGGCACATTTGCCGAGCCATGGCTTGTGCCGTCTGGTTTGGGTCCGCAGGCAGTACAAAAGGACTGCTCCAGCCCTTTGCCTGACGATAGTCCATGGCTAATGTCAGTGAACTGCAGTTGGCGAAAAGCCGAGCCTGGGTCTCCGGCTCGATGCCTGCGGCGGGCACGTTGACCAACAGCACCGCGCTCGACCCAAGTCGCAGAGTGGTATCCAACGGCAATGGCTGGGATTGCACACGGGTCGTCATGGCACCGTTTTGTGCCTGGTGCTCGGCAATGATGCGCTTACGGTATTCGGCCATTTCGTTGCCAGGCAGCGCACAACCGGCGAGGGCCAGAACGAATACGGTACCCGTGAGGCGTGTCAGGGAGTTCACAGCAAACAGCTCCTTAGCGCGCCCGGGGTTCATTACGATAAGGCGCGCGCTTTAATAATCGGCACAAGAACCGACTGTTTTTGACTGGGCCTGGCGCCGGTCGGGGAGGGTTTCACTCCGGCAGCCTTCCATCAGTCTTGTCCTTTGGTTTGATCACGGCAGGGTGTGGGGTTTATCAAGGCCCGCCCGACGCAACCGTGTTTACGGCGCGCAGACTAAGAGGTTCAGTGGGATTTGGCTAGCCAGAGATGAAGGCCACCCAGAGTCGGGGATCAGCGTGCCACTAAAGCCACGTATTCACCACCCGCCGATCCAGCTCTTCCCAATCCGCCATGCCCAGTACCCGAGTGGTGTTCAACCCGCGCAAATATCCGCGCAGTTGATTGGCCGTGGCGCGCCTGAGCTCCGGGTCGGGTTCGGTGCTGCTCAACAGCACGCTTTCGTACTGGATCAGGTAATCAGCCACCCGCTCACGGAAGTCGGGCAATACCGCGTCGCGAATCAGATCAAACGTTCTCATGGCTATACCTCATCAATCTTTCTCGGCTTGCAACTATTGCTAGGAGTAATAGTGACCATTACGAAATGCAAGTTCTGCTTTGCCGGCAATCATTGGAAAATCAGCGCCATCGAACACGCAGCCCATTTTTTATTTTCAGGACCCCGCCCATGCGCCCTTTATTTTTGCTTCCCCTGGCGTTTTCCCCGTTGTTGCTGGCCGGTTGTGCCTCGGCACCGAACGATCCGACGCTGACCTTGCAGACCAGCAAGACACCGGCCCAATACGCTGAATGCGTCATACCGAAATTGCAAGGCAGTGCCTTGAACCCGATGGTCTCGCAGACCCAGCGCAGCTACCGCATCGTGGTGCCGAGCAAAGTCTCGGCGGACAACGTGCTGGAAGCCTACAAGGCCGGCAGCGGCGGCAAGGTGTTCATCTACGAGCGACATTTGCTGGCTTCCAACCTCCTGCCTTCGAGTTTTGAACGCGCCGCGCAGGAATGCATCTGACCGGCCCGTAAATGTCTTTCACTGTGCTCCTTTGGTTGGCCGCAACCAACCAATTTCCTTGCCCCGCACCGTATTCGGTCGCGGGGCTTTTTTTGTCTGCCGGTTTCAGGTTGGTCAATCATCTGCCCGGATGAACTCGATGAACGCTTTCAGGGCCGGTGGTACGTGACGCCGGCTGGGAGGGCCTGCTTTCCGGGAGCATGACGCGCGAGCGCATCGCCCAATTGCCCGATGACGATTGGCGCAAGGCCCGCAGCGCGGACTTCCAGGAGCCGCGCTTGAGTGCGAACCTGGCGCTGGTCGAGGTTTTGGCCGGTATCGGTGAACGGCACGGGGTGAGCGCGGCGGCAGTCGCCATCGCCTGGGTACTGCGCAAGCCGGTGGTGACCGGCGCCATCGTCGGTGCCCGCCGTTCCGCGCAGGTCGATGGGCTGATTGCCGGCGCACAGCTGCGCCTCAGTGCCGAGGAAATCGATGAGATTCAACCTTTCCTGCCCTTGGGTATGGGCACGAATGTCCCTGGGGCCGCTTGATCTTTAACGTTTGACAGCCCGCTTGACGAGCGGGTTTGACGCCTCGCTGCATAAGCGGCACTATTTGCTCGTTTGTGATCATTAGTGCTCGTTTATGCAGGTTGTACTGTCATGACTTCTCCTCACGAAGCGTTCCCCGGCGAACGCCAGCAATTGATCAGCCAGCGTCTTGCCCGGTATGGCCGGGTGATCGCGGCCGACTTGGCCAGCGAATTCAATGTGTCCGAGCATTCGATACGGCGTGACCTGGGCGCGTTGGCAGCGGCGGGAGTGTGCAAGCGCGTTTATGGCGGCGCGATACTCTTGCCCGCTCCCGAAGGGCCGATGGAGGTACGCGTGCGCAAAGACCCGGCGCGCAAGGGCAGTCTCGGCCAAGCGGCCGCTGCGCTGCTGCGCGCGGGCCAGCACGTCTTCATCGACGCCGGGTCGACCAATCTGGCTGTGGCCTGCGCCATCGATCCGCAACTGCAGCTGACCCTCACCACCAATTCGCCGCTGATTGCGGTTCAGTTGATGAAGCTGCCCCGCGCTGAGGTCATCCTGCTGGGTGGCCGCTTGAGTCCTAACGCGGGTGGTGTGATCGGGCTGACGGCTGTCCAGCAATTGCGTCAGTTCAGTTTTGACGTGTGCTTCCTCGGTGCCTGCGCCATCGATCCGGACAATGGCGTCACGGCGTTCGGCCTGGATGACGCGGAGTTCAAGCGCGCGGTGGTCGCGGCAAGCGGGCAGGTGATCGCGGCGGTGACCAATGAGAAACTCTCCAGCGTTGCCCACTATCAGGTGGCCGCCTGCGAAGAGGTCGCCACCCTGGTGGTGGAGCACGATGCGCCGCGTGAGCGACTCGAACCCTTCTTCGGCCGGGTGACCAACGTCGTGACTGCAGCCAGTGAGCTACGGCACAGCTGAGGTCTTTGCGGCACTGCTGTTACCCAATTGCGCAGGACCATCGTATAGATACTGCACGGCCCCCATTGTCCGCCGGGCGATTTGCGTCTAGTTTGCTGGCCGATCACAAGTACAAAAATCAGGAGTCATCGATGCAACCGATTCGTCTCGGGCTGGTGGGCTACGGCAAGATTGCCCAGGATCAACACGTTCCAGCCATCCACGCCAACCCCGCGTTCCAACTGGTGGCTGTCGCCACGCAAGGGCTGCCTTGCGCCGGGGTGGATAACTTCCGGTCCCTGGGCGAACTGCTCGAAAACGGTCCGCAGGTCGATGCCATTGCGTTTTGCACACCGCCACAAGGTCGATTTGCCCTGGTGCAACAGGCGCTGGCGGCTGGCAAACACGTGCTGGTGGAAAAACCGCCGTGCGCCATGCTGGGAGAAGCCATGGCGTTGGTGGAGCAGGTCCGCGAGCAAAGCGTCAGCGGCCTGTTCGCCTGGCATTCGCGTTACGCGCCGGGCATCGCAGCCGCCCGTGACTGGCTGGCGAGTCGCACCTTGCAGAGCGTGCAGATCGACTGGAAGGAAGACGTGCGCAAGTGGCACCCCGGCCAGGCGTGGATCTGGCAACCCGGTGGCCTGGGCGTCTTCGATCCGGGTATCAATGCCTTGTCGATTGTGACCCATCTGCTGGCGTTGCCGCTGTTCGTGGAGTCCGCCGAGTTGCGCGTGCCGGACAACTGCCAGTCGCCGATTGCCGCCAGCATCAAGATGGCCGACGCGCGCCACCTCGATGTTCGTGCGGAGTTCGATTTCGACCATGGGCATGACGAGCTCTGGAGCATCGAGATTCGCTGCGCCGAAGGCGTCCTGCGTCTGGACAATGGCGGTGCGCTGTTGAGCATCGACGGCGTGGGCCAGGCTGTTTCCGAGGAAGGCGAGTACGCGGCGGTGTATCGACATTTTCAACAACTGATTGCCGACAAAACCAGCGACATGGACCTGCAGCCGCTGCGGTTGGTCGCGGACAGCTTTTTTGTCGGCAGTCGGACGGCGGTTGAGCCGTTCTACGATTAATCCAGGGAACTGCAGTTGAACGAACAGACCTTGTCCATGCGCCTGGAGCGCGTGGCGGCGCATATGCCGGCAGGTGCGCGCCTGGCCGACATCGGCTCGGATCACGCTTACCTGCCGGTGGCCTTGCTGCGCCGTGGCGCCATCGCGATGGCGGTGGCTGGCGAGGTGGCGCTGACGCCGTTTCGCGCCGCCGAACGCACCGTTGGGGAGAATGGCCTGGAACAGCAGATCAGCGTGCGCCTGGCCAATGGCCTGGCGGCGATCGAGCCGGAAGACGGGATCACGGCGATCAGCCTCTGTGGCATGGGCGGCGAGACGATCCGCGACATCCTGGACAGCGGCAAAGCGCGGTTGAGCGGCCAGGAGCGCCTGATCCTGCAACCCAACGGCGGCGAGCAACCGCTGCGCCAATGGCTGATGGAGAACGACTACCGCATCCTCTGCGAGGAAGTGCTGCGGGAAAACCGTTTCTACTACGAGATCATCGTCGCCGAGCGCGCCGGGCCGGTGACGTACACCGCCGAGGAGCTGTACTTCGGCCCGCTGCAGCTGCAAGCCCGCACCCCGATCTTCCTGGCCAAGTGGCAGCGCCTGCTGTGCCAGAAGCAAAAGACTCTCACCAGCTTCGCCAAGGCGCGGCAAGCCGTGCCGGAAGAGAAGCTGCAAGACATAGCCCGGCAGGCCCGTTGGATCACTGAGCTGTTGGCTTGAGTTGCATTGAGGTCATCAGCTAAATGCCACGGTCCCCAGGTGACTGATTATCGACCCACCACCGGGTAGTGCTTGATACGACACGCATAGGAGTTGCCGTCGCCTTTACAAACGCCATCGAGGTAGCGGTAGTCCACCCGTACCGACTGCCCTTTGCCGGGCCATTGTCGGCGGGGCAGCGTGGCTTGGTAGTCTGGGGTTTCCGGGGTGAAGGTGAGCGATGAGCCTTGCGCGGGGCACTCCACCGAGGCGGATTTCGGCCTGGCTTTCACGATCTGCGCCTGAAGCTGTGGGTAGGGTTGTTTCAAGACCTCGACGATACGCAGCTCCAGGTGGCAGATCTGCCACGTCGAGGCCTGGACGGGCCCACTCAGGAAGGCGAGCGTCAAGGCAGACAGTCCGAGGCACGCTGCGTGAGAGTTCATGGTTGCCCTTGTTTGAGGTATTGACGTTTGCGAAATCATAGCGCGGCATTGTAGCCAGCAGGAGGGTGGTGGCACTATGCCAAAAACCTTCAGGCCGATACAAGGAAGTGACCCATGCCCGGAATTCCTGACGTCGCATCCGCGTTTCGCGACTTCATGCAATCGTGGAAGGAGGACCGCAAATACCTGCCGTCATCCATCAGTGCCCTGGCCAACGGTTTCGAGGGCTGGCTGAAATTCGAGTTCTATTTCTGGTTGATCCACGCCCGTGGGCTTCGTGGCCCCGACCGCGAGCTGGCCGATGTGGGTGTCGAGTACAAGGTGGCGCTTGATCAGCGTTGGTCGCAGATGGATATCGTCTCCAAGCAATGCGACCTGTGGATCCGCGACCAGGATGAAAAGCGCTTTCACTTCATTGAACTCAAGACCCCCTTCGCCAATGCCAATCAGGGCAAGATGTTCGACAGTGCGGCCAGAGACTATTGGTACATGACCCGCTTGAAAGCCCAGGCGGAAAAGGTGGCGACGGGCAGCGTCATTATCTTTGGCGTGAACTTTGATCAGGCGCGCTGGGAAAAGCATCTCCAGTACGTCGAGGAATATGCCGGCTACGTCGAGCATTCATCCAAGGCCTCCGACACCGTGCCAGGCGTGGAGGGGCTGAGGTGGGCGGTCCTGACCATGCATTACTCACCGCTGGGCGAGCTTCCTCTGCCGCAAGTCGAGGTTCAGGCGCCATAAAGGGCTCTGGCCTGGCACCGCTGGCTTAGCCGTAAAGCCCCATCAGCGAGAAAGACTTATCAGTGGTCAGTGCAACCATTTCGGCCAGCGAATGCAGGAGCACCGGAACCAGCAGGCCACCGCTGACCACTCTTGCGATAGCGAATATGCCCCCACAGGCGAAGATCAGCACGACGGTGATCCAGTTCCCGTATTGGATGTGCATGGCGGCGAAGATGGCCGACGTAACGATGACCGCGATCCATGTCCAGGCACGGCTGTTCTCGTAGGGGAACAGTCGGAGCATGTAATGGCGGAAAAACAACTCTTCGGCGATGGGTGGCAGCACGATCAGCGAGGCGATCTTGATCGTGGCCTGCCAGCTGTTGAGCCCGTCCAGAAGCTCGGCCATGAACACTTCTCGTGGCAACCCCAGCACGAGGGTGGCAACCCCGAAAAACAGGTAGGCGCCAACGATGCCAAGCGCACCCCACCGCAGGGGGGTGCCTATGTAATGACCACGCCATTGAGTGCGCGCATCGGCGCGGTACTGCAGGGCGAAGAGAGCGAGGAGAACGAGCGCGGTGATACCCGAGGTGGTCGTGAACGTCAGGTAGGCCTGCATGTCTGCGGGTATGAACAGGACTTCGGGCACTGCTGCCAGGAAGACTATCAGGGTCGCAAGTACAAACATCCCGAGCCGGGGAAAGAGGCGGTAGGGCGGTAAAGTGGCGGCGGGAGCAAACTCAGGGGCGGCACAAAGATTCGTCACAGTCACTCCATGAGTGCAAGGAAAAAGGCATGATGCCAGTGTTTTGGGGGCGTCAGGTACGAGTTCCTGCCGGGTTGATGGCGTCGTGATTCAATCCAGGCGGCGACATGAATAAGCGTGGGTCTGATAAGGGAACTCAATGTGCTTGCGCCCGCGCAGCGCCGGATGGGTCTGAATCAAGGCCCGTAGTTGATCCGCTACCTGTTTTTTCTCTGCGTCAGGCAGCGCTGCGATGAAGCTCACGGACAGAAAGCGATCCAGGATGACCGTCTTGGGGCTGCCTGCGTGGCTGTAACTAAAACAGGTCAGTTCGGGCTCCGAGAAGTAACGTCCGTTGAAGGGGCGTCGCCAGTTTCCAGTATGAAAGCGTGGGGTATCGCCTTCGAAGGGGGTGATGATTTTGGTGATGTCGGCCACCCAGTCCACTGACTCATCACGCACGTTCCAGATCAGACCGAGCCGGCCGCCCGGTTTGAGTACTCGGTGAATCTCTTGGAGCGCGGTTTCATTCGCGAACCAGTGGAAGGCTTGAGCGCATACGAGCGCCTGCGCCGCCCCTGCCTCGAGGGGAATGGATTCGGCCGTTCCCTCCAGAATCCTGGTGTTCGGCAGATGCTTGGCAAACTCGATTCGCATCGCCTCGACCGGTTCGATGGCGATGGTATTGATCGTCATTGAGTCCAGCAGGCGAGTGAACTTACCGGTACCGGCTCCTAATTCAATGACTGTCGATCCTGGGCTGATTTCCAGTGCACTGCTGAGCCAGGCCTGTATTTCGCTTGGGTAGTCTGGGCGCCCTTGGGTATAGGTGCGGGCTTCTGCTGAGTATCCTATCTGAGCGGCCTTATGGATAACTGTCATCTTCAGCGACCCTTCGGGTGGATGGGGGTAGATCGATTATGCGGTGTGTTTGGGTCGTCAGCTAGTTGATCCTTTTTGTGCTTGGTCTTGTCTGTTTGTATTGGGGTAAGTCGCTTGTTGGGTTTTTTTGGGGGGAGGGGGTGTATATCCGTTCCTGCGGTAACGGATATACACACCAACCCACCTACTCAACGCTGCTTGGACCCCCCGCCAATCTGCCAGACATACGGCGGTTCCGTACCATTGATTTCCCAATCACCAATAATGCGCTCCTTGTAGATCAACGGATTGTGCGAAGCGGCGGTTCGGGCATTGCGCCAGTGACGGTCGAGGGCCTTGCTGGTGCTGGTGGCCGAGGCACCAAGGGCATTGAACAGGTCGCTGGTGGTGCGTAGCACCAGGTCGGAGATGACCACCTGGGCCTGGGCCGATTCCAGTTCAGCGGCGATGTTGGCGGTGTGTTCGGTCTCGGTGTTCTGACTGAAGCGGCTTTCGTAGGCGCGTTGGGAGGCGCTCGCGGCTCGCAGGGCAGTGGCTTCGGCGGCATAGACCTGGGCCGAGGCCCTGCCGACCACTTGCTGCACCTGCACGTCCTGGCTCACTTCGCTGGCATTGCCGGTGCTGAAGACCCGCGTGCGTTTGCGCACTTGCTCGGTAATGTCATGAACCGCAGCGCGGCCGGCACCGGTCAGCACGGCCAGCAAGACCAGTTGATAAAACGCGGTCTGGTATTTGAAGCGGGTGGAGAAGTCGATGAGGTTCTGCGCCTCGACCAACGCATTCTCGAACAGCGACGTGCCGCTGCCGGTAGTGCGTTGGCCAAAACCGTCCCAGTCATCGCTTTGCTTGACGCCCGACTGGTGCACGCGCACGGCGGCAATCACGTCGGCGCCGTTGTCGTCGCGTTGGGCATACACGTCGATCCAGTCGGCGAAGATACTGCCGGTGCTGTAGTACTTGGTGCCGTTGACGACCCATTGATCACCCAGGCGGGAAACCCGGGTGCCGACGTCGCCGATTTTCACGGCGCCGACTTCCGTCCAGGCATTGCCCACCAGTTCACCCTCGACGAAGCGCTTGAACCAGATGTCTTGTGGGCTGCTGGCGTGGGCGTTGAGGCGGTCCTCGACAAATGCAAAGTGCCCGCGAAGCGCCTGGGGCAGGTTGGAATCGGCTTCAGCCAGTTCGATCAGCAGTTGCAACAGTTGCGGCAACGACGCCCCGGCGCCGCCATATTCGACCGGTACGCGAATGGCACCAAAGCCTGCTTCCTTCAGCCATTTCACCTGTTCAAAGGGCAAGCTGCGCGTCTGCTCACGCTCCAGGGCGCCGGCCTGGATGCGTGTAAAGATCGGCCGAAAACGTTCGGCCAAGGGCTCATAGTCGGTGCCGGTGGAAAGGATCGGCGGCAGGTGTTGTTGCTGTGCGGTCATGGTGATGTTCCTTCTTATGACGAATAGGTGGGCAGGGGGAGAAACCTGCCGGTGCCAGTGGCTATTGCACAGTCCATGCCCGAGGCCCAACGCCTGTAAATACGGGGCTTGTACAGCGTTCATCAGGGAAAGGGCTGCCCTCGCTGCGAACAATCTGTTGCGCAAGTGTGTGCCCGGCAACAGTTGCTGCCACAAACATCGACGCAGCGAATGTTCGTCAGGCAACAGTGGATCAACAGCTTGTCCGTCAAGCGACAGTGACATGATCCGGCTAAGATCCTAAGCAGTTGATTAATAAATGAATATTCAACTGGCACGGTTGCTGCTCTACACCTTGTGCAGACGCTGAGGTGGCGTCTCCAGGCATGGGGTAAGCGATGAGCAAGCAATTCAAAGTGGTGGCGGTGTCAGGCAGCGTGCAGCACCCGTCACGCACGCTGGTCCTGCTCCAGGCATTGGTGGACAGGCTCGGGCAGCAACTGCCGATCGAGCTGCGTTTGATCGAACTGGCCAAGGTCGGTCCACAGTTCGCCGGGGTCTTGCGTCGCGAGGCGTTGCCGGCTGCCGTGCAGGATGACCTGCTGGCCATTGAGTCGGCTGATCTGTTGATCGCCGCCAGCCCGGTGTATCGGGCCTCGTACACCGGTCTGTTCAAGCATCTGTTCGATTTCGTTCA
The DNA here is from genome assembly GCF_019956035.1 of Pseudomonas sp. A-RE-22. Lineage (NCBI taxonomy): Bacteria > Pseudomonadati > Pseudomonadota > Gammaproteobacteria > Pseudomonadales > Pseudomonadaceae > Pseudomonas > Pseudomonas sp. A-RE-22. Next base: position 24,672 of record NZ_JAHBCZ010000054.1, read on the forward strand.
TCACGAAGCCCTCAAGAATGTACCGGTACTGCTGGCCGCGACGGGGGGCTCGGATCGCCATGCCTTGATCATCGATCACCAACTGCGACCCCTGTTCGGCTTCTTCCAGGCCCTGAGCCTGCCGGTGGGGGTCTATGCCAGCGAAACCGATTTCACCCAATACCGGATCTCCAGCGCACAGGTATTGGAGCGTATCGAACGCGCCGTCGAGTCGGCGTTGCTGAGCCTGGTACCGAGCGTTCGACGCGACGCCAGTGCCGCTTGATCAATTTCTTCCTTTCAAAACGAGCCGTGGAGTACATGCAATGAGCCAGGACACGATCAAATTTGCCTACTGGGTGCCCAACGTCAGTGGCGGGCTGGTGGTCAGCAAAATCGAGCAACGCACCGACTGGGGCATCGACTACAACCGCAAGCTGGCCCAGATCGCTGAAGCGGCCGGCTTCGACTACGCCCTGTCCCAAGTGCGCTTTACCGCCGGTTACGGCGCCGAATACCAGCATGAGTCCGTGGCGTTCAGTCATGCCTTGCTGGCCGCCACCACGCGCCTGAAAGTCATTGCAGCGGTTCTGCCGGGGCCGTGGACGCCGTCGGTGTTGGCCAAGCAGATCGCAACCATCGATCACCTGACAGGCGGCCGGGTGGCGGTCAACATCGTGTCGGGCTGGTTCAAGGGCGAATTCACCGCCATTGGCGAGCCATGGTTGGAGCACGATGAGCGCTATCGCCGTTCCGAAGAATTTATCACCGCACTGAAGGGCATCTGGACCACCGACAACTTCACCTTGCGCGGTGACTTCTACCGCTTCCACGACTACACCCTCAAGCCAAAACCACTGCAGCAGCACCCGGAGATTTTCCAGGGCGGCAGCTCGCGGGCGGCACGGGACATGGCCGCCCGGGTATCGGACTGGTACTTCACCAACGGCAATACCGTGGAAGGCGTCAAGGCGCAGATCGATGACCTCCAGGCAAAAGCCGCGGCCAACAATCACAAGGTCAAGGTCGGTGTAAACGCCTTTGTCATTGCTCGCGACACCGAAGAAGAGGCGCGGGCGGTCCTTGCCCAGATCATCGACCAGGCCGACCCCGAGGCCGTCAATGCCTTCGGCGATGCGGCGAAACAGGCCGGCAAATCAAGCCCGGAAGGCGAGGGCAACTGGGCCAAGTCCAGCTTCGAGGACCTGGTGCAGTACAACGATGGCTTCAAGACCAACCTGATCGGCACACCGCAGCAGATTGCCGAACGCATCGTCGCGCTCAAGGCCGTGGGTGTGGATCTGGTGCTCGCCGGCTTTCTGCACTTCCAGGAAGAGGTCGAGTATTTCGGCCGCAAGGTGCTGCCGCTGGTGCGTGAGCTGGAGCAACGCAAAGTGGCAGCCAAAACGGCGGCAGTCGCTTAGGCGCGGGAGGCAGTATGGGCACGTTCACCGACACTCTCGACACGGCACCGGCCAGCTTGCCCCAGTGGTTGCGGCAACAGGCGCATTGGCATGGCGCGGATGTCGCGTTGCGCCATAAGCACCTGGGTGTCTGGCAGGAGCGGAGCTGGGCGCAAGTGGCCGATGAGGTGCGCCGTTTGGCGAGTGCCCTGCAAGCCCGCAGTTTTTCAGCGGGCGCGACCCTGACGATCATCAGCCGACCCAGACCACAGGCGCTGCTTGCAGCCTTGGCCGCGCAGTGGCTGGGGGGCGTGGCGAGTCTGTTCGATCCACTGGAGGTGGCGGCCGAACAGGTGCAACTGCTCGGCACGCTGCAGCCGGATTTCGTCCTGGTGGAAGGGTTGGAAGAGATGCTGCGTCTGCGTGCGGCGCAGGTGGCTGCGCGTGTGCTGGTTTATCTCGACAAGCGTGGCCTGGCGGATTCGACGCCATTTGTTCAAGCGCTGGATTACGCCGCGCTGGTTGCCGAGCAGCCAATCAATGAACGGGCACCGCAAGGGCGAGTGCTGCAAACGGCCTTTGTGTTTTATCGCGGGGCTGGGCAGGCGATTGAAGAACAACGCGTCAGCCACGCCGAGCTGCTGCAGGAGGGCCAGCGGTTGGTGACGCGCGAAGGCCTGGGACGACAGGAAGAGGCATTGGCCGCGCGGGCGTTCGCCTCGGGCGGACAAGCCCGCTATCTGCTGGCGCCCTGGTTGATAGCCGGTTTTCGCCTGAATTTTCCGGAGAATCTGGCGACCCGTGATCGCGACCGCCGCGAGCTGGGCCCGACGCTGGTGGCCGGAACACAAGAGACCTACGAGCGTTTGTACCGTTATGCGCTGGAGCGTTTGCCGGCGCCGGGCAGTTGGTCGCGTGGGCTGGTGGACTGGGCGTTGGCGGCCCATCCCGACGTCCTGCAACGGCATCTGGGGGACTGGCTGGTGCGCCGGCCTTTGCGCGACGTGCTGGGGTTTTCCCGGACCCGCGCACCGCTGCTGGTGGGCGATGCGTTACCGCCCGAAACCCAGGCGTTTTTCCAGGCATTGGGTATCCGGGTTCGCCAGTGGAGCGATGCGGCCCACTGGGAAGCGTCGACGCATCTTGTGCAGCAAACCACCGATGACTGGAGCGGGCTCCAGTCGCAATTGGCCTGAGAGGAGACGCCTCATGACCCAGACGGCCGCCACGCATTTGCTGGAGCTGGACCATATTTCACTGTCATTCAAAGGCGTCAAAGCGGTCACGGACATCAGCTTTCGCGTCGCCACCGGAGAGATCTGCGCCTTGATCGGCCCCAACGGCGCCGGCAAGAGTTCGCTGCTGAATGTCATCAGCGGCGTGTATCAGGCCCAGGAGGGGCGTATCCGTTTTGATCGACAGGAGCGGCGCCGGATGCGCCCCCACGACGTGGCGGTACGCGGCATCGCCCGCACGTTCCAGAACATCGCGCTGTTCAAGGGCATGAGCGTGCTCGACAACGTGCTCACCGGACGCAACCTCAAGCGGCGCAGCACTTGGATCGAGCAGGCGCTGCGCATCGGTCGCGCCCGGGCCGAGGATGACCGCCAGCGCGAATCGGCCGAGCGCGTTATCGCGTTCCTGCATTTGCAGCCCTGGCGCGACACCCTGGTGGGCACGTTGCCCTATGGCTTGCAGAAGCGGGTGGAGCTGGCCCGGGCGCTGGCGGCGGAGCCTCGGCTATTGCTGCTGGACGAACCCATGGCCGGGATGAACGCCGACGAGAAGCAGCAGATGAGTCGCTTCATCGTCGACATCAATCGTGAGCTGGGCACCACCGTGGTGTTGATCGAACACGATATCGGCGTGGTCATGGACATCAGTGATCACGTGGTGGTGCTCGATTACGGTCGCAAGATCGGCGATGGCTCGCCCGAGGAAGTACGGCTAAACCCCGAGGTCATTTCGGCCTACCTGGGCGCTCGCCACTGACACTGGATATTCGACGCCTTCCCACCAGGGAGGGCAAGCAAGTTGCGCCCGCAGAACAGGAACAGCGATGGAATTTTTCTTTGAAGTATTGATTGGCGGGTTGTTGGCGGGGGTGATGTACGCCTTGGTGGCCATCGGTTTTGTGCTGATCTACAAGGCCTCCGGGGTATTCAATTTCGCCCAGGGCGCGATGGTGCTGTTCTCGGCGCTGACCTTCGTCAGCCTGCTGGAACGCGGTGTGCCGTTCTGGCTGGCGTTCCTCATCAGCCTGGCGGCGATGCTGCTGATCGCCGTGGCCGTGGAGCGTGTGGTACTGCGCCCTTTGGTCAACCGTTCGCCGATCACGTTGTTCATGGCCACCCTTGGCCTGTCCTACGTCATCGAAGGCTTCGCCCAGGCGCTGTGGGGCGCCCAGGTGCATGGCCTGGAGCTGGGCATCAGTGACGAACCGCTGGAGCTGGGCGGGATGTTGTTGTCGCAGTTCGACATTTTTGCCGCGTTGACGGCAGCGCTCCTGGTGCTGCTGCTGTCCTGGCTGTTCAACAAGACCCGGCTCGGATTGTCGTTGCGGGCGGTGGCCGATGACCCGCTGGCGGCACTGGCCGTGGGCATCCGCTTGCAGCGAGTG
>NZ_JAHBCZ010000066.1:0-231999 GCF_019956035.1 Pseudomonas sp. A-RE-22
TGGTGACGGGTGGCGTGGCAGCCGGTTTCCCACAATCGATTACCACCGCACTCGGCAATACGCTGACCATCACTGGCTACAACGCCGCCACGGGCGTGGTCAGCTACAGCTACACCTTGCTGGACAATGAAACCCATCCAAACGCCAACGGCGCCAATAGCCTCAGCGAACAGTTCGCAGTGGTCGCCACTGACGACAACGGCACCACCGCGAACGGTAATCTGGACGTGAACATCGTCGATGACTTGCCTAAAGCCGTGGACGACAGCAACGCCAGTACCGCTTCGGAAACCAACCTGACCCTGACCGGCAGCGTACTGACCAACGACACCCAAGGTGCAGACCATGTGGCGTCCGGCCCTATCACCCCCGGCACTTTCACCGGTACTTACGGCACCCTGGTGCTCAATGCCGACGGTTCCTACACCTACACCCTCAACACCGCCGATGCCGACTTCAAGGGCCTGCACGGTGGTGGCGATGGCAGCGAAACCTTCACCTACACCCTGACCGATGCCGACGGTGACACCAGCACCGCGAACCTGGTGCTGCAAGTACACAACAACGATGACCCAGTGATCATCACCGGCCTCGACACCGACGGCGGTGAGTTGTCATTGCAGGAGAAAAACCTCAGCGATGGCAGCAGCCCGGATGCACCGACCCTGACTCAAAGCGGCACGTTCACCGTGACTGCGTTGGACGGTGTGCAAACCTTGAGTGTTGGCGGCATCAATGTGGTGACGGGTGGCGTGGCAGCCGGTTTCCCACAGTCGATTACCACCGCGCTGGGCAACACCCTGACTATCACCGGTTTCAACGCTGCGACTGGGGTGGTCAGCTACAGCTACACCTTGCTGGATAACGAAGCCCATCCAAACGCCAACGGCGCCAACAGCGTTAGCGAACAGTTCGCAGTGGTTGTCACCGACGATAACGGCACCACCGCCAACGGCAACCTGGACGTGAATATCGTTGATGACCTGCCGACCGCTCATGCCGACTCTGCCTCGGTGGATGAAGGTGGGACGGTCAGTGGCAACGTCCTGAACAACGATGAAGGTGGTGCCGACGGACCGGCTGCGAGTGGTGCCGTGATCGGTGTGCGTGCAGGCAACGACACCTCGACTCCGGCGATTGGCGGCTTGAACACCCAGATCAACGGCACCTACGGCTACCTGACCCTGGACGCCAATGGCAACGCCGTCTACCACAGCAACCCGAACACCGTCAGCGCCCCGGGTGCGACCGATGTCTTCACCTACACCGTGCGTGATGCCGACGGTGATGAAAGCACCACCACCATCACCATTGATGTCCACGATATCTGCCTCGTCGCCACCCCCGACCACGAAATCAGCGTCTACGAAAAAGCCCTTGACCTGAACCAGGACGGCCAGGACCTGGCCCCCGGCACTGTCACCGGCAGCGCCCCGAGCGCCACCAGCGAAACCGCCAGTGGCAGCCTTGTCGGCTCGATCAGCGGTGCCGTTGGCGCAGTGACCTTCGCGCTGGTGGGCAACGCCAACGGTGCCTACGGGCAACTGTCGCTTCAGCCCGACGGCTCCTACACCTACACCCTGACCTCGCCAGCCACGACGACGCCCCACGCCAACGATGGCCCGAATGTGCTGAGCGAAAGCTTCACCTACCAGGCCACGGACTCGTTGGGCAACACCGTCACCAGCACCATCGTCATCGACATCGTCGACGACGTGCCAAGCGCCCATGCCGATTTCGCCTCGGTGCTGGAGGGCGGCACGGTCAACGGCAACGTGCTGGACAACGACGTACTTGGCGCGGATGGCGGCATGGTGATCGGCGTGCGCGCCGGCAACGACACTTCAACCTCTGCTGTCGGTGGTCTCAACAACCAGATCAACGGCACCTACGGCTACCTGACCCTGGACGCTAACGGCAACGCCGTCTACCACAGCAACCCCGATGCTGTCGGTGCAGCAGGCGCGACCGATGTCTTCACCTACACCGTGCGTGATGCCGATGGTGATGAGAGCACCACCACCCTCACCATTGACGTGCACAACAGCTGCCTCATCGCAGAAACCGACCACGACGTTACTGTCTATGAAAAAGCCCTCGACCTGAACCAGGATGGCCAGGACCTTGCCCCTGGCAGCGTCACCGGCAGCGACCCGAGCGCCACCAGCGAAACTGCCAGTGGCACCTTGGTCGGTTCAGTCAGCGGTGCCACTGGCGCCGTCTCCTTCACCCTGGTGGGCAACGCCACCGGCGCCTACGGCCAGTTGTTGCTCCACCCGGACGGTTCCTACACCTACACCCTGACCTCGCCAGCCAACACCACGCCCCATGCCAATGATGGCCCGAACGTGTTGAGCGAAAGCTTCACCTATCAGGCCACGGATTCCCTGGGCAACAGCACCACCGGCAGTCTGGTGGTCAGCATCGTCGATGATGTACCGAAGGCCGTTGCGTCCGAGCGTTCGGTCACCGCGGTGGAGATCGATTCGAACCTGCTGATCGTGCTCGACGTGTCCGGCAGCATGGCCGATGACTCCGGTGTACCGGGGCTTTCGCGGCTGGACCTGGCGAAACAGGCGATCAGCGCCTTGCTCGATAAATACGATGACCTGGGGGATGTGAAAGTCCAGCTCGTGACGTTCAGCAGCAGTGCCACCGACCAGACTTCGGTGTGGGTCGACGTGGCGACTGCCAAGTCGCTTCTCTCCAGCCTGTCGGCGGGTGGCGGGACCAACTACGACGCGGCAGTGGCGACGGCCAAGACTGCGTTTGTCACTTCCGGGCAACTGACCGGCGCGCAGAACATCGGCTACTTCTTCTCGGACGGCAAGCCCAATTCTGGCCTGGAAACCGGCACGGCAGACGAGGCGGCGTGGAAAGCCTTCCTTGATGCCAACGGCATCAAGAACTACGCCATTGGCCTGGGCGACGGTGTCAGTAACGACTACCTCGACCCGCTGGCCTACGACGGCAGCGCTCATACCAACACCAACGCAGTGGTGGTCACCGACCTGAACCAGCTCAATTCGGTGCTCTCCGGCACGGTGCAAGGCGCGCCGGTTACCGGCAACCTGCTGGGCGAAGGCGGTTCGTTCGGCGCCGATGGTGGGTTTGTCAAAAGCCTGGTGGTCGATGGCACCACGTACAGCTATGACCCGACGGCCAACGGTGGCCACGGTGCACTGAGCACCAGTGGTGGGGTCAACCATGGCAGTTTCAATACGACCACCAACACGCTGAGCATTGCCACCGCCCATGACGGTACCCTGGTGGTCAACCTCGATACCGGTGCGTTCAGCTATACCTCCCAGACCGCCACCAGCGTATTGATCACCGAAAACATCGGCTACACCGTCAGTGACAACGATGGCGACCTGGCCAGCTCCAGCCTGGTGGTCAAAGTCGTGCCCAACAGCCCACCCGTGGCGATGGACGACAACATCATCACCAACGTGCTGTCGGGCAACATCGTGGTACCGGGCGAATTGCTGCTGGGCAACGACAGCGACGCCAACGGCGATCCGCTCACCGCGTCACCCACCAGTTTCAATACCGGTTGGACCGCCAAAGGCGGGGATTTCACCGGCAGCACCGGCACGGTCAGTTTCACCGGTAACAACGTGCAGTCGATCAACCTCAATCGCAGCGCCTTCGTCGCCAATGCCGCGACCATGACGGCGGTGCTGGTGGTCAGTGGCGCGCTGGGTGCGGTTTCCAACAATAATGCCAACGATGAGGACCGCCTCAACATCAGCCTCAAGCAGGGTGAAACCCTGACGCTGGACCATAACCTGGCGGGTGGGCATATCACCCTTGAGTATTCTCTCAACGGTGGGCCGTTCATTGCGATCAGCGACGGCGCCTCGTTCACTGCGGCGGCGGATGGCAACTACCAGATCCACGTCACCAACATCCCCAATCCCGGCGGCGGTAATTCCAACGCTGCGGAAAACTATCAACTGACCATGACCGTCAACTACGCCGGCGCCCAGGACAGCACCCCGGATTACCACGGCAGCTACACCGCCAGCGACAACCATGGCGGTAGCGACAGTGCTGCGGTGGACATCAGCTACCAGGCGGGCCATACCCTGACGGGCACCACCGGGGACGATGTGCTGTTGGCTGGTAACGGCGACAACATCCTCAATGCGGGCGACGGCAACGACATCCTCAGCGCAGGCTCGGGCAACAACACCCTGCACGGCGGGGCAGGCAATGACCTGCTCTACAGCGGCGCGGGCAACGACCTGCTCGACGGTGGTACGGGCAACGACACGGCGAGCTATGCCCACGCCACCGCCGGGGTCACGGTGAACCTGGGATTGTTGGCGGCGCAGAACACCGTAGGCGCCGGCACCGATACGCTGACCGGCATCGAAAACCTGGTCGGTTCGAACTTCAACGATACCCTCACCGGTGACAGCGCGAGCAACCGCATCAACGGTGGATTGGGCCATGACGTGCTCAATGGCGGTGGCGGCGATGACCTGCTGATCGGCGGCCTGGGCAACAACACGCTCACTGGCGGCAGCGGTGCCGATACCTTCCAATGGCAGGCAGGCAACAGCGGCCACGACGTGATCACGGACTTCTCGCCCGGCGTCGACAAACTCGACCTGTCCCAGCTGTTGCAAGGGGAGAACGGCAGCACCGCGTCACTGGACGATTACCTGCACTTCACCATCAGCGGCAGCGGAGGGTCGGTCATCACCAGCATCGACGTCAGTGCCATTGCCGGTGCCACGCCGAACCAGACCATCGATCTGGCGGGCGTCAACCTCGCCAGTCATTACGGCGTCACGCCCGGCGCAGACGGGATGATCGCTGGCGGGGCGGATACGGCGACCATCATCAACGGAATGCTCAACGATCATTCTTTGAAGGTGGACACGGTGTGAGGTGAGCTGAAACGACAAAACCCGTCATGTCCAGTCTGGACATGACGGGTTTTGCTTTTGTGGCGGCTCAGGGTTTGCGCAATGTCTTCTGCTTGAGGATATAAACCGTTACCAGCACCGCACTGGTGAGCATGAACCCCCGGGCCCACGGCAGGGGCACCAGGTAGCAGGAAAAGAGGATGCTCGCCCACATCAGCCCGATGGCATAGACCTTACCCTTGAGCGGGATGCCGTTGCCGCTGAGGTAGTCGCGGATCCACGGGCCGAGGCGGGGATGTTCTACCAGCCATTGGTAGAAGCGCGGCGAGCTGCGGGCGAAACAGGCCGCCGCCAGGAGCAGGAAAGGGGTGGTGGGCAGTACGGGAACGAAGATGCCGATGACCCCCAGCGCTACGCTCAGCCAGCCAATGGCCAACAGAACGTAACGCAGGATCAGCGGGCGATTGCCGACTGGCGAGGGCACCCGGTCACTCAGTGGTGGCGAGGCTTGAGGATCGCCGGTTTCTCGTCCGGTGCGTTGCACAGCAGGTACAGGGCCGTGAGGGCTTCGGGGATCTGGACAATCATGTCGTCCATCAGGTTGGCGTCGGCGGCGATGTCGGAAAATTCCGGTTGCTCATCGAACAGGCCGGAACCGACCATGATCGGCAGCAGCATTTCGCTGACTTCCTCTTCGGCGGTTTCGAACCAGGCGGCTTCGCGCAGGAACACGCCTTCCATGAAGCCGATGCACCAGCCACGCAACTCCGAATCGTCCGGGTCATCGCCCAGGTCCAGGTCGCACGGCAGTTCGAATTCTTCGTCGGAAGCCAGTTGGCGGGCGATGTGGGCCTTGAGGCCGACCAGCGTGGCTTCGATTTCGGCACGCTGGGCTTCGTCGCTGTAATGCGGCTCTTCGGCGAACAGGGCGTCGATCCACTCACGGTCCGGCACCGTTTCTGCGCAGATGGACAGGGCGGTCAGATAGCCGTGAGCGGCCACGTAGTCCAGCGCCTCTTCGTGCAGCTCATCGGCGTCGAGAAAGACTTGCAGGCGGGTCAGTTGCTCAGCGAAGGACATTACGGGCTACCTTGGGGAATAAACAATGCGGGAATTCTAGGCCTTCTTGAGCGCCCAGGCCAGCCGCGTGGCGTATTTGCCTCTTGAAGGCCAGGGGTGGACACAAATGGGGGGGGCGCCGCAGATCAAATGTGGTGGGAGCGAGCTTGCTCGCGATGAGGGCGGCACATCCAGCACCTTCTCAAAATGACCCACCGCTATCGCGAGCAAGCTCGCTCCTACAGGGACTTGTGGCAACGGAAGCAATGTATGGGTATCCCTAGCCGCTAGCACCTCCTGTCAGCAGCCCCCTTTGCAACGAAGGCCTCGGGTATACTGCCGCGTTTTGTGATGCCCTGCGGCGTCCCGCCGGTTCGAAACGCACACTTACGATTTGCCGGTGCAGCGTTTGTGATTCTGAACCAGCCTTGCAGGGATGTTTCGGTGATTTTTGGAGTTTCTATGCTCGAACAGGCTCAACGCGTCCTCAAGGACATCTTCGGCTACGACAGTTTCCGTGGCCGCCAGGGTGCCATTATTGAGCGCGTGGCCAACGGTGGCGATGCCCTGGTGCTCATGCCCACCGGCGGCGGCAAATCCTTGTGCTTCCAGGTCCCGGCGCTGTTGCGCAACGGCCTGGCCGTGGTGGTCTCGCCGCTGATCGCATTGATGGACGACCAGGTTGCGACCCTCGAAGAGCTGGGGGTTGCCGCTGCTTCGCTGAACTCCACCCTCAGCGCCGAGCAACAGCGGGACCTGGCGACACGCATCAAGCGCGGCGAAGTGAAGATGTTGTACCTGGCCCCGGAACGCCTGGTGCAGCCGCGCATGCTGGCGTTCCTGCAGAGCCTGGAAATTGCCCTGTTCGCCATCGACGAAGCCCACTGCGTATCCCAATGGGGGCACGATTTCCGACGCGAATACCTGCAACTGGGGCAGTTGGCGGAACTGTTCCCCGACGTGCCGCGCATCGCCCTGACCGCCACCGCCGACAAGCGCACCCGCGAGGAAATCGTCGAGCGCCTGCACTTGCAGAACGCCGAGCGCTTCCTGTCCAGTTTCGACCGTCCGAATATTTTCTACCGCATCGTACCCAAGGAGCAGCCGCGCAAGCAGTTGCTGGCGTTCCTCGCCGAGCGCCGCAGTGATGCCGGCATTGTCTATTGCCTGTCGCGCAAGAAGGTCGATGAAGTGGCGGCGTTCCTGTGTGAACAGGGGTTCCCGGCGCTGCCGTATCACGCCGGCCTGCCCAACGACCTGCGGGCCTATCACCAGAAGCGCTTCCTCAACGAGGAAGGCTTGATCATGGTGGCCACCATTGCGTTCGGCATGGGCATCGACAAGCCCAACGTGCGTTTTGTCGCGCACCTGGACCTGCCCAAGTCCCTCGAGGCGTATTACCAGGAAACCGGGCGTGCCGGCCGTGACGGCTTGCCGGCCGATGCCTGGATGGCCTACGGCCTGCAAGACGTGGTGATGCTCAAGCAGATGCTGCAGAACTCCGAAGGCGATGAGCGCCACAAGCGTCTGGAGCAGCACAAACTCGACGCGATGCTCTCGCTGTGCGAAGAAACCCGCTGCCGTCGCCAGACCCTGCTGGCCTATTTTGACGAAGACATGCCCCAGCCTTGCGGGCATTGCGACAACTGCGTCGATGGCGTGGAAACCTGGGACGCCACCGAGCCGGCCCGCCAGGCCTTGTCGGCGATTTTCCGCACCGGCCAGCGCTACGGCGTCGGGCATCTGGTGGACGTGTTGCTGGGCAAGGACAACGAAAAGGTCCGCAGCTTTGGCCACCAGCACCTGTCGGTGTTCGGCGTGGGCAAGGCACGCACCGAGGGTGAGTGGCGTTCATTATTCCGACAACTGGTGGCCCGCGGTCTGGCCGACATCGACCTGGAAGGCTACGGCGGCCTGCGCCTGAGTGCGACTTGCAGGCCGTTGCTCAAAGGCGAAGTCACCCTCGAACTGCGTCGCGACCTCAAGCCGGCAACGGCGGTCAAGAGCAGCAAGAGCCAGGCCAGCCAACTGGTGCGTGGCGAAGAGCGCGATCAATGGGAAGCCTTGCGGGCCTTGCGGCGCAAGCTGGCCGAGGAGCACGGCGTCCCGCCGTACGTCATCTTCCCCGACTCGACGCTGCTGGAAATGCTCCGCAGCCAGCCCACCTCCCTGGCGGAAATGGCCCAGGTCAGTGGTGTGGGCGCGCGCAAGCTGGAGCGGTATGGCGAGGCCTTCCTCCAGGTCCTGGGCGGCGAGGCCGAAGCACCGAAAGCGGTGGCCGATGTACGCCACGAACTCATTACGCTGGCCCGGGCCGGCATGACGCCGTTGCAGATCGCCGGGCAACTGCAGTGCTCGGAAAAGAACGTCTACACGATGCTGGCCGAAGCCATTGGCAAACAGCAGTTGTCCCTGGAACAGGCGCTGGATCTGCCCGAAGAACTGATGGGAGAGGTGCAGGATGCCTTCCTGGATGGCGAAGGCGAGTTACCGCCAGTGTCTGAAGTTGCCGCACTGTTTGTCGGACGGGTTCCCGAAGGCGTGCTGTATTGCGTCAGGGCTGCGTTGCAGTCGGAATTTGAAGTCTGATCAGTGGGTTGCGTGCCTTTAACGATTCAGTACAAGGTGAACCTTGCTTGAATCCAAAGCTCATGCTTAGCTGACTAATAATTAGTTTTTCTCTATTTCAGATCTGATGAGTTTTTTATGCCGTTAACCGATCAACACCGTTTTGGCATGCAGTTGGCGCAAATGTCTCGAGGCTGGCGTGCCGAACTGGATCGCCGCCTGGCCGGGCTGGGCCTGTCCCAGGCGCGTTGGCTGGTGCTGTTGCACCTGGCCCGTTTCGAACAGGCGCCGACCCAGCGAGAACTGGCCCAGAGCGTCGCCGTCGAAGGCCCGACACTGGCCCGGTTGCTCGACAGCCTGGAAACCCAGGGGCTGGTGCAGCGCCAGGCCGTGGCCGAGGACCGCCGGGCCAAGAAAATCGTGCTCTGCGCACCGGCCCTGCCGTTGATCGAACAAATCGAAACCATTGCCACGCAACTGCGTCGTGAGCTTTTCGAAGGTGTCGACGAAGCGGACATGCGTGTGTGCATGCGGGTCCACGGTACGATCCTGGCCAACCTGGAAAAATCCTGAGGCATTATCCCTGGCGCCAGACTTTTGAGATTCGGCGATTAGCGAACTATAACCAGTACTAAGTGATCGTATTGGATGCGTTTGCGCTCAGTCTGGTAGTCGAAAGGGATACCCATGCTTGAAAGTTTGCAGTCCACGTTGCGCAGTTGGGTCAACGTGTCGGTCGTCGTGGGTGCCCTGGGGTATTCTGCCTTGGCGTCGGCGCTGGGGCTGGGGGACATCACGCTCCATTCCGCCCTGAACCAGCCGTTGCGCGCCGATATCGCCCTGGTCGATGTGGCCGGGATCAGCGAGGGCGATCTGTCGGCCAGCCTGGCGAGCCCGGACGATTTCAGTCGTGCGGGTGTGGAACGGGCGTTCTTTCTCAACAACCTGCGCTTCACGCCGGTGTTGCGCGGGGAGCGCAGCTTCATTCGGGTGACATCCAGCAAACCGGTGGAGGAACCCTTTCTCAACTTCCTGGTGCAGCTCAATCAGCCCAACGGGCGCCTGCTGCGAGAATACACCGTACTGATCGACCCGCCGGGCACACCGGGTATCGTGCCGGTCCGTGATGAACCTTCCCAGGCCCCTCAGTCCATCAAGCCGCCCCCGGCGGTACAGGGCAAGCGTTACACCGTCGTGCCGGGAGACAACCCCTGGATCATCGCCAAGCGCCTGCATGACGCCGGTAGCAACGCGTCGGTCAATGAGTTGATGCAAGGAATCCAGGCCTTGAACCCCGGCAGTGACCGGCTTTCCATCGGCCAGCACTTGTTGCTGCCCGACTCGGCCGTGCTGCCGACTTCGGCTGCAGCCCCTGCTGGCCAGGCCCCCGCCGCGCCCGATGAGCAAATGGCCGCCAGCGTGCTGCAAAACCAGCAGCAACAGAAGACGATCGATGAACTGCAGGCCCGGCTCCAGGCCCAGGACGAGGAAATCGCTGGCCAGCGCAAGCAGATCAGCGAATTGCAGGCCCGGCTGGCCGAGGTTGCACCAGCCCCTGTTGCATCGACACCACCGCAACCGGCGCTTCCTGCAGCGGAACCGGCGCCGGACGCGCAACCCGCTACAGAACCGGTAGCAGAGCCAGAGGGCGTCAATTGGACATGGGTGGCGGGGCTGGTGGGCCTGTTGGGGTTGCTGGCGCTGTTACTGTTCGTTCGGCGTCGGCAGCAGCAGGCCGAGTTGGAACCGATGACCGGGCGTCCCGAGCCGATGCTGGAGGAGGACGACGAAACCTATGCATCAATCCCCGATACGGAGCCGTCCGAGACTGCGGCATCGTTCAACAACGGGGATACGCCCCTGGGCGATGTGCTGGAGGGCGTCGGGATCTACTTGACCTACGGTCGGTTCACCGAGGCCGCAGGGCTGTTGCGCGCCGCGTTGCTGGCGGAGCCGGAACGCACCGACCTGGGCCTCAAGTTGCTGGAGGTACTGGGCAAGCAGGGCGATGTCATCGGTTTCCAGGCCCAGGAACATCATCTACTGGCACAGGGTATCGATGCCGGGACGTTGGAGGAGATCCGCGGGCGCTATCCCAAGGTTGCCATTATCGCCGCGCCGACAGTGGCGTCGGTACAACCTCAGGTACCGGTTTTTGCACCTGCACCTGCTCCGGCACCGGCACCGGCACCTGAACGTGAACCGGTGCCCGGTGACGAGTTCGAGTTGGACCTGGATGCACTGTCCATGGAAACCAGCTGGGACCTCGCCGATGCCCAGGACAACACGGTTGATAAGGAGGCTGTTTCACCCCATGCCGCCGAGAGCTTTTCGCTTTCAGGTTTTGACGAACCGGAGCTGCAATGGGAAGCGCCACTGGAGACCGAGTCCCTGGACGATGCCTTCCTCGATAGCTTTGCCGACGAAGAACAGTCGCTGGAACTTGAGCCGCTGGCACTTGAACCTGTTTCCCTGGACACCCTTTCCCTCGAACCTCAGGTCCCTGAACACTCGGTCAAGCTGGAACAGGCACAGAATTGCATCGACGATGGAGACCTGAAAACCGCCGTCTCCCTGCTTGAAGAACTGCTCGAGGAGGGCGACGAACCCCTCAAGCAAACCGCCCGGGTGCTGCTGGCGGGGATTCGCTGAGGTAGCAGCACAGTCAACATCACCGACACTGACCCGCCGCTATCGCGAGCAAGCTCGCTCCCACAGGGATTTGTGGTGAACAGCCATTGCGCAGACACCCATGGACCCCTTGTGGGAGCGAGCTTGCTCGCGATAGCGGCCTGTCAGGCTATCAATCCAGCCCAGGCAAACGCCTATCCCCTCAAAACGTCTGCCCCAGGTTCAGATACACCGCCTGTTCATCATCGTCGTTAAAGCCATAGCTGAAATTCAGTGGCCCCAGCGGTGTATCGAAACCGAGGAAAATGCTGGCGGCGTTGATGTAGCCGCTGTCGAATTCGTTGTCGTTGTTCCAGGCCCGGCCGCGTTCCAATGAGCCGCCGATGTACAGCGGGAAGTCCAGTGGCAGGTAGGCCCGCGGTGTGAGGCGGCGGTAATACACGGCGCGCATCAGGCTGATGTTCTGCCCGGACACCCCGTCTTCGCGAAAGCCTGACAGTTGCCGCGCGCCACCGAGCACAAAGCTGGACGTCACGACTTCAGCAGTGTCCAGTGTTCGTCCGTAGCGCCCGCCCAGGATGAAGGTATCCGGGCCGCTGCTCAGGGCCTTGTCCAGCTTGAACTCCCATTGGCGGTAACGCTGGTCGGAACCCAGCCCCGGTTCGTATTGGCGCCAGCTCAGGCCGATGTCTTCCCCCTCGTGGGGGAAATACACGTTGTCGAAGGAATCGAAGGAGTACTTCAGCTCATAGAAACCTTCATTGAAGTTTTCGCTGGGCTGGTCATGGTCGCCAATGCGCACATCCGCCTTGCCCCAGGCCTGGCCGACACCGAAGCGGATTTCGCCGTTGTTGCCGATCTGGCGGCCCACGTTCAGCCCGAAGCCATAGCGCTCGACGCGATACTGGGCCACCGGATCGTTGTCCAGGATCGACTCCACGTTGCGGGATTCGAATTGCCCGTAGGGGGCGATGAAGTAGCGCGAGCCGACATCCAATGGCTGGTAGAACTCGCTGTACAACTCCTGCTTGTCGCCGATCTGCGCCCGGGTCAGCCATTCGGCACCGAGGCGATTGATGCCGTTGACCCGATAGCTGGCTCCCAGGTTGAAAGCGCTGTCGCCGCGCATGTCGTCCGACAGGCTCAGCCCCAGCCGCAGGTAGTCGGTGCCGGTGCGTCTTCCCCGAGCGCTGATCACCAGCGTGTGATCCGGGCCCTTGCGGACCACGCGGTATTGCACCTGCTCGAAGTAATCCAGGCCGTACAGCGTGCCCATGTCGGTCTGCAGGCGGCCCAGGTCCAGCGGCTCACCGATCTTCTGGCGAACGTAATAGCGGATCACGTCATCGCCGACTTTCGAGTCGTTCTCCACTCGAATGGCGGTGATGACCGGCGTGCGCTCGCTGGGGGTGCGCGCGGCCATGAGCTCGGCGTCGGGCGCCTCGGACGGGCGTAGAGGAGCCAGGCGCGCCTCGAGTATCCGCGTGGCACGGTAACCGGCATCGATCATGTCCTGGGCCCGGCCGAAATCGGTGGAGCCAAAGCTCGCCAGCGCCGGCTGGATCAGCACGTCGTCTTTCTTCAGCGTTGCCAGTTGCTCTTCAGAGTTGCGCCGGGTCATCAGGGTGGTCGATTGGTTCAGCACGTCGACCACCGTGACCAGTTGCTTGCGGTTGCGCAGGGGCGTACCGATGTCGACCACGATGGCCACGTCCACGCCCATTTCCCGGGCCACATCCAGCGGGATGTTGTCGGACATGCCGCCGTCCACCAGCAGCCGGCCGTCCAGTTCCACCGGGGCGAATACCGCCGGGATCGACATGCTGGCGCGAATGACCTTGGGCAGGTGGCCTTTGCGAAACACGACTTTTTCGCCCGTGGCGATGTCCGTGGCGACTGCGCGAAACGGGATCGGCAGTTTGTCGAAGTCCCGCGTGTCGCTGGCGTGGGCCAGCAGGCTTTCGAGCAGCAGGGCCAGGTTCTGGCCCTGGATGACCCCCAAGGGCAGGCCGAGGCTGCCGTCGTCACGAAAGCTCAGTTTCTGTTTGACCAGGAAGTCCCGGTCATCCTGCTTGCGCCGGAATGGTACGTCCTTGCGCGGTGGCGCATCGGACAGAGCCTGTTGCCAGTCGATGCCCAGGGCGAGTTTTTCCAGTTCGTCGATCTTGTAGCCCGAGGCATACAGCCCGCCGATCACCGCGCCCATGCTGGTGCCGGCGATGGCATCGATCTTGATGCCTTGCTCTTCCAGGGCCTTGAGCACGCCGATGTGGGCCAGCCCCCGTGCGGCGCCGCCGGACAGCACCAGGCCGATTTTCGGGCGTGGCGCGTCGACGGCGGGCTCGTTGGCATGGCCGAGCAGGGGCAACAGCAACAGAAGCAGGAGGGGCAGGAGGCGGCGCATCGTCAATCTCGGGGCGGGCGATCAAAGGCGGGTATTATAGCGACGCCTTCGAACCCAGGAGTCCACCCGCAATGACCGAACACAAACCGGAAGTCGTCATCACCTATTGCACCCAGTGCCAATGGCTGCTGCGCGCCGCCTGGCTGGCCCAGGAGCTGCTCAGCACCTTTGGCGATGACCTGGGCAAGGTGTCGCTGGTGCCGGGCACCGGCGGTGTGTTCCACATCAGTTGCGACGGCACGCAGATCTGGGAGCGCAAGGCCGATGGTGGTTTTCCCGAAGCCAAGGTCCTCAAGCAGCGGGTCCGCGACCGGATCGATCCGGAGCGGGACCTGGGCCACAACGATCGGGTTCAGTGAGACGCGGCTTGGGCGCCAACCCCCGGTTTCTTTGAACCGCTCAGTTGGCTTGAGATCACGATGGCCGTGATGATCACCACGCCGCCCAGCAGCATGCGCAGGGTCGGGCTCTCATCGAACAGCCACCAGGCCATGGCGATGCCGTAGACCGGCTCCATGGCGAACACCACCGCTGCCGTGCGGGCCTTGATCACCGCCAGGCTGGCGACGAACAGGCTGTGGGCCAGGCCGGTGCAGAACACACCGAGCAAGCCGATCCACAACCAGTCGATGGGGCGAACGTCACTCAATTGTGGCGCGGCCATCGGCAGCAGGCACAACCCGACCACCACGTTCTGGCACAGCGCGGCCTGCACCGGCGGGACGTGCGCCGAACCGGCGCGGTTGGTCAATGACAGCAGGGAGAAGAGCAACCCCGAGAACACGGCCCACAGCAGGCCAGTGGTGGCGCCGCTGGCCAAGTCGAAGTTCGGCGTGACCAACACCAGGCCGACGCTCACCAACACCACCAACCAGATTTCATTGGCGCGAATCCGCTCGCGGAAGATCAGCCCTTCAAGCAGCACCGTGAAGGCCGGGAAGCTGGTGAACCCCAGCGTGGCGACCGCCACGCCGGCAACCTTCACTGCGATGAAGAAACTCACCCAATGCCCGGCCAGCAACAGCCCCCCAAGGAGCAATCGCCAGCCATCCTGGGCCCGCAGTTGCTGCCAGCGGCTGTTGCTGGCGAACCGGGCGAACATCGCCAGGGCGAGCACGGCGAAGACGGCGCGACCGAACACAATGACCGCCGGCGAGGCTGCGGCGAGTTTGCCGAATACACCGGTCAGGCCAAACATGAGTGCGCCGATGTGCAGGGCGCCGAGGGCGGTACGGGGTGTCATTTCAATCCTTTCAACAGACAGTGGGGCAACTGGCGAGTGTCTTCTGTGGGAGCGAGCTTGCTCGCGAAAGCGGTGGTTCAGGCAATGCAGATATTGACTGACAGATAGCAATCGCGAGCAAGCTCGCTCCCACAGGATCGTCCCCTAGTATTTAAGCGTGGGTGAGGCGGCAGTGTCTGTCGCGATCCTAGCGATTTTTAGCGCGAATCTATCGCTGACGCCGCAGCTTGCCCGGCGAGGCGCCGAATTCCCGCAGTACCGCCGCGGCGAAGGCACTTTGGGAGCCGTAGCCGACCCGGTGGGCGATCTCACCGATGGGCAACTGCGAATCACGTAACAACGCTACAGCCTTGTGCAAGCGGCGGCTGCGGATGTAATCCATCGGGGTTTGCCCGCACTCGGCGACGAAGCGCGCGTGCAGGCGGGCACTGGAGAGGCCGGCGACTCGTGCCAGGTCCGCCACTTGCAGCGGATAGGCGGCGTTCTGGTCGATGTGGGCGTTGAGTGCGGCGTAGGGCAGGCGCCGGCCGCCGAGGGTTGCCTGGCGAGCGTTATTGAGACTCGCCAGCAGCAGCACCGCGCCTTGCTGGGCGATCACCGGATCGTCCACCGGGCTGCCCGCCAACCAACTGACCAACTGGCTTTGCCCCGCATCCAGGGGCAGGCGCGCGGTGTCGTCGAGCAAACGGCGGCTGGCGTCGGCGTGATCCCCCAGGCATTGCCCGACCCAATCATCACTGGGCACATC
The DNA here is from genome assembly GCF_019956035.1 of Pseudomonas sp. A-RE-22. Lineage (NCBI taxonomy): Bacteria > Pseudomonadati > Pseudomonadota > Gammaproteobacteria > Pseudomonadales > Pseudomonadaceae > Pseudomonas > Pseudomonas sp. A-RE-22. The sequence goes on from NZ_JAHBCZ010000066.1 coordinate 15,534, forward strand.
CAACACCAGGCAGCGGCTGCCGTGGGGGCTGCCGCAGCCGTGATGCGCGCCGGCCGGTACCACCACGAAGCTTTGTTGCACCACCTGGCTGCCATGCCCTTCGACCTCGAAATCCAGCGCGCCAGACAGCCCGAACACCAGTTGGGCATGGTCATGGCTGTGGGCGATCAAGTCGTGGCTGTAGTGGCGTAGCGTGAGGATCGGTCTCATCGCGGTCTCCCGTGTCAGGCCGCCAGCATACACCGAGGGCGCAACGCCCGGCGCTGTCATGCAATGGACTTGTGTTTGTCATAGGCCATTAACCGCTGGCGTGCACAGTGGCAAAAACGATCAGAGGGTTGCCCAATGACCAGCGCCGAGCTCGCCAGACCCAGCCGCAAACAGCGTGTTCGCACCCTGTGGATTTCCGATGTGCACCTGGGCACCCGGGATTGCCAGGCCGAGCACCTGTCGCAGTTTCTCAAGGGCTACCACGCCGACAAGATCTACCTGGTGGGGGACATCATCGACGGCTGGAAACTGCGCGGTGGGATGTATTGGCCCCAGGCCCACACCAACGTCATTCGCCGCTTGCTGACCATGAGCAAGCGCGGCACCGAAGTGATCTACGTCACCGGCAATCATGACGAGTTCCTGCGGCGCTATTCGAAGCTGATCCTGGGCAATATCCAGTTGGTGGACGAAGCGGTGCACGTCACTGCCGATGGTCGGCACCTGTTGGTGATCCATGGCGACCAGTTCGACGTCATTACCCGGTACCACCGTTGGCTGGCGTTCCTCGGGGATTCGGCCTACGAGTTCACCCTCACGCTGAACCGCTGGCTCAACCATTGGCGGGCCCGTTACGGCTACGGCTACTGGTCGTTGTCGGCGTACCTCAAGCACAAGGTCAAGACCGCCGTCAGCTTCATCAGCGATTTCGAAGAAGCCATCGCCCACGAGTGTGTGAAGCGCGAACTGCATGGCGTGGTCTGCGGGCATATCCACCATGCCGAGATGCGCATGGTGGGTGAGGTGGAATACCTCAATTGTGGCGATTGGGTCGAATCCTGCACGGCGCTGATCGAGCACTGGGACGGGTCGATCGAGTTGTATCGGTTGGCGGAGGCCCAGGCACGGGAGGCACTGGCCAAGACTGAGTTGAAAGTGACTGAGCCGGTGTAGGCCTTCATGACGCCATCGCGGGCAAGCCTTGCTCCCACAAGTACTCACCGCCTATGAGAGCAGGCAACACCTGTGGGAGCAAGGCTGTTCCCACAAGTACTCACCGCCCATGAGAGCAGGCAACACCTGTGGGAGCAAGGCTTGCCCGCGATGGACCGCGCAGCGGTCCCCAGCAATCTGTCAGCCAGAAGGCTGCTCCGTCATCGCCGCCTTGTAGATCGACTGCTTCGGCGCAGCAAACAGCCTTTCCAGCATCGGCTCGAAGAAACTCAACGGCAGCGTGTCGTACTCGGGATCGAACGCTGCTGCGTCATATTTCGCACAAAAGTCGACTGTCGCCTGATACTGCGGATGTTCGAAAAACTGCTCGCGCAGGTGCCGGTCCATGCCCAGGTGATGGAAGAAGTAATAGCCCTGGAAAATCCCGTGCTTCTCCACCATCCACAGGTTTTCCGCGCTGACGAAGGGCTTGAGGATCGCCGCCGCGATGTCCGGGTGGTTATACGAACCCAGGGTGTCGCCGATGTCGTGGAGCAGGGCGCAGACCACGTATTCCTCGTCCCGCCCGTCACGGTAGGCACGGGTGGCGGTTTGCAGGGAATGGGTCAGGCGATCCACCGGGAACCCGCCGAAATCGCCGTCCAGCAGCTTCAAGTGGGCCAGGATCCGGCCCGGCAATTGCCGGGCGTAGGCGCTGAAGTCGGCGGCGATGATCGCCCAGTCCTCCTGAGAGCCGTCCCGCATGTGGGTAAAACGTGCATGAGTGTTCATAGGCAATCCTTTGGCTAGAACGCCACCTTGCCCAGCAGCATGTCGCGGTACATGACGAAATCGCCGAGCAGGCTGTAGAAAGGATGCTGGAAGGTGGCGGGACGGTTTTTTTCGAAGAAGAAGTGCCCGACCCAGGCAAAGCCGTAGCCGGCCACGGGCAGGGCGAGCCACAGCCACCCGCTCCCCACTACGAGGGCCATGACGAACACCAGGATGACCAGGGAGGTGCCGATGAAATGCAATCGTCGGCAGGTGCTGTTGCTGTGCTCGCCGAGGTAATACGGGTAGAACTCGGCGAAGGTATTGAATCGTTTGGCGTTTTCCAAGACTGCAGGCTCTTTGGTTATTGTTCTGGCAACCGATAAATCCAGCGGCTTACTTTGAGTCTAGAGCGATCACTTGCAACAGCCAGTGACAATGGGCGCCACTTTAGTATCCTTCGCAAATCCAGCCGTACCCTGCGGCTCGTCATGCAAGTAAAACGTCATGAACGAACGAACGACTTCTTCAAGCTGGGCGATGGGGATTGTCAAGGCGTTGGAAATCGACGGCCTGGATTGTCGGGTGCTGTTCAAGCAACTGGGGCTGGACTTTGATGCGCTGGACGATCCGGATGCACGCTTCCCCCAGGACTCGATGACGCGGCTCTGGCAACGGGCGGTGGAATTGTCCGGTAACCCGGCCATTGGCTTGAACATGGGTAAAGTGGTGCGCCCGGCCTCGTTCCATGTGGCGGGCTACGCCTTGATGTCCAGTCGCACGCTGGCGGAGGGTTTCCAGCGACTGGTGCGATACCAGCGAATTATTGCCGAAAGCGCCGACTTGAGTTTTCGTCGGTTGGAAGAGGGCTATGGGCTGATCCTGACGGTGCATGGCGACCATTTGCCCCCCACTCGCCAAAGTGCCGAAGCGTCCCTGGCCTGTGCGTTGGCCCTGTGCAACTGGCTGACCGGGCGTACCTTGCACCCGGTAAAAGTGCTGTTCCAAGGCACCGAACCCCTGGACCTGGCGCCTTATCAGCGAGCCTTCTGCGCACCGCTGGTGTTCGGCGCGTCTTATGACGCGCTGATTTTTGAGCGGGCCGACATGGAGGCGCCGCTGCCGACGGCCAACGAAGCCATGGCGCAGTTGCATGACCGGTTTGCCGGTGAATACCTCGCGCGTTTTTCGGAAAGCCGTGTGACCCATAAGGCACGACAAGTGTTGTGCCGACTGTTGCCCCAGGGCGAGCCCAAGCGTGACGTGGTGGCGCAGACGCTGCACCTGTCGCAGCGCACCTTGCAGCGGCGCTTGCAGGAAGAGGGCACCAGTTTCCAGAGTTTGCTTGAGGACACCCGTCGTGAACTGGCCGAGCAGTACCTGGCGCAGTCGGGCATGACGCTGCTGGAGATCGCCTATCTGCTGGGGTTTGCCGACCCAAGCAATTTTTTCCGGGCCTTCCGCCGCTGGTTCGACACCACGCCTGGCGAATACCGGGCACGGTTGGCGAGTCAGCCTGAAGCGGTCAGTGACGCCAGAACGCCGGGATACACAGCACGAACACCGTGATGATCTCCAGTCGGCCCAGCAGCATGCCTCCTGACAGAATCCACTTGGCCGCGTCCGGCAGCGGTGCGAAGTTGCCGGCCGGCCCGATGGTTTCCCCCAGCCCCGGACCGACGCCGGACACGGTACTGGCCGCACCGGTCAGCGCCGTCATCCATTCCACGCCCAGCAGCGACAGCAGCAGGGCGATCACGCAGATGGTGATGGCGAAGAAGAACGAGAACGTAAGGATCGAGCGGACGATTTCTTCGTCGAGGCGATGACCGTTGTATTTCTGCTTGATCACCGCGCGGGGGTGGATCAGTTGATTAAGGTTGGCCCGCAGCAGGATGTAGGCGACCTGGAAGCGGAAGATCTTGATCCCGCCGGCCGTCGAGCCTGAACAACCGCCGACGAACCCCAGGTAGAAAAACAGCATCAGCGAAAAATTGCCCCACAGGCTGTAGTCGCCGAGGGCGAAACCGGTGGTGGTGACGATGGACGTCACGTTCAGCGCCACGTGCCGCAGCGCCTCCAGCCAATGCAGGTCGGTGGTCGCCCAATACCAGGTGCCGAGCACCAGCCAGGTCACCAGCAACACCCCGATAAGCCCCTGGACCTGCTGGTCCTTGATCAGTGCCCGGCGATTGCCCCGCAACATCGAGACATAGAGGGCAAACGGCAGGCTGCCGAGGATCATGATGACAATGATGACCCAGTGCACGGCCGGCTGGGTCCATTTGGCCAGGGACAGGTCCGAGGTGGAAAAACCGCCGGTGGAGATCGCCGACATCGCATGGTTGATGGCATCGAACAGGCTCATCCCGGCCCACCAGAGCGCCAGGGTGCCGAGAATGGTGATGCCCACGTAGGACGCCACGATCAGCCGCGCCACCATGTGGGAACGGGGCATGACTTTTTCCGAGCGGTCCGACGATTCGGTCTGGAACAGCCGCATGCCACCGATGCGCAGCAAGGGCAGGATCGCCACCGCCATGCCGATGAAGCCGATACCGCCGAGCCAGTGCAGCAGCGAGCGCCACATCAGGATGCCCGGGGACATGGTGTCCAGGCCGCTCAGGACGGTGGCGCCGGTGGCGGTGATGCCCGACATGCTTTCGAAAAACGAGTCGGTGTAGCTGATCTTCTGGGTCAGCAGGAACGGCAGCGCGGCGAAGATACACACCACCAGCCAACTGCTGACGGTCAGCAAGTACATGTCGCGCGGGCGCAGGTGGATGTGTTCCGGGCGCCCGGGAAGCACCAGGGCCAGGCCGGCGAGGAAGGTAATCATGCTCGACCAGAGGAACGACGGCAGGTCGCGGGTGCGCTCGAAGACCATCAGGGTGGCCATGGGAACGACCATGAAGATCGCCAGGGTGATCAGGAAGATGCCGATGATGAAACCAATGATCCGCAGGGTCGGCAACGCCATGAAGTCCGCTCAGGCTGAAAAAGGAAGGGCGCCATTCTACCCGCGACAAGCGCCCTGTAAACCGGCACCCGGCGCCGAGTGGGCACCTGGCCGCGGAATTTGCGCTAACGAACTCGCCGCACAGCTACTAGAATAGCCGGACATTTTTTCAGGAGGTGGCCGATGCAGGCTCTCGACGCTTTGCTCAACCGTGTTTCCGTCCCGCGCCTGGTGGAGCCGGCCCCCACGCCGGAACAGCGCGAACTCATGTTCGCCGCGGCCATGCGGGCGCCGGATCACGGCCAGCTGCGGCCATGGCGTTTTCTGACAGTCGAAGGGCAGGCGCGGCATCGCATGGGCGAACTGCTGGCCGAAGCAGCGCGGTTCAATGACCCGCTGGTACCGGAAACCGTCGTGGAAAAGGCCCTCAACGGCCCATTGCGCGCGCCCCTGGTCGTGGTGGTGATCGCCCGTCTGCAGGACCATTTCAAAATCCCCAAATCCGAGCAACTGCTGGCGGCCGGCTGCGCAGCCCATGGCATCTTGTTGGCGGCGTATGCCCAAGGGGTTGGCGGCGTGTGGCGCACCGGTGAACTGGCGTACTCGCCGCATGTGGCCAGGGGGCTTGGCCTTGAGGATGGGGAGGAGGTGATCGGTTTTCTCTACCTGGGCACACCGCAGAAAGAAGCGCGCACGGCGCCGCAAGAGGATCTCGGGCAGTTTGTCCGCGAGTGGACAGGCCTGTAGGAGCTGTCGAGCGGGAGCAAGCTCTCATGGAATAAAATGCAACCATTTGATTTTTAAGGCTGAAAATACATATCGATCGTTCCCACGCTCCTGCGTGGGAATGTCGCCAGGGACGCTCCGCGTTCCGCTTCTGGAAGGTGACGCAGAGCGTCACGGGATGCATTCCCACGCAGAGCGTGGGAACGATCAAAAACAGATATCTCGTGGACGTCGCTCTAGTTCCCTGCGCGACAGCGCAGCGTCGAAGACGTGGCGGGGACTCCCTCGCCACAAAATCAACGGCCGACGGTGGTGTTATCTGCAAACGTCAGCAATCGCCTCGGCAAGCAGGTCCAGGCGCGTGGCGTCGATGCCGGCCACGTTGGCCCGGCCGGTGCCCACCATGTAGACGCTGTGGCGCTCACGCAGGTGCTTGACCTGTTCCGGCGTCAGGCCGGTGTAGGAAAACATCCCGCGTTGCACGCCGATATGGGCGAAGCGCTCGCGCAAGCCATGGGGTTCGAGGGCCTCCAGCAAGCCGCTGCGCAATTGCGCGATGCGCAGGCGCATGGCCTGGACTTCATCGGCCCACAGGCTCTTGAGTTCCGGGTTGCCGAGGATGGTCGCCACCACGGCCGCACCATGATCCGGCGGTGTCGACCACAGGTTGCGGGCGATGTTTGCCAGTTGGCTGCGGATGTCCACTAGCTTCTCGGCATCCCGGGCACAGACGATCAACGCACCCGTACGATCGCGGTAGAGGCCGAAGTTCTTTGAGCAGGAACTGGTGACCAGCACTTCCGGCAGGACCTGGGCAAACAGTCGGACCGCCCAGGCGTCCTGTTCCAATCCATCACCGAAGCCCTGGTAGGCGAAGTCGATCAGCGGCAGCAGGTCGCGGTTGCGCACCACGTCCAACACCTGACGCCATTGTTCATGGGACAGGTCGAATCCGGTGGGGTTGTGGCAACAGGCGTGCAGCAGCACGACATCACCTTTGGGCGCCTGGCTCAGGGCCGCCAGCATCGCCTCGAAATCCAGGCGGTTATCAGCGCCCACGTAAGGGTAGTGACTGACCTTGACCCCGGCCGCGGCGAAGATGGTTTCGTGGATTGGCCAGGTTGGGTTGCTCAGCCATACGCCACGGCCCGGCAGGCATTGAGCGATGAAGTCGGCACTCAGGCGCAGCGCGCCGGTGCCGCCCGGTGTCTGGGTGGCGCCGGCACGTTTTGCGCTGATCAGCGGAGAGTCGGCGCCCAGCACCAACTCGTTGATCAACCGGCCGAATGCAGCGTCGCCGTGGCCGCCGATGTAGGTCTTGGTGGTCTGGCGATCCACCAGCCGTTGTTCGGCCTGTTTCACTGACTGAAGAATCGGCGTCAGGCCCCGGGCATCTTTGTAGACACCCACGCCCAAGTCGAACTTGCTCGGGTTGGCGTCCGCCCCGTAGGCCTCCATCAGGCCTAGGATCGGGTCGCCGGGTACCCGGCCGATGGCGTCGAAATGCATTACTTGCGGCCCTCTGCGGTCTTGGCCACGTCATCGGTGCGGGCGGCCATGATGAAGTCGTTGCGGTGCAGGCCCTTGATGGAGTGGCTCCACCAGGTCACGGTGACTTTGCCCCATTCGGTGAGCAGGCCAGGGTGGTGGCCTTCGGCCTCGGAAATTTCACCGACAGCGTTGGTGAACGCCAGGGCGTGCTTGAAGTTCTTGAACAGGAAAACTTTTTCCAGCTGCATCACGCCGTCGCGCACTTCGATGTTCCAATCGGGGATCTGCTTGATCAGCACCGGCAGTTCTTCGTCGCTGACTTGTGGGGCATCGGCGCGGCAGGCTTCGCAATGGGCTTGGTTCAGAGTGTTCATGGTGTGTTCCCGGATCGAATATTTGAAAACGTCGATGCACCCACGCTAAAGCAAAGCCGCGTTGTGCAACAGACTCAATTGAGATTAAAAGACGCGGTTCACGCAGCCTTTGGTGGGAATTTCGGGGCGTGCAAGCCCAGTTCCCGACCGCGCTTGACCATGCCCATGATGTCTTCGTGCGCCAGGTCGAACAGGCGCTTGAGCTCGGGCAGCACGAAATACACCGGTTGCAGGATGTCGATGCGATAGGGCGTGCGCATGGCTTCCAGTGGATCGAAGTCCTGGTGCTCAGGCTCGTCGGACAGGCAGTACACGGTTTCCTTGGGCGAGGACAGGATGCCGCCACCGTAGATGCGCCGGCCCTGCGGGGTTTCCACCAGGCCGAACTCGATGGTCATCCAGTACAGGCGCGCCAGGTAGACGCGTTCTTCCTTGGAAGCCTGTAGGCCGAGTTTGCCGTAGGTGTGGGTGAATTCGGCAAACCAGGGGTTGGTCAGCAATGGGCAGTGGCCGAAGATCTCGTGGAAAATGTCCGGCTCTTGCAGGTAATCCAGCTCTTCGCGGGTACGAATGAAGGTCGCCACCGGAAACTGCTTGCTGGCGAGCAATTCGAAGAAAGTCTGGAAGGGGATCAGCGCCGGTACCCGGGCGACTTGCCAGCCCGTGGTCGCGCCCAGCACTTGGTTGATTTCGCCCAGTTGCGGGATACGGTCGTGGGGCAGGCCAAGCTTGTCGATGCCGTCCAGGTATTCCTGGCACGCACGGCCTTCGATGACTTTCAGCTGGCGGGTGATCAGCGTATTCCACACCCCATGTTCTTCGGCGGTGTAGTGGATAAAACCTTGCGCATCGGGCTCGCGGGCCACGTACTGCGTCTGCTTCATGCTGCTCTCCTGCTGATTTCCCTCAGGGGGAAGACGTGTTGTTGTTATGTCCAGCGATGTATTAGAGATAACTCGAAGCAGGGGCTTGCGCAGCAGGCTGGCGAAAATGGATTGGGTGAGGGAATCGTCAATCCGTAAACTTTTCGTTACGAAATGGCGGCGGCTACAAGGTTGTTGGGATTTTCCGTTGGGAAACGGCCTACAACTGTCACATAATCTTGACGGTTATTTACGCTGCCGGGCAGAAAAACCTGGTGGCAGGGACCTTTTCATACACATCGGGCCTTTTCATGCGCATCAAAGTCCATTGCCAGAATCGCATCGGTATCCTGCGGGACATCCTCAACCTGTTGGTGGAGTACGGCATCAACGTCGCCCGGGGGGAGGTCGGTGGCGAGCATGGCAACGCGATCTACCTGCACTGCCCAAACCTGATCAACATCCAGTTCCAGGCGCTGCGTCCGAAATTCGAAGGCATTGCCGGGGTATTTGGCGTCAAGCGTGTAGGGCTGATGCCCAGCGAGCGTAGGCACATGGAGCTCAACGCCTTGCTCGGCGCCTTGGAATTCCCGGTGCTGTCCATCGACATGGGCGGCTCCATCGTAGCGGCCAACCGGGCAGCGGCGCAGTTGCTCGGGGTGCGAGTGGATGAGGTGCCGGGGATTCCCTTGTCCCGCTATGCCGAGGATTTCGACTTGCCGGAACTGGTGCGGGCCAACCAGTCGCGCATCAACGGCCTGCGGGTCAAGGTCAAGGGCGATGTGTTCCTGGCCGACATTGCGCCGCTGCAATCGGAGCACGACGACAGCGAAGCCATGGCCGGTGCGGTGCTGACACTGCACCGGGCCGACCGGGTTGGCGAACGTATCTATAACGTGCGCAAACAGGAACTGCGTGGCTTCGACAGTATTTTCCAGAGCTCGAAGGTCATGGCGGCGGTGGTCCGTGAGGCTCGGCGCATGGCCCCGTTGGACGCGCCGCTATTGATAGAAGGTGAAACCGGCACTGGCAAGGAGCTGCTGGCTCGCGCCTGTCACCTGGCGAGTCCGCGCGGGCAATCGCCATTGATGGCGCTCAACTGTGCCGGGTTGCCGGAGTCCATGGCCGAGACCGAGCTCTTCGGCTACGGGCCGGGGGCCTTCGAAGGTGCCCGGGCCGAAGGCAAGCTCGGCCTTCTGGAGCTGACCGCCGGGGGGACGCTGTTCCTCGACGGGGTCGGAGAGATGAGCCCGCGCCTGCAAGTGAAATTGCTGCGCTTCCTACAGGACGGTTGCTTCCGGCGTGTTGGCAGCGATGAGGAGGTGTACCTGGACGTCAGGGTGATCTGCGCCACCCAGGTCGATTTGTCCGAACTCTGCGCCCGGGGCGAATTCCGTCAGGATCTGTATCACCGCTTGAACGTGCTTTCCCTGCACATCCCGCCGCTGCGCGAATGCCTCGATGGCCTGGCGCCGCTGGTGGAGCATTTCCTCGACCAGGCCAGCCGCCAGATCGGCTGCGCCCTGCCCAAGCTGGCCCCGGCGGCGATGGACCGTCTCAGTCACTACCACTGGCCGGGCAATGTCCGGCAACTGGAAAACGTGCTGTTCCAGGCGGTTTCCCTGTGCGATGGCGGGACGGTGAAGGCCGAGCATATCCGCTTGCCGGACTACGGCGTGCGTCAGCCCCTTGGCGATTTTTCCCTTGAGGGTGGGCTGGATGAGATCGTCGGACGCTTCGAGAAAGCCGTGCTGGAGCGCCTGTACTCCGAGCACCCGAGCAGCCGGCAACTGGGCAAGCGGCTGGGGGTTTCCCATACGACCATTGCCAACAAGTTGCGGGAGTATGAGGTTGGCAAGACTGAGCCGTAGCGGGGCGTTTTCCCCTGGTATGGGATTTGCTAGATCGTGGTCTATCCCCGCTTAATCTTAGAGGGTGGCGATTTTTTGACAGGGCAAAGGCCCGGTTTCGGCTGCGTACGTGAGGCTCAGGATGCAAAAGAAAATAGCTGTAGTGCAGTCGAACTACATCCCTTGGAAGGGGTATTTCGATCTGATCCGCAGCGTCGATGCGTTCATCCTTTATGACGATGTCCAGTACACCCGGAGTGACTGGCGCAACCGCAACAAGATCAAGACTGCCCAGGGTGAGCATTGGCTGAGTATTGCGGTCAAGAAGAAGGGTCGTCTCGGACAGTTGATCAACGAAGTCCAGGTCAGCAGTCCGGATTGGGCCGCCGCGCACTGGAAGACGATTGAGCAGAGCTACCGGCGCGCACCGTGCTTCGCCCAGATGGAGGCGCCGATTCGCGCGCTCTACGAGCAGGCTGCGGGACTCAGCCACCTGACCCATATCAACCACCTGTTTATTGCCGGCTTGTGCCCCCTGCTGGGGATCCACACACCGCTGTACCGTTCCGAGGACCTGGGAGGTGTGGAGGGCAAGAATGAACGCCTGATCCATCTATGCCAGGCCCTCGGGGCGAACGAATACCTCTCTGGCCCCGCCGCCAGTCACTACCTCGACGAAGCGGCGTTCGCCACCAACGGGATCGCGGTTTCTTATATGAGCTATGCCGGCTATCCCGAGTATCCGCAGGTGTACGGCGAGTTCCAGCATGCGGTCAGCGTCATCGACCTGCTGTTCAATACCGGCGCGGACGCATCGGATTTTCTGAAGAAAAGGGCTGCCTGAGCAGGCCTTGCCAGTGACACCCTTTTGATTTGATTCTGGAGATTGCACCCGATGTCGAACCTTGCGCAGCTGGACGCTCATTCGCTCGAACAGGCGTTGGCGCGTCTGCGGCTGATGTATGCCAAGCCCGAGCATCCCTACTACTTCCTGGCGCCTGCATACCGTGAATCGTCGTCGGGCGTCGTCTCGCTGCACTACCTCTGCCATATGCTCAATCTCAGTGGTCGTGAGGCCTACATCTGCGGCACTGAAGTGGTCAATCCCGACCTCAAGACTCCGGTGATCAGCTCCGCCATCAAACAGCGCCATATGGCCGCGGGCAAGGTGCCGATTGCCGTATATCCCGAGGTGTTCCCCGGCAATCCGCTCAACTGTTCGGTCGTGGCGCGTTTTCTCCTGAATTTCGAGGGGTTCCTCACGGGAAATGGCATGGACGCCGCGCCCACCGACTTGTTTTTCTATTACGCCGCCCGGCTCGCCGAGCACCGTGGCGACCCTGACGGCGACCTGTTGTGCCTGCCGACCATCGATGTCGAAATGTTCTCGACGGTGGGCGCAGGCGCCGTGCGCAAGGGTAGCTACCTCTACCAGAACCGCCATCCTCTGGATCAGATCGACTACTCGCAACTGCCTGCGGATATCCGCCTGCTGAGCATGGCCAACCCCTTGCCCCTGCCCGAGCTGGCCAAGGTGCTGCGCCATGCGGAAGTGATGTACAGCTACGAGTGGTCGATGACCTGCGTCATGGCGGTGCTGTGTGGCTGCCCGGTGATTTTCATTCCGGGGCATGGCGTCGACCAGCCACTGCTCGACACCAGTTTCTTTGGCAGTGTCGGCTTTGCCATGCTTGATCAGTCGGACCCGTTGGAACATGCGCGGGCAAGCCTCGGTGACGCCTTGCATCGTTACGTCGAACGCACCGCGTCTTTCTGGCAGCAGCTGGATGCGTTTATTGCAAAAACCCAGGCGACTGCCGCTCGAGAGGCGGTTGGCAATCGTCTGGGTGCGCTCGACTGGTTGCGCCAACGCTATCCTACGGCGCAGCAATTGCGTCTGATGAATGAGCGCTTGGCCAACTCGGCGGCGCCCAGCTTCACTGTCCTGGTCCGCGATGACGGCAATCAGTTGGCGCTGGCTCACACCCTGGACAGCCTCGATCGACAGTTGTACCAGCGCATCCATGTGTGCGTGATGGGAGCCGCTGACCCGGGGCGTGCCAACGTTCAGTGGTTGGCGTGTGATCCCAAGCAACCGGCAGCCGCGATCAATGGCTTGCTCGAGGGCGTCCAGAGCGATTGGGTCATGCTGGTGGAGGCGGGGGAGGAGTTCATCGCCGCAGGATTGCTGGTGACGGCTCTGAATCTGCTTGATGCGCCTGACGGGTGCCTGGCGGTGTACGCCGACGAGGCGCTGCGTACGGGCGGCGTGATCGACCTCTCGTTGCGACCCGACCTGAATCTGGATTTGTTGTTGGCGTTTCCGGCCAGCCATTCCCGTCACTGGATGTACCTTCGTGAGGCGCTGATGCGCTTGAACGGTTTTGATAATGCCTGCGGTGACGCCTTTGAATTGGCCTACCAACTGCGCCTGATCACCGAGTGCGGGATGGCGAGCATCGGGCACGTCAGCGAACCCCTGCTGATCGCCAACGAGGTGCGGCAGTCGGGAAGCGCTGATGAGCGTGCGGTCATTGATGCGCACCTTCAGGAACGTGGCTACGGCCAGGCGCGAGCGATTGCATTGGAAAAGGAGCCGAGCCGCTATCGTATCGACTACGGCCACGAGCGGCTGGCCTCGGTCAGTATTCTGATTTATCTGGAAGGACAGTTGACGAATTTCCAGCGTTGCCTGGAAAGCCTGCTGATGCAGACCGACGCTGTGGACTTCGAAGTCCTGCTGATTGAACCGGGCAACGACGAACCCGCCTTGCTGGAGTGGCTGGGGCTGGTCGAGCAGATGGGCGAAGGCCGCTTCCAGGTGTTGCGTTTCATGCCGGGACAGTCTCGTGCGGCCATGTGCAACGCGGCGGCGCAGGAGGCGCGCGGCGAATATCTGCTTTGGCTCGACGCGCAAAGCGCTGTGCTTGAGCCCGGGTGGTTGCAAGCGTTGCTCAATCACGCCCAGCGTCCGGAAGTCGGCGCCGTGGGCGGCAAGTTGCAAGATAGCCAAGGTCGGATACGTCAGGCAGGTCTTGTCTTGGGACTGGGCGGAATTGTCGGTCGAGCTTTCGAAGGCTTGTCATCCCAGGCATCGGGTTACATGGAACGGCTTGGGCTTGAGCAGAACTGCTCCGCAGTGGGTGGTGAATGCCTGATGCTGCGTCGGGACCTGTTTCTCGAGGCCGATGGCTTCGAGACCGATCCATTGCTGGCACCCTGGACTCATGTTGATCTGTGTCTGAAACTGCAGCAGGCGGGATACCTGAACGTTTGGACGCCTTACGCACGTCTGTTGACGGACGCTGTATCAGACACCCGTGCAAGCAGCGAGCAGGAGGATGCCTTGTTCGCTCGCTGGTTACCACAGTTGGCCCGCGACCCTGCCTACAATGCCAATTTTTCACTGCGCGTCGGTGAGGGGTTTGTCCGGGAAAACAAGGACCTGTGCTGGTATCCCCTGCAAGGCAGCGTGCCAAGGGTGCTGGTTTTTGTCACCGAGCAGCGGGCGGGAGCCTATTCGCGACTGGTTCAGCCGTTCAGCACATTGCTTGAAGCGGGGCAGGTCGAAGGCGCGGCTGTTTCTAGTTTGCTGTCGCCGGTGGAGATCGAACGCCTGGCGCCGACGACCATCGTGCTACAGCGCCCTCTGGATGATGCCGGGCTGCTAGCGCTGAGCCGCCTGAGGGCGTTTTCCAAGGCCTTCACCGTCTACGATCTGGACGGTTACTTGCCGCAGATGGAATTGAAGGGCGATTACTCAGCCGATGAACTGCTGGAGCGTCTGCGGTTCGGGATGTTGCAGGCCGATCGGGTGCTGGTTCCCACGCCAGCGCTGGCCGAACTGTTACAGGGTCAGCATGACGACATCCGCGTGCTGGAAACCCTGCTACCGGCTGCATGGGGCCGTGTACAAAGCAAGCGCCGCATGGGCTCCAAGCCACGCCTGGGCTGGCTGGGTGGGAAGGATGCTGAACTGCTGGCCGACGTGGTGCCCGCGTTGGCTGACGAAGTCGAGTGGGTGGTGCTCGGCGACTGTCCCGCAGCACTGCAACCTTTTTTGAAGGAACTGCACCCAAGTGTCGCGCAGCAGCAGTTGGCTGGGGCCATGGGAGCCTTGAATCTGGATCTTGCGCTGGTACCCATGGCCGAAACCCTGGGTAATGCCTGTTCTGGTGATTTACGTGTCCTGCAGCATGCCGCTTGCGGGCATCCGGTCATTTGCAGCCGCGTGCCAGGTTTTGTCGGCGGCGAGGTGTTGCCGTTGTCGCGAGTGAGTAACGAGGCGCAAGACTGGATCCGGGCGATTCGCTTGCATCTGGAAGACCGTGAGGCCTCTGCGACGCTGGGGGACGCCTTGCAGTCGACCGTGCGTGCGCAGTGGCTGCTTGAAGGCGAGCGCCTGGCCGCCTGGCGACGGGCCTGGTTGGCCGATTGATGTGTACGAATGACTACCTTTGCCGCGCAGCGGAGTGTATGTGACATGAGCAACGATCTTGATACCTTCATCGCAGCCTACAGCGACAGCTTTGGCTACGCGTATGACAACAACATCATTCTCAATTGGTATCCCCAGCGCATCATGGCGCTGTGCACCCAGACGCAAAGCCTGCTGGAGCTCGGTGTGGGCCACGGTTTCAGTACCCACCGCTTCTCGCAGTTCTTCAGTGGACACACGGTCATCGATGGCTCTGCATCGGTGATCGCCCAATTCAAGGCCCAGTACCCGGATAATACGGCCGAGATCGTCGAAAGTTATTTCGAGACATTCGACACCGACAAGCGTTTCGATCTCATCGTGATGGGGTTTGTCCTTGAGCATGTCGAGGATCCACAGGTCGTGCTGCAAAGGTTCAAGCGCTTTCTTGCACCGGGTGGTCGTTGCTTCGTTCTGGTGCCTAACGGCGAGTCCCTGCATCGGCGGTTCGGCCATGCTGCCGGACTGCTTGGCGACATGATGGCGTTGGGGCGTGGCGATCTGGAGCTGGGCCATGTGCGCAGCTACTCGCTACAGACCTTGACCGCTGAACTGGAAGCCGCCGGGCTCCAGGTCGTGCGCAAGGAAGGCGTGTTTCTCAAGCCCTTCACCACCGGACAATTGAAAGAGTTGAACCTGGGGCCGGACATCGTCCAGGCCATGTGTACCGTGGGCATCGATTATCCGGAGCTCAGTTGTGCGCTGATGCTTGAAGCAACAGTCGCCCAGTCATGAAAAGCCTGGTAATTGGCAGTACATCAGTCATTGGCAAGGCGGTCGCCCTCGCGTTGTCGCGCCTTGGCGAAGTCAAGTTGGCGGGGCGCCGGGATGCCGATGTTACTTTTGACCTCGCTAGCCAGGCGCCTTGCGCGTGCGACGAGCGCTTCGATGTCGTCGTGCTGGCCGCTGCCGATTTCGGCGGTCGTCAGCCGGACGATCTGGTTCGCGCCGAGCTGATCAACAGCGTCGGGACATTGGCTGCCTGCCGCCTGGCCGAACAATGCGGGGCGCGCCATTTCGTTCTGTTGTCGTCGCGTTCGGCCTGCGACCGGCCGGCGGATCCTTATTTCGGTATCTACTCGCTGTCCAAGCGTCATGCCGAGGAAGTGGCCAGCCTGTATTGCCAAGAGCGGGGCATGGCGTTGAGTGTCCTGCGCATCAGTCAGGTCTACGATAGCGGCGAGCAGTGCAGGCCTCACCAACCGTTGTTCTACGCCATCGCCGACAAGGCGCAGGCGGGGCAAGCCGTCGAGCTATATGGCAGCAACGACGCCAGGCGCAACTACCTGCACCTGAGTGACCTTGCCGAGGTCTGCGCGCGGCTGGCAGAGCAGGGCATTGCCGGCTTGTACAACTGCGGCCATCCCGAATCTCCCCGTCTTTCCGAAATTGCCCAGGCCGCATTCGAGGCGTTTGGCAAGCCGGTGGATGTCCGCTTCCTACCGGAAAAAAGCGATATTCCCGATCTGCCTCCTTTTGACTGTGCGCATGAGTTGTACAAGCAAATTGAGTTTACTCCGCAAATAGATGTTCGTCGGGGCTTTGGACTGATGAGAGCGCATCGGGAGAGTCTGTCATGAAGACCGTCATGGTGACCGGCGTAGGCGCCATCATGGGTTATGGCCTGCTCAAGTCGCTGCGTGAGGCGGCTCCCTCTGTTCGTTTGGTCGGCACGGATATCTACGACGACGCTGTCGGTCGCGGCTGGAGCGATGTATTCGTGCAGGCCCCGTTGACCGCAGACCCGGGGTACGGCCAGTGGCTGGGCGACACATTGGCCAGGTACAAGGTTGATCTGCTTATTCCCGGGATCGAACAGGATGTCCATTGGCTGTCGGACAACCGAGCGTTGTTGGCGACATTTGATTGTCAGGTCGTGCTCAACAACCAGGAACTGATCGACCTTTCCAGGGACAAGTGGGCAATGGACCAGGCGCTGGTGGCGCTGGGGGATGCCAGTCGTATTCCCAGCCTGCTGTCGGGGGATTTTCACTCGCTCAAGGCTGCCTTGGGCCTGCCGTTTCTGCTGAAGCCGCGCAGAAGCTACGCCTCCAAAGGGCTGGTCTGGGTTCGCGAGGAGCGCGACTTTACGCCTCACGCGGCACTGCTCGGTGACTACCTCATGGCGCAACCCATCATTGGCAGCGCGGCCGACGAATTCACCGTGGCGGCGTTTGGCGATGGCCGGGGGAGCACCGGTCCGATCATCAACTTCCAGCGCAAGTTGGCGTCGGACGGGTCCACCGCCAAGGCTTGGGTGTATCAGGATGATTCGCTGGATAAAACAGTCGCCAGGTTGTGCCGCGCCTTCAAACCGGTAGGCCCGACCAACTTGCAGTTCCGTCGTGGCAGCGATGGCTCCTGGAGCCTGCTTGAGATCAATCCGCGAATATCCTCGACCAGTTCGATACGTCGCGCATTCGGTTACAACGAGGCGGCCATGTGTCTGGATCATTACCTCGACGGCAAGGCACCGGCCCAGCCCACCATTCGTAGTGGTTTCGCTGTTCGTTATATAGAGGATTTCATTGTCTATGATCGGAATCATTTCTGACGTACATGGCAATTACAGTGCCCTGCGGACAGTGCTTGCCAAGCTGGATGAGCTGGGTGTGTCGCGGATTATCTGCCTGGGCGACACGGCCGGTTATTACAGCCAAGTCAATGAATGTTGCGAGGCCCTGCGCGAGCGAAACATTTTCTCGGTGATGGGCAATCATGATTGGTACCTGGCGAAGAATGAGCGCTGCCCTCGCTCCAATAGCGCCAATGCCTGCCTGGACTATCAGCAGGGCATCATCACTGCGCAGAACTTGGCCTGGTTGGGATCGTTCCCGGAGCGCTCGACCGAGCATGGATTGAGCATCGTCCATGGCGGCTGGAACGATCCGCTGGACGAGTACGTGCGACCCTCGCAAGCGTATTTCGCGCCGTTGCCCGGTCAGTATTTCGCCTCAGGCCATACCCATGTCCAGTACTTGTGGAGTGGCGAGGGCAAGGTCTATTGCAACCCAGGTTCAGTTGGTCAGCCGCGTGATGGGGATGCTCGAGCAGCTTTCGCGACCTGGGACGGTGAAGCCTTCGCCCTGCATCGGATTGAATACGATATTGGTGAAACTCAACAGGCCATGAAGAGGGCCGGATTTACTCCGTACTTCTACGAAAATCTAGATACAGGCAGTCAGATCGGTGGGCGGATCAGTGTGGTTTGAGATTTTGTGCTGTGCGCCACTATTTACTATGCCCACCCAGGGAAGTTTGCAATGAGCAACGAAACGATACTCTTCAACCGCCCGTACATGACCGGCAAAGAGCTGGATTACATTGCCCAGGCCAAATTCGGCAACATGCTCGCCGGTGATGGCCCATTCACCAAGCGTTGTCACCATTGGCTGGAGTCGCACACGGGTTGCAACACGGCATTGCTCACCCACTCATGTACGGCTGCGCTGGAAATGGCAGCGTTGCTGCTGGACATCCAGCCTGGCGACGAAGTCATCTTGCCTTCCTATACCTTCGTCTCCACGGCCAATGCCTTTGTGTTGCGTGGCGCGGTGCCGGTCTTCGTCGATATTCGTCCTGATACCCTGAACCTGGACGAGCGTCTGATCGAGGCGGCGATCACGTCACGGACCAAGGCTATCGTACCCGTCCATTACGCCGGTGTGGCCTGCGAGATGGACACGATCCTGGCTATTGCGCATAAGCATGGGCTGGCGGTGGTTGAAGACGCTGCGCAAGGCGTGATGTCAACCTACAAGGGTCGAGCCTTGGGCAGTATCGGAAATCTTGGGGCATTCAGCTTTCACGAGACCAAGAACGTGATCTCGGGGGAGGGCGGGGCGTTGCTGGTCAATGATCCTGCAATGGCATTGCAAGCCGAGATCATCCGGGAAAAAGGTACCGATCGCAGTCGATTCTTCAGGGGCGAGGTGGACAAATACACCTGGCAAGAGGTGGGCTCCTCGTTTCTGCCCGGAGAAATGACAGCAGCCTTCCTCTGGGCCCAGTTGGAAGAGGCGCAAGTCATCACCCATCGCCGCCTGGCGATCTGGGACTATTATCATGCTGCGTTGGCGGGACTTGAGCAGCAAGGGTTGCTTCGTCGTCCGATCGTTCCTGAAAATTGCCAGCACAATGCGCACATGTACTACGTGCTCCTCGCCCCTGGTGTGGAACGCCAGCTCGTTCTCGAGGCGCTCAAGAGCCACGCAATCTATGCGGTGTTCCATTACGTGCCGCTGCATTCATCGCCCGCTGGATCGCGCTATGGGCGGGTGCATGGCGCAATGGATATTACCGACGGTTATTCCGAGCGGCTGTTGCGTTTGCCGTTATGGCTCGGTCTATCCGCAGATCAACAAGACCGGGTGGTAGATGTGCTCGGCGGTGCTTTGGCAGCCCTTGCCACTTAGCGGCATAACACCGCCGGTTTTTCGACTTCGACACAATTGCGCAATAGCCTCCGCACCCCCAGAGCCCTTTGTTTTCCGGGCCTGGGCCCGCCAGAAAAAAGTTGGTCTGCAAATTGCTTAAGGCTGTGCAACACAGCAGTGGGCGGCAAACGTCCGGCATGCAGAGGAACGACAGTGGACAAGTACCTTTATGTGGCAATGACCGGCGCCAGCCAGAACGCACTGGCGCAGCGGGCCCATGCCAACAACCTGGCGAACATCTCCACCAACGGTTTTCAGAAAGACCTGGAACAGGCTCGCTCGATGCCGGTGTTCGGCGACAGCTTTCCGGCGCGGGCGTTTGCCATGTCCGAACGGCCTGCTACTGATTTCACTCCGGGTGCGCTGGTGGAAACCGGTCGTGACCTCGATGTCGCGGTGAGCGGGCCGGGCTGGATGGCCGTGCAGAACCCCGACGGCGGTGAAAGCTACGTGCGCACCGGCAGCCTCAATGTCGACGCCCTGGGCGTGCTGCGCGCCGGCAACGGCATGCCGGTGATGGGCAACGGCGGTCCGATCGCCGTGCCGCCAGAGCAGAAAATCGAAATCGGCCAGGACGGCACCATCAGCATCCGCGCCATGGGCGAAGGCCCGCGGGTGATGGCTGAAGTGGACCGCATCAAGCTGGTCAACCCGGACCTCAAGAACATGACCAAGGGCCTGGACGGTTCGATCCGTACCAAGGACGGCCAGCCGGCGCCCATCGATGCCAACGTGCAGTTGGTGTCGGGTTTCCAGGAAGCGAGCAACGTCAATGCCGTGGATGAAATGACCTCGGTGCTGGCCCTGGCCAAGCAGTTTGAGCTTCACGTCAAAATGATGAACACCGCCAAAGAAGGCGACGAGGCCATGGCTCGGGTCTTGCAGATCTAACCATTAACTAAAGCGTCGCGCCGAAAAACAGGCGTACGAGGAGAATCGAATGCTTCCGGCTCTATGGGTTGCCAAAACAGGTCTGTCCGCCCAGGACACCAACCTGACGACCATTTCCAACAACCTGGCGAACGTTTCGACCACGGGTTTCAAACGTGATCGTGCCGAGTTCCAGGACCTGCTGTATCAGGTAAAACGCCAGCCTGGCGCCCAGTCGACCCAGGACAGCGAACTGCCGTCGGGCCTGCAAGTGGGTACCGGTGTGCGCATTGTCGGCACCCAGAAAAACTTCACCGCCGGCAGCCTGCAAACCACCGAGCAGCCGCTGGACATGGCCATCGACGGTCGCGGTTTCTTCCAGATCCTGCAGCCGGACGGCACCACGTCCTACACCCGTGACGGTACGTTCCACCTCGATTCCAACGGCCAGATCGTCAATGCCAGCGGTTTCGCCCTGGAGCCGGCCATCATCATCCCGAACGATGCCCAGACGTTCACCGTGGGCCGTGACGGCACCGTGTCCATCACGGTGGCGGGCAACCCGGCCTCCCAAGTGATCGGCAACCTGCAGACTGCCGACTTCATCAACCCGGCCGGCCTGCAAGCGGTGGGCAATAACCTGTTCCTGGAAACCGCCGCCAGTGGCGCGCCGCAAGTCGGCACTCCCGGCCTGAACGGTTTCGGTACCACGCTGCAGAACACCCTGGAAACGTCCAACGTGAGCACGGTCGAGGAGATGGTCAACATGATCACCACCCAGCGCGCCTACGAGATGAACTCCAAAGTGATCTCCACCGCCGACCAGATGCTCTCGTTCGTTACGCAGAATCTGTAATCACGTCGCAACGTCCGTCATTACGTAGACAGGGCGGCCCCAGGGTCGCCTGCAACACCAAGAGGTAGGGTCATGAAACGCTTCGTATCTGTTCTGGCACTGAGTGGGATCACCGCACTCGCGGGCTGTGTCGCGCCGACACCCAGGCCCAATGACCCGTATTACGCCCCGGTGTTGCCGCGCACGCCGTTGCCGGCTGCCGCCAACAATGGCTCGATCTACCAGGCTGGCTTCGAGCAGAACCTGTACAGCGACCGCAAGGCCTTCCGGGTCGGTGACATCATCACCATCACCCTGAATGAGCGGACCCAGGCCAGCAAGAACGCCAACTCGCAAATGGACAAGACCAGCAATACCAGCGTCGGCCTGACGTCGTTGTTCGGTTCCAGCCTGACCACCAACAACCCGATCGGGGGCAATGACCTGAGCCTCAACGCTGGATACAACTCTGATCGTGCCACCAAGGGCGACAGCAAGTCCGGCCAGAGCAACAGCCTGACCGGCTCGATTACCGTGACCGTCGCCGATGTGTTGCCCAACGGCATCATCGTCGTGCGCGGCGAGAAGTGGCTGACCCTTAACACGGGTGACGAACTGGTGCGCATCGCCGGCATGGTTCGCGCCGATGACATCGCCACCGACAACACGGTTTCGTCGACTCGGGTGGCCGATGCACGCATCACCTACTCGGGCACCGGTGCCTTTGCCGATGCGAGCCAGCCAGGCTGGTTCGACCGTTTCTTCCTCAGCCCGAAGTTCCCTTTCTAGGTGGCCCAGTTGAATCTTAAGCAGCTGTTGATCGGTGCCCTGGTAATGTCGGCAGCCTTTACCGCTCAAGCCGAGCGTCTGAAGGACATCGCCAGCATTTCCGGCGTGCGTTCCAACCAGTTGATCGGCTACGGCCTGGTCGTGGGCCTGAACGGCACCGGTGACCAGACCACCCAGACCCCGTTCACCTTGCAGACCTTCAACAACATGTTGTCGCAGTTCGGCATCAAGGTGCCGGCCGGCTCCGGCAACGTCCAGTTGAAAAACGTCGCGGCGGTGTCGATCAGTGCCGATCTGCCGGCGTTCGCCAAGCCTGGCCAGCAGGTGGATATCACCGTCTCGTCCATCGGTAACTCCAAGAGCCTGCGCGGTGGCACCTTGCTGCTGACGCCGCTCAAGGGTATCGACGGCAACGTCTACGCCATCGCCCAGGGCAACCTGGTGGTGGGCGGTTTCGATGCCGAAGGGCGCGACGGTTCGAAGATCACCGTCAACGTTCCGTCGGCCGGTCGCATCCCTGGCGGTGCGTCGGTGGAACGTGCAGTGCCGAGCGGTTTCAACCAGGGCAACAGCCTGACGCTGAACCTCAACCGTTCCGACTTCACCACCGCCAAGCGTATCGTCGACAAGATCAATGACATGCTCGGCCCAGGCGTGGCCCAGGCCCTCGACGGCGGCTCGATCCGCGTCACCGCGCCACTGGATCCGAGCCAGCGGGTCGACTACCTGTCGATCCTGGAAAACCTCGAGGTCGACCCGGGCCAGGCGGTGGCGAAAGTCATCATCAACTCGCGCACCGGCACTATCGTGATCGGCCAGAACGTCAAGGTGTCTCCGGCCGCCGTGACCCACGGCAGCCTGACCGTGACCATCACCGAAGACCCGATCGTCAGCCAGCCTGGTCCGTTGTCCAACGGCCAGACAGCCGTGGTCCCCCGTTCGCGGGTCAATGCCGAGCAAGAAGCCAAGCCGATGTTCAAGTTCGGCCCGGGCACTACCCTGGATGAAATCGTCCGGGCGGTGAACCAGGTCGGCGCGGCGCCAGGCGACTTGATGGCGATTCTCGAAGCCTTGAAACAGGCCGGCGCGTTGCAAGCCGACCTGATCGTGATTTGAGGACCGGTCCATGGACATGCGCAAGGGTACTTTGATCAGCGGGGATTCGGGCTCCTACTCGGACTTGAACCGACTGAACCAACTCAAGGTTGGCGACAAGAACAGCGACGGCAACCTGCGTAAAGTGGCTCAGGAATTCGAGTCGCTGTTCCTTGGCGAAATGCTCAAGTCCATGCGTTCGGCCACCGATGCGCTGGGCAAGGACAATCCGATGAACACGCCGGAAGCCAAGCAGTACCAGGAAATGTACGACCAGCAGTTGGCCGTCTCCATGTCCCGCGAAGGCGGTGGTATCGGCCTGGCCGATGTGCTGCTGCGCCAGATGTCCAAGAACAAACCGCTGGCGCCAGGCGAGGCGGCAAGCTTGTCGGCCGCCAAGCAGCAAGAGGCGCTGGACAAGGTCGCCAAGGCAGCGGTGCCAACGCCAGTGGCCGCCGGCACGCTGCCCGACGGTCCTCTTTCGCGCTCCAACGGCCAGCGTCCGCTGTGGGCTTCCCGGGCGGTGAACGTGCCGCAAGGGGCGGGCGAGGGTACTCATCGCAATGACATGGAGCTGATCAACCAGCGCCGCCTGGCCTTGCCGCCGAAACTGGCTGACCGCCTGCTTGCCGGGCTGGTGCCTTCGGCCGCGGCCAACGCCGATGTGCCTGCACAGAACGTCCTGACGGATCGCGCCATCGCCGCCGTCAAGCCGGCGACTGGCGAATTGGCCAATGGCGACTGGTTGGCCGCACTCAAGGCCGCCGAGCCGAAAGGCGACATGCAGGTCTATGGCCGCGCCGTGGCCCAGCCGCCGCTGGCACCGGCACGCAAGGCCTTCCGCGATGCCGACGAATTCGTCAACGCCATGTTGCCAATGGCCAAGGAAGCGGCCGACCGCATCGGTGTCGACCCGCGTTACCTGGTGGCCCAGGCCGCCCTGGAAACCGGTTGGGGCAAATCGGTCATGCGCCAGCCCGATGGCAGCAGCAGTCACAACCTGTTCGGTATCAAGGCCAGCGCCAATTGGAAGGGCGATTCGGCCCGGGCGATCACCAGCGAATTTCGCAATGGTGCGATGGTCAAGGAGACGGCCGAGTTCCGTTCCTACGCCTCGTACCGCGACAGTTTCCACGACTTGGTCAACCTGCTGCAAAGCAACAGTCGCTATCAAGATGTGCTGAAGTCTGCCGATAACCCGGAACAGTTTGTACGCGAGTTGCAAAAGGCCGGTTACGCCACCGATCCGCACTACGCCAGCAAGATTTCGAACATAGCCCGGCAGATGACGAGTTACCAAAACTACGCTTCTGCAGGCGCCACCACGACTTTATAAGGTCTGAACCATGAGTTTGCTCAATATAGGGATGTCGGGTCTGTCAGCAAGCCAGACTGCGTTGGTGACCACGGGTAACAACATCGCCAACGTCGATACCGCCGGTTATTCGCGCCAGCAGACCGTACAGACCACCAAGGCCTCGAACCAGTACGGCAACGTGTTCATTGGTTCCGGCACGACCCTGGCCGATGTGCGTCGGGTATATAACGCCTTCCTTGAAGCACAACTGAAAACCACCACGTCGCTCAACAGTGACGCGGCGGCCTATCAGGGCCAGATCACTCCGCTCGACTCCCTGTTGTCGGACAGCGGCACCGGTCTCAATGGTGCCCTGACCAAGTTTTTCGCCTCGGTGCAGAACGTCAACGCCAAGCCGGGTGACGATGCATCCCGTCAGTTGCTGCTCAGCGACGCCCAGGCCTTGAGCAACCGTTTCAATTCGGTTGCCAACCAGTTGACGGAGCAGAGCCAGAACATCAACGGCAACCTGTCGAACATGGTCGACCAGGTCAATAACCTGGCGGCTACCGTTGCGCAGTTGAACAAGAAAATCGCCGAAGTCTCCAACGCCGGCGGCGCCCCCAACGACCTGCTCGATGCCCGCAGCGAAACCATTCGCCAGCTTTCGACGTTCACAGGCACGCAGGTGGTCGAGAACGGCAGCAGCCTGGACATCTACCTGGGTTCCGGCCAACCACTGGTGATGGGCAATACCGTCAACACCCTGGAAGCCGTGCCGGACAAGAACGACCCGGGACGCATCGGCATCCAGCTCAATAGCGGTTCCAGCTCCATGGACCTGACCTCGGTGCTCACCGGTGGCGAGATCGGCGGTTTGATGCGCTACCGCAGTACCGTGCTCGACCCGGCCATGAACGAGCTGGGGCGCGTGGCCCTGGTGGTCGCCGACCAGATGAACAGCGTCCAGGCTTCGGGCATCGACATGAACGGGGCCTTCGGTGCCAACCTGTTCACTAACATCAACAGCGCCGCGCAGATCAGCCAGCGCAGCGTTGCGTCGTTGAACAACAGCGCCGGCTCCGGCAACTTCAACATCGCCATCAAAGACTCCGGCAAGCTGACCACCAACGACTACAAGGTGACATTCACCAGCGGCACGGACTACACCGTCCAGCGCCTGCCTGACGGCACCTCGATGGGCGCGTTCAACACCGCGACCACCCCGCCGCCGGTGATCGACGGCTTCTCGATGACCTTTGCCAACGGTACCGCGGCCGTCGGCGACACATTCAAACTCACGCCGACCCGCAACGAGGCGGCCAATATCAAGACCGAGATGACCGACTCCAAGCGGCTGGCGATTGCCGCGCCGTTGGGTGCCGCCATCGTGCCAGGGGGCAGCGGTACGCTGACCATTCCGGCCAACGGCCAGCCGAGCATGACCACCAAGCTGGACATCTACGACGCCGCCACCACGACCATCGTCCAGAACGGCATCAAGAACTCCATGCCGGTCAAGGTGGTGTTCGGCGCGACGTCCGCCGATGGCACCAGCCAGGCTTATCAGTTGCTCGATGCCAAGGGCGTTCAGATCAGCAATGGCACGATCAAACCTGGGGAAAGCAACACCCTGAGCTTGAGTGTTCCGCTCAAGGATGCCAGTGGCGCCCCGATCATGGATTCGTCCGTGCCACCGGTACAACGCACCGTCACGTTCGACATGTCCATTGCCGGTGCTCCGTCCAACGGAGCGTCCATCAATGTCAGCCTCAGCCAGCCCGGCAGCCTGGACAACCGTAACGGTACTGTCCTGGCCGGCTTGCAGACCGCCAAGACCGTGGACACCGGTTCCTCCAGCAAGGGTATTTCCCTGAACGATGCCTACGGCAAGCTGGTGGAAGGCGTCGGCGCCAAGGCCGCCCAGGGCAAGCTCGACAGTGCCGCCACTGGTGCGATCCTGGACAATGCCAAGACCGCCCGCGATTCGCTGTCGGGCGTGGACCTGGATGAAGAAACCGGCAACCTGGTCAAGTTCCAGCAGTACTACACCGCGTCTTCGCAGATCATCAAGGCGGCGCAGCAAATCTTCAGCACTTTGATCAACAGTCTTTAAGGAGCCGTAGCCCATGCGCATTTCTACTTCTCAGTTTTACGAAAGCACGGCTGCGAACTACCAGAAAAACTTCGCCAAGGTGGTCAAGACCAGCGAAGAAGCCAGCAGCCTGGTACGTGTGAACACCGCCGCCGACGATCCGGTTGGGGCTTCGCGCCTGCTGCAACTGGGCAACCAGGCTTCGATGCTTTCCCAATATGAAGCCAACGTCACCACCATCAAGGCGACCCTGGGCACGACCGAAGCGGTGATGACCAGCATTGGCAATGTGCTCCAGCGCGCCAAGGAATTGGCCGTCAGTGCCGGTAACGCCGCCTACACCGACGCGGACCGTAAAGCCGTTGCCTCGGAATTGGGGTCGATCGAAGATCAGTTGCTGAGCCTGATGAACACCAAGGATGAAAACGGCAAGTACATCTTTTCCGGTTCCAAGGGCGATGTCGTACCGTTCACTCGCAACGGCGATGGCACCTACAGCTACAACGGCGACCAGGTGACCCTTGACCTGCCGATCGGCGACACCATGTCGATGGCCACCAACAGCACCGGCTGGGAAGTGTTCCAAACATCCGTCAACACCAGTCGCACCCAGGTCACCATGACCGCGCCGGCAGTGGATGATGGTCGCGTGGTGCTGACCAACGGCCAAGTGTCGTCCAGCGTGACGTACAACAGCCAGTTCCGCAGCGGCGAGCCGTACACGGTGGAATTCACCAGCGGCACCCAGTTGAAAATCACCGACTCGGGTGGCAATGATGTGACCGCCGAAGCCAGCAAGGGCGGGGTTATCGAGCCTAATAACCAGATCGGGCAGACTGTGAGCTTTCGCGGCGTCGACCTGACCTTGAACGTCAACCTTCATGCGGGCGACGTTGCCGGTACGATCTTGCCCGGCCACACGTTCACCCTGGCTGCCAAACCCGACTCGTTCACGCCTGCCCGCAGCCCGGGCAACGCCACCGCGACCCAGATCACCGGCAGCGCAATCACCAATCCGACGGACTACCACGCCAGCTTCCCGACGGGGTCGGCGGTGCTGAAGTTTACCAGTGCCACGGACTTCGACCTGTACGCCGCGCCACTGACCGCTGACAGCAAACCGGTATCCAGCGGCACCCTGGCGGGCAACGTCGCCACCGCATCCGGCGTGAGTTTCACGCTCAACGGTGCCCCGGCCGCCAACGATCAGTTCAGCATCGCGGTCAATACCCACGAAACGCAGAACGTCCTGGACACCGTGAACCAGTTGCGGACTGCTTTGAACACGCCGGCCGATGGCGACAACATCGCCATCCAGAAACTGAATGCGTCACTGGCTTCGGCTATCGGTAACCTGGCCAGCGGCACTGACCACTTGACCAGTGCATTGAGTTCGGTCGGTGGTCGTGGCCAGTCGCTCGATACCCAGAGCGACACCAATCAGAGCTTTGTCCTCGCCAACTCGCAGACCCAGTCGGCGATTCGTGATTCCGACGCGGCCGAGGTGATGACGCGCCTGACCTTGCAGCAGACTATGCTTCAAGCGTCGCAGTTGGCGTTCAGCAAGATCGCTCAATTGGGATTGTTCAACAAAATGTGATGCAGGGCAGGGACCGTGACGTTATAAGCGGTCCCTGACCCGTTCCTTATACGATTCAGGACGTCCTGCTCTCGCCTGAGTTGGCGCCCACCGGTTGAGAGCCAAGCGTGTGAAATCAGCTCCTCTTGTCAGCATTGCCATTCCCGCGTATCACCCACGCTTTTTCCGCCTCGCCTTGCAAAGCGCGCTCGAGCAGACCTACGAGAACCTTGAGATTGTCATCTGCGACGACTGCCGCACCGACGGAATCGAGCAGATTGTCCAGGAAATTGGCATGGGCTCCACTGTTCCGGTGCGTTACTTGCGCAACCCGACGCGGCTGGGGTTCCAGCAGAACCTGTTGCGCTGTCTTGAAGAGTCCCGGGGTGAGTTCATCAAGTTCTTGTGTGATGACGACCAGTTGCTGGCGTTCTGCGTCAGTCAACAGGCAGCCATCTTGCAGGAGCATGCGCAAGTATCGCTGGTGATCAACAAGCATCATTTGATCGATGCAGACAACTATGCCTTGCCGATCCGCGTTGAAAACACCGGCATCACGCAGTTCGATGCGTTGCTCAACGGCAACGACATGCTGGCGTATTTTGAAAAAACCACCCGTAATATTCTCGGCGGTTTGAGTGGCGCATTGATGCGCCGCACCGATGTCGAGGCCTTGCTGCCAGCGTTGGCCCGGCCCGGTGAAGGCTTCGAGGCTGTCCTCGATTTTGCCTTGTTCATCTGCCTGTTGCGCCGGGGTAATCTGGTCCAGCTTTACGCCGAGGGAAGTGGCCAGCGCTTGCATCCTGAGCGCCTGGCGCGTCAGGCCAAGATGCTTGAAGCGGCCACGGTGGAGCTGACATGGCTCAAGGAAATGCTGGCCCAACGCAGTGGCGAGCCGGCGCCCGCCAGTGGCTGGGTGCGTTACCAGCCACTGGGGCTGCTCAGGGAGCCAGGGGCGCCCGAATGGGAAGAACTCAACGTCTACTCGGTCATTGCGACTCGCCAGGGTGTCATCGGCGCGCAAGTCGGCACGGACATCGAAAGCTACGCAGACCTCTATGCGCAGTGGTTGGCGTGCCGACGTTTCAGTCCATCGCGCAAGCAAGTCTTGTCCCGGCAGATCGCCCGCTGGGCTTATCGACCGATGATCGTTCCCGTCATCATCGATGAGCAGGACGATCCTTATGCGTTGGGTATTACCCTGCAGAGTATCGCGTCCCAGGCCTATGCCTGCGAATCGGTGCTGCTGCTGTCCAATGGGCGCCAGGCTGTGGACAACCATGTCCTGCGTCTTGGCCTGCAAGCGGACTGGGCGCAGCAGCTCAACGAACTGTTGCCTCAACTGGATGGCGCCGACTGGTTCTACCTGCTGCGTGCCGGCGATCGCTTGACCGAGTCAGCGCTGCTGATCATGGCCGATCGGATTGTCAGCTCGCCGGGTGCTGCCTGCCTCTACAGCGATGAAGGTGCGCTGGTGGATGACAAGTCGGTGGAGCCGATCTTCAAGCCCGACTTCAATCTCGATCTGATGCGCGGTTATCCCTATGTCGGGCGGACACTGGCTTTCGAGCGTGCCCGATTCCTGGCCTCGGGTGGATTCGATTCGACCCTGGGCGAATTGGCGCCCCATGATCTGGTCTGGCGCCTGGTGGAAACGGATGGTCCGCAAGTCATTGGTCACATTCCGGAAGTCCAGGTCGAGTCGACGTTTTCGTTTGCCCAATGGCTGTCGTTGCCTGAGGTCATCGAGCAAAACGTCCGGCTGATCAGTGCTCATCTGCAGCGTATCGGCGTACAGCATCGACTTCATCCCGGGCCGCTCCTGGCGTTGATCCCACGCATCGAATATCTGTTCGTCGAGCGCCCCCTGGTGTCGATCATCATCAGCGTCAAGGATGATCTGAGCGCGCTGGAACGTTGCGTAAACAGCCTGATCAGTACTACCACGTATCCGCATTACGAAATCATCATTGTCGATAACGCCAGTGAAAATACCGAGTTGCAACATTGGCTGCGGGCGATGGCCGAGCTGGGCAGTGAAAAGTTGCGAATATTCGCGCATCCCGAAAGTGCCAGCGAAGCGGTGATCCGCAACTTCGCCGCGCAACAGGCCCGCGGCGAATACCTGTTGTTGCTCAACCCCAATTGCATCGTGCTTGAAGCCGCCTGGCTGGACGAACTGCTCAATCATGCTCAACGTCCTGAGGTCGGCATCGTCGGCCCTCGTACGCTCAACCTGCAAGGCCGGATCATCGACTCCGGCGTAATCATGGGGTTGGGTGGGTTGGCGGGCAGGGCCTTTGTCAACGAATCGGTGACATTCGGCGGCTACATGCAACGTTTGCAGGTGGTGCAGAACTGGAGCGCCGTCGGTGATCACTGTCTGTTGATATGCAAGCAGGTTCTGGAGGAAGTGGGCGGGTTCGATGAGACCATTACGACACAGGGGATCAACTCGCTGGAGCTATGCCAGCAGGTCGGTAAGAACGGCTACCTGATCGTCACCACGCCTTACAGTGATGTCGTGCTGGCGGCCGGCGTGGAAGCCAGTCGTGATCCTTCGTGGAAGCAGCGGCTGGAGCGCGAACAAGAGGCGTTCTATCAGCGCTGGTTGCCCAGGATCGCCAACGATCCTGCCTACAACCGTAACCTGACCCTGACCGGGAAAAGCTTCAGTCTCGAGCCCGGACCACGCACCGGCTGGAATCCGTTGATCACCCGCAACGTCCCCTCGATCCTGGGGATGGCGGTCAATACCTCGGCGGTGGGGCATTACCGGGTCAGCCAACCGTTGTTCGAACTGGAAGCGGCGGGTCGAGTCGTGGGGCGTGTTGCCTACGATACGCCCTCGATCATCGACATCGAGCGCCAGTCACCGGATGTGATCATCCTTCAGGGTCGCTATAACGTGACTAAGTTCAAGGACATCACTCAAGTCAAGACTTACTCCAACGCCATGCGCATCTACGAATTGGATGACTACATCGCCAGGGTCCCGGAAAAAAACGAACACAGCCGCAACATGCCGGACAACCTCGAGGACTTGCTGCGCCGAGGGATCGGCCTGTGCGATCGGGTCGTGGTGTCCACCCATCCGCTGGCGGACGTCTTGTCGAGCATGCACCATGACATCCGCGTGGTACCGAACATGCTGGCTGCCGGCCTGTGGAACCACCTCAGAAGCCAGCGTGCAACTTCCAGCAAACCGCGTATCGGTTGGGGCGGCGGCACCAGCCATCGTGGCGATCTGGAGCTCATCGCCGATGTCGTGCGTGAGCTGGCCGACGAAGTCGAATGGGTTTTCTTCGGCATGTGTCCCGATTTGCTCAAGCCCTATATCCATGAATTTCACCCAGGCGTGAGCCTGGCGGATTATCCGGCGAAGCTGGCCAGCCTGAATCTGGACCTGGCCTTGGCGCCGCTGGAATTTCATATTTTCAACGACTGTAAAAGCAACCTTCGCCTGCTGGAATACGGTGCGTGTGGCTATCCGGTCATTTGTTCGGATACCGAGGCTTACCGGGGGCACCTGCCTTGTACCCGGGTCCTCACCAACAGCACCGAAGAATGGCTGGAGGCCATCCGTATGCACCTGGCGGATCCGATTGCCAGTTACCGGATGGGCGACGAATTACGTGAAGTGGTGCTGCGCGACTTTATCTTGCGCGGCGATAACCTGCAGTACTGGGCCAATGGTTGGCTACCGGATTGATGAGTTTCAACCGCGAAACTCCCGGTGTTGCTGATACGGCGCCACCCACTCGTTAAGGAATGAATATGCAAAGCAATGTCCCAACAGGATCGGCTGCGCCGTTGAGTGAACGGTTTACCCTGGTGCTGCTCGCTCACGACCAGTCGACAGCCCTGCGGCGGGCCTTGCGCCATTACCGCGACAGTTCGTTCGCCGTACTTGTGATCGACTCATCAAGCTTGCTCGACGCTGATATCACGGCAGCATTTCCCGGCGTGCAATACCTGCATGCGCCCACGGCGGGAGGTTTCGGTGACAAGGTTCGCCAGGCCGTCGAGCGAGTTGCCACGCCTTACATGGCGATTGCCGATGCCGAGAGTTTCCTGCTGCCCCTAGCGCTCGAACAAGCGTTGAGTTTCCTCGAGGCACACGCCGAATACGGTGCCTGCCAAGGCTACAGCCTGGCGTTCGAGGCCCATGCCGACCATGTCGACTATTACTTGCTCGATCGCAAGGGCAGTGAAGATTACTCCGGCCCATCGGCCGAGGCCCGGTTGGCCGTGTTTGCCGAGGATTGCCCGTCATTGGTCAGCGCACTCACGCGCACTGAAACCCTGCGGCGCAGTTACGCGTCGTTGCCCGTCGGTTTTGATTCACGGTTGCAGGAGGCCGGCCATTGCTTTGGCTTGGTGTCGGATGCAAAGGTTCGCTTGCTGGACATTGCTTATGGTGTGCACGAGCGCAGTCGCGTAGCGAAGCCACGGAGCCCGGTTGGCATGGCGCCTGGTGCCGAGGACTTGCGAGCAGTCGCTGAACAGGAACGCATGGGCACGATGCTGGCCGACGCCTTTGGCACGGATGCTTCGGCGCGCGAACATGCCCTGGCCATACTCAAGAAGCTGGTCGAGCGCTCGGTGCCGCAGGCAGGGAAACTGTTCGAGTCGACCTGGGATTCGCGGCGTGGCGAACCGGTTCGGCGTTTCGAGCCGACGCAATACGTTGAGTTGCCGTTTTATAACCAGGCTTTTTTCGACGTGCTCACCTCGCTGGAATTCCTGCTTCACGCGGCGCCAAGCGGGCAGGTGCAGTTGAAGGAGCTGGAAGCCGTCATGCTCAAGCAGAAGGAGCTGTCTCGCCCCCAGCGCAACACCAGCGCCGAGCCGCTTGATGTACAGCTGGCGAGGGCTTTCCTGAGCTATGCCTTCAACCAGGATCTGGTGAAGCAATTGCTCGAGGTCATGCAGGCCAAGGGTGACACGCGCTACGTGCAAATGATCCAGGCCTGGGAACAACGGCTCAAGGCAGCGGCGTTTGAAAATACCGCGAGGTTGTTCGACACCACGCGCTCCGGTCAATTGCTGCGCTGGCTCGAGGCGCGTGAACCCAGCGCCAGTGAAGCCCAGAAAGTGTCCAAATACCTGGCTGCTCGCAACGGGGGCCCGACATTTGGCATTTTGCTCCTGGATCTGGACGCTGACGTCTTCAAGATGCAGGCAACCTTCGACAGCGTGATCAATGGCTATTGCCGGGCGTTCAAGATTGTCGTGTTTACTACTGGCGACCTGCCGGCCGAGACCACACCGCAGCATGTCCTGCATTTCGTCAAAGTCAACGAAAGCAATTACGTCGACAAAATCAATCAGGTTGTCAGCCAAAGCGATTGCGATTGGATGGTCATGGCCGAGGCCGGCGATGAATTGACACCGGGCGGCCTGTTCCGCGCGGGGGTGGAATTGCTGGCTGCGCCACAGTGCCAGGCCGTGGCTATGGATGAGTTCCAGCGCCAGCCTGACGGGACGCTGACCGACGTCTTCCGGCCAGGGTTCAACCTTGACTTGCTGCAAAACGCCCCGGCCTTGATGGCCCGTCATTGGCTGGTACGCCGCGAGACGTTGGTAAGACTCGGCGGTTATTCGCGCGAGTTCAAGAATGCGCTGGAGTTCGACCTGCTGTTACGTTTGATCGAGCAGGGCGGCCTGGAGGGGCTTGCCCACCTGGATGAGCCTCTGTTGACTTGCCAGGCGCTGCCGGTGGAAGACAATGCCGACGAGCGCAAGACATTGCTGCGTCACTTGGCGGTTCGTGGTTATCAGGCTGACGTGAGCGCGGTCGTGCCGGGCACGCACAAAATCGATTACCGCTTTGCCGAGCGCCCTCTGGTGTCGATCATCGTCCATGGCATTGGCGATCTGACGGCGCTACAACGTTGCCTGCTCAGCGTACTGCAGCGCACCCGATATCAGCGTTACGAAGTATTGGTCCCCACCGGGACAGCGAACCATTCCGTGCTGCGCACCTGGCTTGATGGCCAGGGGCACCAGGCCAGTCGCGTTCGGCTGTTGGATATCGAACCGAATGTCGCGACGGGCACCTGGATCAACGCTGCCAGCCAGGAGGCCAAGGGCGAGTATCTGGTTACCCTGGCGGCCGACAGTGAAGTGGTCAACGTCAACTGGATCGAATCGCTGCTCAACCAGGCCTTGCGTCCGGAAGTCGGTGTGGTAGGCGCCAAGCTGGTCGAGCGCGATGGACGTATCACCCAGGCCGGCCTGGTCCTGGGCTTGAATGACGAAGTGGGCTCGGCCTTCGTCGGCGAGCCGAAGACCGCCAGAGGCTACATGAACCGGTTGGTCGTCGAGCAGAATTGTTCGGCGGTGTCTTTTGCCTGCTTGATGATTTCCAAACAGCTGTTCAACGCTGCTGACGGCATAGACAGCGATTTGTTCGACGATGCCTTGGGTGACGTGGACCTGTGCCTCAGAGTCGGCCAGGCCGGGTACCTGACGGTATGGACGCCACACGTGCAGGTAATCCAGTCCGGCGTGCTGGCGAGTACGCCAGAGGCGCGTGCGGCGCTGCGTGAGAAGTGGTCCGAAGCACTCGCCCAGGATCGGTTCTACAACGGCAATCTGTCGCTGGAAGGCGCGGGTTTCGCTCTCGGCCCGGTGCGCAACGTACCCTGGGCCGACTTGCTCAACTGATCTGCCGGATAGCCTCCCTTGCGGGGCTTTCCATCAATGCCGGCAGGTAAAAACCTGCCGGCATCTTCCGCGAATTACGCTGCCATCCCCGAGTTTTCTTTCCGGTGTCCTATGCCATCACGGGAGACGTCGCGGCTTTGTTTGCCATGAAAAAATGCCTTTGCAGAACAAAACGGCGTGACGCATAGGTCATAAAGTGCATCTTCACTGTATTGTATTCCCCGGAGTGGAGGCCTGTTCGTTCGCCGGACAAGGCGTCAGCCCTCGGGAATCAACCATTTTTGAAGCGCCCCTGAGCTTTTGGGGGTGAACCTAGTCGCAGTACATGATCGGGAAGCCATGATGATTGGCATAAAAAGCATAGCGAGTTATGTGCCGACCGCTGGTGTGGATAACTACGCTCAGGGTGCCAAATTCGAGAAGGATGAAGAATTCATCCTTGGCAAGATTGGTTCGGCGTTCCTGCCGCGCAAAGACGCTGACCAGGAAACCTCGGACCTGTGTGTCGAAGCAGTGAATGCATTGTTCGCCAACAACCCGCAGCTTTCGCGTGAATCCATCGACGCATTGATCGTTGTCACCCAGAACGGTGATGAAGAGGGGCTGCCACACACGGCCGCCATCGTGCAGGACAAGCTCGGCCTGCCGACCCATGTGGCGGCGTTCGATATATCGCTGGGTTGCTCGGGCTACGTATACGGCATTTATGCCCTGAAAGGCTTCATGGAGGCCGCAGGGCTGAAGAACGGGTTGCTGGTCACCGCCGATCCGTATTCGAAGATCGTCGACCCTGAAGACCGCAACACCACCATGTTGTTTGGCGATGCCGCCACCGCCACGTGGATGGCCGAGGGCGCCAGCTGGCAGTTGGGCAAGGCGAAGTTCGGCACCGATGGTTCCGGCGCGCCACACCTGAAGGTCAGCGATGGGGTGTTTTTCATGAACGGCCGCCAGGTCTTCAACTTCGCCCTGTTGAAAGTACCCGCTCATTTGCACGAACTGCTGGACGAATCGTCGCTGCAAGCCAGTGACATCGACGCGTTCTGCATCCACCAAGGCAGTGCGGCGATTGTCGATGCCGTGGCGCGGCGTTTCGAGGGTGAACCTGAGAAGTTCATCAAGGACATGGTCGAGACTGGTAATACCGTGTCGTCGAGCATTCCGCTGCTGCTGGAAAAGCACGTGCTGGATGCTGACTGGAAGCGCGTGGCGATAAGCGGTTTCGGTGTCGGCCTGTCGTGGGGATCGGCGATTCTTTATCGCGATTGATCTAATCGCCTTTCTTCCAATAGCGCTTCAGGTTGACCTGTAGCGCTATTTTTTTGCCCGCGACGTCGTTCTGCGGTTTCTTGACGCCATTTTTCGGGCCTTCACCCTCGGCTAAACCCTTGTTTCTCAAGGGGTGGCAGTCTGCTAGCAAATTTTTTGAAAAAAGCCCTCAAGCAAGTTCCTAATCCGACGATAACTATTACGAAGGTTCTCTAGGCCACACCCCCGGCGGTTGCCAAGGGCCGGAAGCCGCAGTACCCAACCAACGAGGAATTCGTCATGGCTTTAACAGTAAACACTAACGTCACATCGCAGAACGTTCAGAAGAACCTCAACCGGGCTTCCGACGCTCTGTCCACTTCGATGACCCGCCTGTCTTCCGGCCTGAAAATCAACAGCGCCAAAGACGACGCCGCCGGCCTGCAGATCGCTACCCGTATGACCTCGCAAATCCGCGGTCAGAACATGGCGATCAAAAACGCCAACGACGGTATCTCCATGGCGCAGACCGCTGAAGGCGCGATGCAAGAGCAAACCAACATTCTGCAACGTATGCGTGAACTGGCCATCCAGTCCCGTAACGACAGCAACAGCGCAGATGACCGTATCGCTCTGAACAAAGAGTTCTCGCAGATGAGCGACGAACTGACCCGTATCGCCAACAGCACCAACCTGAACGGCAAGAACCTGCTTGACGGTACCGCCAGCACCATGACCTTCCAGGTCGGTTCGAACACCGGTACGGACAACCAGATCACCCTGACCCTGAGCGCCAGCTTCGACGCTACAACCCTGGGTGTAGGTTCTGCGACCACCATCGTTGGTTCCGACAGCGCTACTGCTGAAAGCAACTTCTCGGCCGCCATGGACGCGATCACCAGCGCCATCGATACCATCAACGCCGCCCGTGCTGACCTCGGTGCTGCCCAGAACCGTCTGAACAGCACCATCTCCAACCTGCAGAACATCAACGAAAACGCCAGTGCTGCACTGGGTCGCGTACAAGATACCGACTTCGCTGCTGAAACTGCACAACTGACCAAGCAGCAGACTCTGCAGCAAGCGTCTACTTCGGTTCTGGCCCAGGCCAACCAACTGCCATCCGCTGTACTGAAGCTGCTTCAGTAATAGCCGGATGAGTTTTAGCGGGGGAGTGCGCTTGCGTGCTCTCTCGCTTTTTCCGTTCAAGAGGTGATGGACATGGATATGAGCGTGAAGCTGAACTTGTCTTATCCAGCGGCGAAGCCGGCACCTACCGTGGCCGACAAGCCGGTGGAGAAGCCTCAAGCCGAGGTTGCTACCGTGACCCCGGTCAAGGAAGCTCCTAAAGACGCTGCCGCCGAGCAGGACAAACTCAAGAAGGCCGTTCAGGAAATCGAGAAGTTCGTTCAGTCGGTCAAGCGCAACCTGGAGTTCTCTATTGATGAGCCTTCAGGCAAAGTAGTGGTCAAAGTGATTGCCAGTGGTTCCGGTGAAGTGATTCGCCAGATCCCGAACGAAGAGGTTCTGAAACTGGCCAACAGTTTGAATGATGCAAACAGCTTGTTGTTCAGCGCCGAAGCCTGACAACTGGCACGAATTTTGTTGCTATGTTCTTTTGGGCGTTGTAAGGGTCAAAAGGCCGGCGACACACTGAAGGGAGTCCCACATGGCAAGTCCAATTCTACCTGGCTTGGGTCTAGGCTCTGGCCTTGATACCACCGCAATCGTCAAGGCGCTGGTCGATTCCGACAAGGCCGCCAAGCAAGGTCAGATCACCCGAGCGACGACGACGACTACCAACAGTATCTCCGGGGTGGGAACCCTGAAGTCGTTGTTGGCGGCTTTCAATACCGCGATGAAGGACTTGTCCAGCACAACGACCCCGCAATTCTCGGGTTTTGCTGCAACGTCTTCCTCTCCCGGTGTCCTCACCGCTACCGCCAGCAACTCGGCGGTGAATGGCACTTACGCAATCAAAGTCACCAACTTGGCCACTGCGTCCAAAGTCACTTCGGCGGCTTTCGCTGGTGGTACGACCAGTGCCATCCCATCGGGTACGATGACCATCTCGCAGAAGGGGGTCAACTACAACCTCAATGTGCCGGATGGTTCGACCCTGCAATCGGTCCGTGACGCGATCAACGCCGACTCTTCGCTCAAGGCTGCCGGTGTCAGTGCGAACATCATCACCGATTCTTTCGGTTCGCGCCTGGTGTTGGGTTCAACCACTACCGGCGCAGGTTCCGATATCTCGGTGAGCGGCATCGCGGGGCTGGAGATCGATGGCACGAACGTTGTGGGTGCCGGCACTGATCCGCTGACGGCCACTTCGGCGGGTGCCATCGGGGCCCTGGCCATGGACGCTAATTTCACTGTCGATGGCATGAAACTGACGAGCCAGAGCAATACGGTAAGCACGGCGATTTCCGGATTGACGTTGAACTTGCTCGGAGTAGCAGACGGCGGCACTTCAACCGTTACCGTGGCGCCGAACAACGATGGCCTGAAAGCCTCGATCCAGAAATTCGTCGATGCCTATAACGCGATCGCCAATAGCGTCACCGCACTGACCAAGCCGTCGCTCGACGATGATGGGAAGCTGACGGTGTCGGCAAAATTGACCGGTGACGCGTTGCCTCGCTCGCTGCTGGCGGCGATTCGAACGCCCTTGTCTGAAACCGGCGCCGGCGACAAGCTGACGTCGCTGGCTCAGTTGGGTATTACCACCGATCAGAAGACGGGTGCGTTGAACTTCGATAGCGTCAAATTCACCACAGCGATGAACGATAAAAAGCTCAGCGGTGAAGTCCAGACGTTGTTCACGGGCACCAATGGCTTGCTGGAGCGCATGGGCAAGGCTATCGAACCCTATACCCAGACTGGCGGTATCCTCGATCAGCGGACCACAACGCTGAACAGGACCCAGGCCCGGCTGAAGAACGATCAGGAAGCCCTGGATCGCCGGGTTGTGACCCTGACCGCCACGCTGACCAAAAAATACAACGACATGGATACCCTGGTCGGCAAGCTGAAAGCCACCGCCAGTAACATCACCTCCATGTTCGAAGCGATGGCGGCCCAGCAGAAAAACAGCTGATTTTCGAGCGATGCAAAAAGCCCGGCAACGTTTTGACAACGTTCCGGGCTTTCGGCTTTTCGGTCTAAAGTTTTTTGACGCAGCGTCGATACGCTGTTTATACGAACTGAAGTTTTTAGATGAGGTAGAACATGAATCCGATGTTGGCCCTTCGCCAATACCAGAAGATTGGCGCCCAAGCGCAAACCTCCGAAGCGAGTCCCCATCGTCTTGTTCAGATGCTCATGGAAGGCGGGCTGGATCGTATCGCCCAAGCCAAGGGCGCGCTGGAGCGCAAGGATATTGCAAACAGAGGCATTCTGATCAGCAAGGCCATCGGCATCGTCGGTGGTTTGCGTGAAGGC
Organism: Pseudomonas sp. A-RE-22; assembly: GCF_019956035.1. Lineage (NCBI taxonomy): Bacteria > Pseudomonadati > Pseudomonadota > Gammaproteobacteria > Pseudomonadales > Pseudomonadaceae > Pseudomonas > Pseudomonas sp. A-RE-22. Next base: position 54,548 of record NZ_JAHBCZ010000066.1, read on the forward strand.
CTGGACCTGGAAAATCGGGCCGAGTCGGTCGCTGAATTGGACGCTCTTTACGCTTACATGATGAAACGTCTGGCCGAAGCCAACGTCAAGGCCGATGCGAAGATCCTCGACGAAGTCGCCGATCTGCTTCACACGGTCAAGGAAGGCTGGGATGCCATTGCCGCGCCTGGTCCGCAATTCTAAGGAGTGCTCTCATGAGTCTTGTCCTGCAGCGAATCGAACAAACCCGTGATGCCTTGGTTGATGCCCTGGCCGAGCGAAACTGGGAGGCCATCGGTCAGTTGGACCTGGCTTGCCGTTCCTGCATGGAAGACGTCCTGGGCGAGTCCCAGGTGGATGAGGCGGCGTTGCGGATCAATCTTGAGGAGTTGCTAGGGGTGTATCGGCAATTGCTGGAGGCGGCGACAGGAGAGCGTCAGGCGATCGTCGACGAGATGCAACAGATCCATCAAGCACAGAGCGCGGCAAAGGTTTACCATCTGTTCGGTTAATGCTCAGTTAATCCGAGCTCGTTGCGCCATAAATTTGACTGTGCGCGGTTTTTTGACTTAACTAGTAACTGTTTACAGATTTAAGGCGTCTACAGGCATGACAAGTCTGCAAGCGTCTAGCTTGCCCCCTAATTTCGGGCATTGGGTTGACTAGGGAAGTTGCTATTGCATGTGGCGTGAAACCAAAATTCTCCTGATCGATGACGATAGCGTCCGCCGCCGCGACTTGGCGGTGATCCTGAATTTTCTTGGAGAAGAAAATTTACCCTGCGGAAGCCATGACTGGCAGCAGGCTGTCGGCTCATTGTCGTCCAGTCGTGAAGTCATCTGTGTCCTTATCGGGACCGTAAATGCTCCCGCAACGCTTTTGGGCTTGCTAAAGACACTCTCAACCTGGGATGAGTTCCTTCCGGTTTTGTTAATGGGCGAAAATTCTTCCCTTGACTTGCCTGAGGACCAGCGCCGCCGAGTACTTTCCACGCTCGAAATGCCGCCCAGCTACAGCAAGCTGCTTGATTCGCTGCATCGCGCGCAGGTTTATCGCGAGATGTACGACCAGGCCCGTGAGCGCGGCAGGCATCGCGAACCCAACCTGTTCCGCAGCCTTGTCGGCACCAGCCGGGCGATCCAGCACGTGCGCCAGATGATGCAGCAGGTCGCCGATACTGACGCCAGCGTGCTGATCCTGGGCGAATCGGGCACCGGCAAGGAAGTGGTTGCGCGCAATCTGCATTACCACTCCAAGCGCCGCGAAGCGCCGTTCGTGCCAGTCAACTGTGGCGCGATCCCGGCCGAGTTGCTGGAGAGCGAGCTGTTTGGTCATGAGAAGGGCGCCTTTACCGGCGCGATCACTAGCCGCGCCGGGCGTTTCGAACTGGCCAATGGCGGTACGCTGTTTCTCGACGAAATCGGCGACATGCCGCTGCCGATGCAGGTCAAGCTGTTGCGGGTCCTGCAGGAGCGCACCTTCGAACGCGTGGGCAGCAACAAGACCCAGAGCGTCGATGTGCGAATCATTGCCGCCACGCACAAGAACCTCGAGAGCATGATCGAGGTTGGCAGTTTCCGCGAAGACCTCTACTACCGCCTCAACGTTTTCCCGATCGAAATGGCGCCACTGCGCGAGCGGGTCGAAGACATTCCGTTGTTGATGAACGAACTGATCTCGCGCATGGAGCACGAAAAGCGCGGTTCGATTCGTTTCAACTCGGCGGCGATCATGTCCCTGTGCCGTCATGGCTGGCCGGGCAACGTCCGTGAACTGGCCAACCTGGTGGAGCGCATGGCGATCATGCACCCGTATGGGGTGATCGGCGTGAACGAGCTGCCGAAGAAATTCCGCTACGTCGACGATGAAGACGAGCAAATGGTCGACAGCCTGCGAAGCGACCTGGAGGAGCGGGTGGCAATCAATGGTCATACGCCGGATTTCACCGCCAATGCCTTGTTGCCGCCCGAAGGCCTGGATCTCAAGGATTACCTGGGAGGCTTGGAACAAGGGCTGATCCAGCAGGCGCTGGACGATGCCAATGGTATCGTGGCCCGCGCCGCAGAACGCCTGCGCATCCGCCGTACCACCCTGGTGGAGAAGATGCGCAAGTACGGCATGAGCCGTCGCGACGGAGATGAACAGGCGGATGATTGACGCCTGTTTTCCAACCGCCTGATTTTCAGGCGGTTTTTTTTCGGCACGGGTATTGCTATAGCCCTCGCAACGTTCCGTTTAACTGACGGTCAGCCAAGCGAGAGAGCACGATGACCCAAGTCGCCCAGATGTCTCCTGTCCCTGAGCCGGGACACATGCCGTCCGCCGAGCAGGCAAGCCGGCTAGGACTTGAGCAGGCATTTTCGCTGTTCAACCAGATGTCCAGCCAACTGACTGATTCCTACAGCCTGCTCGAAGCCCGGGTCACCGAGCTCAAGGGTGAGCTGGCCGTGGTCAGCGCCCAGCGCATGCAGGAGCTGGCGGAAAAGGAACGCCTGGCTAATCGTCTGCAAAATCTCCTCGATCTGTTGCCCGGTGGCGTTATCGTCATCGACGCCCACGGCCGTGTGCGCGAAGCCAACCCCGCGGCCTGCGAGTTGCTCGGCCTGCCGTTGGAAGGCGAGCTGTGGCGGCATGTCATCGCCCGCTGCTTTGCGCCCCGTGAAGACGATGGTCATGAGGTCTCCCTCAAGGACGGTCGGCGCCTGTCCATCTCGACGCGCTCGCTGGATGCCGAGCCGGGGCAGTTGGTGCTGCTCAATGACTTGACTGAAACCCGTCACTTGCAAGACCAGCTGGCTCGCCATGAGCGCCTGTCTTCCCTGGGGCGGATGGTAGCGTCGCTGGCCCATCAGATTCGTACGCCGCTTTCTGCCGCGCTGCTCTATGCCAGTCATCTGACTGAACAGCAATTGCCGATGGAAACTCAGCAACGGTTCGCCGGACGCTTGAAAGAGCGCCTGCACGAACTGGAGCACCAGGTGCGCGACATGCTGGTATTTGCTCGCGGCGAGCTGCCGTTGACCGACCGTGTCACCCCCAAGGCCTTGCTGCAATCCCTGCAGGCCGCGGCGTTGACCCATGTACAGGAGTTGCCGATACGCTGGCAGTGCGACAGCCACGTCGGCGAAGTGTTATGTAACCGCGACACGTTGGTGGGCGCGGTGTTGAACCTTATCGAAAACGCGATCCAGGCCAGCGGCGGCGACGTCCGGCTGAAAGTGCACTTATATACACGCGATCACACCTTGCGCCTGTGTGTCAGCGACAACGGCAGTGGTATCGCGCCGGCCGTGCTGGCGCGCTTGGGCGAGCCATTTTTCACCACCAAGACCACTGGCACCGGCCTGGGCCTGACCGTGGTCAAGGCTGTGGCGCGTGCCCATCAGGGAGAATTGCAACTGCGCTCGCGGCTGGGCCGTGGCACCTGTGCGACGGTGTGCTTACCGCTGTTTTCCAATGCGCCAGGGGTGGAGTGAAAGCAATGGCGATCAAGGTGTTACTGGTTGAGGATGACCGGGCCCTGCGCGAGGCGCTGGCCGATACGCTGGTGCTGGCCGGGCATGACTACGCCGCCGTCGGTTCGGCGGAAGAAGCGCTGCAAGCAGTGGGCCGCGAAGCATTCAGCCTGGTGGTCAGTGACGTCAATATGCCGGGCATGGACGGCCATCAATTGCTCGGCCTGTTGCGCGCCCGTCAGCCGCAACTGCCGGTCTTGCTGATGACTGCCCACGGCGCCGTCGAGCGAGCGGTGGATGCCATGCGCCAGGGCGCCGCGGATTACCTGGTCAAGCCGTTCGAGCCAAAAGCGCTGCTGGACCTGGTCGCGCGTCATGCCTTGGGCAGCCTCGCGGTCGAGGGCGAAGGCCCGGTGGCCATTGAACCAGCCAGTGCGCAACTGCTGGAATTGGCCGCGCGGGTGGCGCGCAGCGACTCAACCGTTTTGATTTCCGGCGAGTCCGGTACGGGCAAGGAAGTGCTGGCGCGCTATATCCATCAACAGTCCCGACGCGCCAGCGAACCGTTCATCGCCATCAATTGCGCGGCGATTCCCGACAACATGCTCGAGGCGACATTGTTCGGCCACGAAAAGGGCTCGTTCACGGGGGCTATCGCGGCCCAGGCCGGTAAATTCGAACAGGCCGACGGCGGCACGATCCTGCTCGATGAAATTTCCGAAATGCCGATGGGCTTGCAGGCCAAGTTGCTGCGGGTATTGCAGGAGCGAGAAGTGGAGCGGGTCGGTGCGCGCAAGCCTATCAGCCTGGATATCCGCGTGGTGGCGACCACCAACCGCGACCTGGCCGGCGAAGTGGCGGCGGGGCGGTTTCGTGAGGACCTCTACTACCGTCTGTCGGTATTCCCGCTGGCCTGGCGTCCGTTGCGCGAGCGCACCGCCGATATCCTGCCGCTGGCTGAGCGTCTTCTGAACAAGCACGTCAATAAAATGAAGCATGCGGCGGCGCGGTTATCAGCGCAGGCTCAGGCCTGCCTGATTGCCTACCCATGGCCGGGAAATGTCCGAGAGCTCGATAACGCCATTCAGCGGGCCTTGATCCTGCAGCAGGGCGGCTTGATCCAGCCGGAGGATTTCTGCCTGGCCGGGCCGGTGGCCTGCGCGCCGTTGCCTGCTCTGTCTCCAGTACCAGCGGCGGCCTTTGCCTCTGCGGTGGAAGTGGAGGGCGAGTCGGCCGGCGCCTTGGGAGACGATCTGCGTCGTCGCGAGTTCCAGATGATCATCGACACCCTGCGCGCCGAACGCGGTCGTCGCAAGGAAGCGGCCGAACGCCTGGGTATCAGCCCGCGTACCCTGCGCTACAAACTGGCGCAAATGCGCGACGCCGGCATGGACGTCGAGGCTTATCTGTTCGCCAGTTGAATAAGCGCCAAAAATCCCTGTGGGAGCGAGCTTGCTCGCGATAGCGGTGGGTCAGTCAAGTCGAGGTCGGATGTGATGGGTTATCGCGAGCAAGCTCGCTCCCACAATGGAGTTGTGCGCGCATTTGTTTTTTGCGGCCATGGAGCTGGCACCCTTGTTGCTAATACCTGAATACCCGCTGAGTAAGTGTCAAAAAAATGCGGGCCGCCAGAGAGAGTAGACCATGAGCCAAGGTATTGAATTTAATCGGTTGATGTTGGACATGCGGTCCATGCAAATGGACGCCATGGCCCAGCCTAAATCGGTCGCGGTCCCCCAGGTGGGTGGCAGCAGCTTTTCCGACATGCTCGGTCAGGCCGTCAATAAAGTGAACGATACCCAGCAGGCATCGAACCAGTTGGCCAGTGCTTTCGAGATTGGCAAAAGTGGCGTCGACCTGACGGACGTAATGATCTCCTCGCAGAAAGCCAGTGTCTCGTTTCAGGCGTTGACCCAGGTTCGTAACAAACTGGTTCAAGCCTACCAAGACATCATGCAGATGCCGGTTTAAGGAAATTATTGAGTCATGGCAGAAGCAGCCGTTGATAACGTTCCGGCCAAGGCCACTCCGGTAGACGGCAAACCGCCGCTATTCGGTCTGTCCTTCCTGGAAAATCTCTCCGAGATGACCATGCTGCGTCAGGTGGGCCTGTTGGTCGGCCTGGCTGCCAGCGTGGCGATTGGTTTTGCCGTGGTGCTGTGGTCCCAGCAGCCGGACTACCGTCCGCTGTATGGCAGCCTGGCGGGCATGGACGCCAAGCAAGTCATGGAAACCCTGGCTTCCGCCGACATTCCTTACACCGTCGAACCCAACTCCGGCGCGTTGCTGGTCAAGGCCGATGACGTTGCCCGGGCGCGCCTCAAGCTCGCTGCGGCTGGCGTGACGCCTACCGATGGCAACATCGGTTTCGAGATCCTCGACAAGGACCAGGGCCTGGGCACCAGCCAATTCATGGAAGCGACCCGTTATCGTCGCGGCCTGGAAGGTGAGCTGGCGCGGACCATTTCCAGCCTGAACAACGTCAAGGGCGCCCGTGTGCACCTGGCGATCCCGAAAAGCTCGGTGTTCGTGCGCGATGAGCGCAAGCCCAGCGCTTCTGTATTGGTCGAGCTGTATTCGGGCCGCTCCCTGGAGCCAGGCCAAGTGCTTGCCATCATCAACCTGGTGGCGACCAGCGTACCTGAGCTGAGCAAATCGCAGATCACTGTGGTCGACCAGAAAGGCAACCTGCTGTCCGATCAGGCGGAAAACTCCGAACTGACCATGGCCGGCAAGCAATTCGATTACAGCCGCCGCATGGAAGGCATGCTGACCCAGCGGGTGCACAACATCCTGCAACCGATCCTGGGTAACGATCGCTACAAAGCCGAAGTGTCGGCCGATGTCGACTTCAGCGCCGTCGAGTCCACTTCCGAGCAGTTCAACCCCGACCAGCCAGCGTTGCGCAGCGAACAGTCGGTGAATGAACAGCGTACCGCCAGCAATGGCCCGCAAGGCGTACCAGGTGCCCTGAGCAACCAGCCGCCGTCGCCGGCCAGCGCGCCGCAAACCACCGGTGGCGCCACAGCGGCCGCCGGCATGGTGCAGCCAGGCCAACCGCTGATCGATGCCAATGGCCAGCAGATCATGGACCCGGCCACCGGCCAGCCGATGCTGGCGCCGTATCCGGCCGACAAGCGTCAGCAGTCGACCAAGAACTTCGAGCTTGACCGCTCCATCAGCCACACCAAGCAGCAGCAGGGCCGTTTGACCCGCCTGTCGGTCGCCGTGGTGGTGGACGATCAGGTCAAGGTCAATGCGGCCAACGGCGAAACCAGTCGTGCACCATGGAGTGCCGACGAATTGGCGCGCTTTACTCGCCTGGTGCAGGACGCCGTCGGTTTCGACGCCAGCCGCGGCGACAGCGTCAGCGTGATCAACGTACCGTTCTCCCTGGAACGCGGTGAAGTGGTCGCCGATATTCCGTTTTATTCGCAACCCTGGTTCTGGGATGTGGTCAAGCAAGTACTGGGTGTGCTGTTTATCCTGGTGCTGGTGTTTGGCGTGCTGCGTCCGGTGCTCAACAACATCACCGGTGGCGGCAAGAGCAAGCAGTTGGCAGGTTTTGGTGATGTCGAGCTGGGAGGCATGGGCGGCCTGGATGGCGAATTGGCCAACGATCGCGTCAGCCTCGGCGGGCCGCAGAGCATTCTGCTGCCAAGCCCGAGTGAAGGCTATGACGCTCAGTTGAACGCCATCAAGAGTCTGGTGGCAGAAGATCCGGGTCGTGTGGCCCAGGTCGTGAAAGAGTGGATTAACGCAGATGAGTGATAATCGAGCCGCTGTTGCCAAATTGTCCCGGGTCGACAAAGCCGCGATCCTGCTGCTGTCCCTGGGTTCGACCGACGCTGCCCAGGTGCTGCGCCACATGGGGCCCAAGGAGGTCCAGCGTGTGGGCGTGGCCATGGCACAAATGGGCAACGTGCACCGTGAACAGGTCGAGCAGGTGATGAGTGAGTTCGTCGACATCGTCGGCGATCAGACCAGCCTGGGCGTCGGTTCCGACGACTATGTGCGCAAGATGCTCACCCAGGCACTGGGCGAGGACAAGGCCAACGGCCTGATCGACCGGATCCTGTTGGGCGGCAACACCAGCGGCCTGGACAGCCTCAAGTGGATGGAGCCGCGGGCGGTTGCCGACGTGATCCGGTACGAGCACCCGCAGATCCAGGCGATCGTGGTGGCTTACCTCGATCCGGACCAGGCCGGTGAAGTGCTGGGCAACTTCGACCACAAGGTGCGCCTGGACATCATCCTGCGGGTGTCTTCGCTCAACACCGTGCAGCCGGCGGCCCTGAAAGAATTGAACCAGATTCTCGAGAAGCAGTTCTCGGGCAACTCCAATGCCTCGCGCACCACCCTGGGTGGCATCAAGCGCGCGGCGGACATCATGAACTTCCTCGACAGTTCGATCGAAGGTCAGTTGATGGACTCGATCCGCGAGTTCGACGAAGACCTGTCCGGTCAGATCGAGGACCTCATGTTCGTGTTCAACAACCTGTCCGATGTCGACGATCGTGGCATCCAGGCGCTGTTGCGCGAAGTGTCGTCCGACGTGCTGGTACTGGCCCTCAAGGGGTCGGACGAAGGCGTCAAGGAAAAGATCTTCAAGAACATGTCCAAACGGGCGGCCGAACTGTTGCGCGACGATCTCGAGGCCAAGGGCCCGGTACGCGTCAGCGACGTGGAAACCGCACAGAAGGAAATCCTCACCATCGCCCGCCGCATGGCCGAAGCCGGGGAGATCGTTCTCGGTGGCAAGGGCGGCGAAGAGATGATCTAAGGTCGTTATGTCTGCCAAGAGTGATGAAGCACCCAGCGACCTGATCCGCGCCCGTGACGTCGGTGGTTTCGACGTCTGGTCGCTGCCCAGCTTCGACCCCCATGTTCCCGAGCCTGAGCCGGAACCGGTGGAAGAGCTGCCGGAACCGGAGGAAGTGCCGCTGGAGGAAGTCCAGCCACTGACCCTCGAGGAAGTCGAGAGCATTCGCCAGGAAGCCTACAACGAAGGCTTTGCCGTGGGTGAAAAGGAAGGTTTCCACAGCACGACGCTCAAGGTCCGCCAGGAAGCCGATGTGGCGCTGACGGCCAAGCTCCGTGCCTTGGAATCGCTGATGCTCAACCTGTTCGACCCTATCGCCGAGCAGGACAGCCAGATCGAGAAGTCCCTGGTGGGGCTGGTGCAGCACATCGCCCGGCAAGTGATCCAGCGCGAACTGGCCATCGATTCGACCCAGATCGAACATGTCATGCGCGAAGCGCTCAAGTTGTTGCCATTGGGCGTGGGCAACGTGCGGCTGTACATCAATCCCCAGGACTTCGAGCTGGTCAAGGCCCTGCGTGAACGCCATGAAGAAACCTGGCGCATCGTCGAGGACGCTTCGCTGCTGCCCGGCGGCTGCCGTGTGGAAACCGAACACAGCCGCATCGACGCCACCGTTGAAACGCGCATCAGTCAGATCATGGCCAAATTGTTCGACCAGTTGCACGAACAGGCCCTGCATCCGGCCGCTCCCGATCTGAGCCTGGAGTTGCCGGACGAACCCCTGATCAGCGCTGATGCCGCACCGGCCGATGCCGGGTTGGATGTGCCTGAATTGGACGCTTCTGCACTGGACAGCCGCGATGCGTCTTGAGCGAACCAGTTTCGGCAAGCGCCTGGGCAGCTACGCCGAGGCCAGCGAGCTGGCCGGCCAACCGATCCTGGAAGGCCGCCTGCTGCGCATGGTTGGCCTGACCCTTGAAGCCGAAGGTCTTCGTGCCGCCATGGGCAGCCGTTGCATGGTGATCAACGACGACAGCTATCACCCGGTGCAGGTCGAAGCCGAAGTCATGGGTTTCTCCGGCAGCAAGGTCTTCTTGATGCCGGTAGGCAGCGTTGCTGGCATCGCCCCGGGTGCGCGCGTGGTGCCCCTGGCCGACAACGGCCGCCTGCCCATGGGCATGAGCATGCTCGGGCGCGTGCTGGACGGGGCCGGGCGGGCCTTGGACGGCAAGGGCGGCATGAAGGCTGAAGACTGGGTGCCGATGGATGGCCCGACGATCAACCCCCTCAAGCGTGATCCCATCAGCGTACCGCTGGACGTGGGTATCCGCTGCATCAACGGTTTATTGACGGTCGGTCGCGGCCAGCGCCTGGGCCTGTTCGCCGGTACCGGGGTGGGCAAGAGTGTGCTGCTGGGCATGATGACCCGCTTTACCGAAGCAGACATCATCGTGGTGGGGCTGATCGGCGAGCGGGGTCGTGAGGTCAAGGAATTCATTGAGCACATTCTCGGCGAGGAAGGACTCAAGCGTTCGGTGGTGGTGGCTTCGCCGGCGGACGATGCGCCATTGATGCGCCTGCGGGCAGCCATGTACTGTACGCGCATTGCCGAGTACTTCCGCGACAAGGGCAAGAATGTCCTGTTGCTGATGGATTCGCTGACCCGTTTCGCCCAGGCCCAGCGGGAAATCGCCCTGGCCATCGGCGAGCCGCCGGCCACCAAGGGTTATCCGCCTTCGGTATTCGCCAAGCTGCCGAAACTGGTGGAGCGCGCCGGCAATGCGGAAAAGGGCGGCGGTTCGATCACCGCGTTCTATACCGTGCTGTCCGAAGGCGACGACCAGCAGGATCCCATCGCCGACTCGGCCCGGGGCGTACTCGACGGGCACATCGTGCTGTCCAGGCGCCTGGCCGAAGAAGGGCATTACCCGGCCATCGACATCGAGGCGTCCATCAGCCGGGTCATGCCGTCGGTGATCAGCGCCGAACACATGAAGCGCGCCCAGCAGTTCAAGCAGTACTGGTCGCGCTACCAGCAAAGCCGCGACCTGATCAGCGTCGGCGCCTATGTCCCCGGTGGTGACCGTGAGACCGACACCGCCATCAGTCTTTACCCGGCCATGGCCGTTTACCTGCGCCAGAGCCTGAACGACAACATCGGCATGGGCGCCAGCGAAGCGCATTTGCAGACTATTTTCGCCCCGGTCTCAGGCACGTAACCGGCCATGGCCACGAGTCGTGCGGCACGCCTGGCGCCAGTGGTGGACATGGCGGAAAAGGCCGAGAAGACTGCCGTCCAGCGACTGGCGTATTTTCAGGGCCAGGTCAAAGTCGCCGAAAGCAAACTGGCAGACCTCGAAAACTTTCGACTCGAGTACCAGGAGCAGTGGATCGCCCGGGGCGCCCACGGGGTTTCCGGGCAGTGGTTGTTGGGTTATCAAGGATTCCTTGCGCAGTTGGGTACCGCTATCGACCAGCAGCGCCAGAGCCTGGTCTGGCACCAGAACAACCTGGAGAAGGCCCGTCAGAGCTGGCAAGAGGCGTTTGCCCGGGTCGAAGGGCTGCGCAAACTGGTGCAGCGCTATATTGATGAGGCACGGCAACTGGAAGACAAGCGCGAACAGAAACTCCTCGATGAGTTGTCCCAGCGCCTGCCACGCCAGAATCCCTATTGATGCGAAACCGCGATTTTGTCGGCTGAATGAGGCAAAACCTTGCTCAGACCTTTACCAGATGCTACACCTTGTACACGTATGTCCATGACAAGGAAGCCGATCATGTCAGTTGTTACCGAAGTATCCCCCGATGGGCATAAGCTGACGATCTCGATCAAAGGTCGATTCGATTTCGGGCGGCATCAGGAATTTCGTGAGTCCTATGAACGGCTCAACAAAAAACCTGACTCCATCGTGGTGGATTTGAAAGACGCCACTTATCTCGACAGTTCCGCCTTGGGCATGCTCCTGCTGTTGCGTGATCATGCCGGTGGCGATGCGTCGGATATCCGCGTTGTCAACAGCAGCAATGACGTCAAGAAAATCCTCGCGATCTCCAATTTCGACAAGCTGTTCGACATCAGTTGATCGCCATGCAATCGTCATCGGAGTCGCTGACGGTCCTGATTGCCGAAGACAGTGCCGCTGATCGACTGCTGTTGTCGACCATCGTCCGCCGCCAGGGGCATCATGTGCTCACTGCGGCCGATGGCGCCGAAGCGGTTAACGTCTATCTGGAGCAGCGTCCTCACCTGGTGTTGATGGACGCGATGATGCCGGTGATGGACGGCTTCGAAGCCGCGCAGAAGATCAAGCAGTTGGCCGGGGACCAGTTGGTCCCGATCATTTTCCTCACCTCGTTGACTGAGGGCGAAGCCCTGGCCCGTTGCGTGGAGGCGGGCGGCGACGATTTCCTGGCCAAACCCTACAACCAAGTGATCCTGGCGGCCAAGATCAAGGCCATGGATCGCTTGCGTCGGTTGCAGGCCACGGTGGTGGAGCAGCGCGACCAGATTGCCCGGCACCATGACTACTTGCTCAACGAGCAACGGGTCGCCAAGGCCGTGTTCGACAAGATCGCCCACTCCGGCTGCCTGAGCGCGCCGAACATCCGTTACTTGCAATCGCCTTATGCCTTGTTCAACGGTGACCTGCTGTTGGCAGCGTTCAATCCGGCCGGCGACATGCACGTCCTGCTGGGGGATTTCACCGGCCACGGTTTGCCCGCGGCGGTCGGCGCGATGCCGCTGGCGGAAGTGTTCTACGGGATGACCGCCAAGGGCTACGGCCTGGCGCAGATCCTGCGTGAGATGAATGCCAAGCTCAAGCGCATCCTGCCCGTCGACATGTTCTGTTGCGCGACGTTGTTATGCCTGAGCTTCCAGCGTTGCACGGTAGAGATCTGGAACGGCGGCATGCCCGATGGATACCTGCATGACAGCCTCAGTGGCGTGCGTACGCCATTGCCGGCGCGGCACCTGCCGTTGGGCGTGCTCACACCTCAGTTATTCGATGACCGCACCGAAGTGCATACCATGTCGCTGGGGGATCGGGTGTTCCTGTTGTCCGACGGCGTAATCGAGACCAGTGATCGCGACGACCAGCCTTTTGGCGTGGAACGGTTGCAGCAGGTGTTTTCAGCCAACCGTGAACCTGACCGTCTTTTTGAGGATATCCAGCAGGCCCTGCAGGATTTTCGTGGTGAGGCCCGTGACGATTTCAGCATGGTCGAGGTGCGACTGGTCGCACCAACGCAACTCAATCCGCCGCCGCCGGTCTATTCCGATAGCGGCCAGTCCAGCCCGCTGGATTGGTCGGTGAGCTTCGAGTTCCGGGCGCAGACGCTAAAACGCTTCAACCCGATGCCCTACTTGCTGCAATTGCTGCTTGAGGTCCATGGGCTCAGGGTGCAGAGTGGCGCCCTTTACAGCGTCATGTCGGAGCTGTATTCCAATGCCCTGGATCATGGGGTGCTGGGGCTCGACTCCAGTCTCAAGCGTGACGCGGCGGGTTTTGCCCGCTATTACAGGGAGCGCAATACGCGCCTGGATGAACTGAGCGACGGCTATGTGCGGGTGCACTTGCATGTCTCGCCAAACGGTGAGGGTGGGTGCCTGGCCATAGAGGTCGAGGACAGTGGCGAGGGCTTTGATGTCTCCAGGGTGCTGGCGCGTCCTGTGGACACTGATCGGTTGTCGGGGCGCGGTGTGAGCCTGGTACGCCAGTTGAGCCACCAAGCCAGTTGGTCAGACGATGGTCGTAGTGCGCGCGTGGAGTTTTTCTGGGAGGCTCCGGCATAATCGGCGCCATTCTTGATCAGGGAGCGAACAAGTGAACGAGATTCATCTGGACCGCGACGTGCTCAGCACGCTGAAGGAAGTCATGGAGGAGGGGTATCTGGAGTTGCTGGATACGTTTCTCAACGACTCGGAGGCTCGCCTGCGCGTGCTGCACGAGGCACGGGACGCTGAAAAACTGAGCGCCACGGCCCACAGCTTCAAGGGCAGCAGCAGCAACATGGGCGCTATCCGCCTGGCCGAGCTGTGTGGCGAACTGGAACAGCGTGCCAAACAGCCGTCATTGGGTGGTATCGAGAAACTGGTCAACGAAATCGACAGTGAATTCGCTCATGTTCGCAAGCTTTGCCGGGAAGAGCGCGAAGGCTTTCACTGCTGAGATTCGACGGCCGGACAGACGTTGGCCCGTGCCTTGCATTGCCTAGTCTCGACTGTACCTATGATTCCAGTGCAGCGGAGACCTTTTTATGCCCGTTACCCCCAATACACTGCTTCAGGCCTCTGTCCAGGCCAAGCCCCAGGTCGCCGTCAATTCACCGGCAGCGGCCCCGGATCTCGGGGATAGAGCCTCCAGCTTCGCTCAAGTCTTCGCCAAGCAGGCGCCTGCCAAGGCAGCGGCGGCCCCTGAGCCACCGGTGAAATCGGTGCGCGACAACGCCTCCAGCAACACCGTCAAAAAAGACACCGGCAACCAAACCTCTGCCGCCTCGGAACCGACGGTTGCCGATAGCGGCAAACCCTTGCCCGCCGACAAACCGGCCAGCGCTGACGACAAGGCCGCCCGCGACGACAACGCTGACTCGGCTGAAACGCCAGTGGCGGATGCTGCACCCGTCGATCCGAGCCTTGATCCAGGATTGCTGCCCGACATGACGGTGCCGGTGGCGACAATCGCACCGGAACCTGCGCCTGTGGTCACGACCGAGGTTCAGGTCACCACGGCCGTCGCGGCACCGCTTGTCCCACTGGTCACGCCGGTCCAGGCTGCGGTGGTCCCGGAGGTCGATCCAGCCTTTGACCCTGAAGCCGATCCGCTCGATGCGTTGCCAGCGTTGCGCTTGGCGATGGAGCAGGGCGGTCATGTTTCCGCCGCTAGCCAGGCGCAATCCAAGACTACTGCCCCGGCGTCGCTCGATGGTGAGCCGACTTCGGCGCAGACCTTCGCCGCAGGCATGGCGAGCATGCTCACCGTGCAAGCCGACCAGAACAGTACCGAGTCCGGCAGTCAGGGCGGCGACAAGGCATTCGGCGGCTTGATCAGCGAGGGCCTCAAGGACCTCGGCGCCGCTTCCAGTGATACTCGCGTGGACGATTTCGCCAACCGCCTGGCCGCACTGACCCAGGCTGCTACGCCCAAGACTGCCAACGCGGTGCCGGTCAATCAACCTATCGCGATGAATCAGAGCGGTTGGACCGAAGAGGTGGTCAACCGGGTGATGTACCTGTCCAGCGTCAATCTCAAGGCGGCCGACATCCAGCTGCAACCGGCCGAACTCGGGCGCCTGGATATCCGGGTGAACATGGTTCCGGACCAGCAGACCCAGATCACGTTCATGAGCGCCCACTCCGGCGTTCGCGAAGCCCTCGAAGGCCAGTTGCATCGCCTGCGGGACAGTTTTGCCCAGCAGGGCATGGGCCAGGTCGACGTCAGCGTGTCCGATCAATCCCGTGGGTCGCAGAACCAGGGGCAGCAGGCCCAGCAACAAGCCCAGGCCGGGCGCACGACGTCGTCCGGTGGGCGAGTGGACTCGGTGGATGAGCACCTGCCGGCCAGCGTTGCTGAAGTAGCGGCCAGTACCACCAGCGTCATCGGCAGCAGCGCGGTCGACTACTACGCCTGACGCCTCAACACCCTCTGTGGGAGCGAGCTTGCTCGCGATAGCGGACTGTCAGTCACCCTTGTAGTGACAGATCCACTGCTATCGCGAGCAAGCTTCGCTCCCCACATTGCTTTCTGGGCGATCAAAGATTGCACCCGGCCCGCCATCTTCTCTCTTGCCACTTCTGGCATAACACTTGCTCCAGCCTTGCCGTGCAACAGTGAAAACCCCGATTAGTGACGGATTATTGGCATGGCGAAGAGTGAAGCAGCAGCTGTAAAAGACCCTGCAACCAAAGGCAAACTCAAGCTGATCATCATGATCGTGGTGGGTTTGCTCCTGGCGATCGGTGTGTCTGTGGGTGCGACCTGGTATTTCATGCACAGCGCTCAAAGCAAGCCGGCAGTCGCGGTCGAAGCTGCGCCAGTGGGCAAGCAGCCGGCGATTTTCGAACCGATGGCGCCAGCCTTCGTGGCCAACTACACCCAGAACGGTCGTCAACGCTACATGCAGGTGAGCATTACCCTGCTGGGTCGCAACCAGGCTGACCTGGAGGCGCTGCGGGTGCATATGCCACTGATTCGCAATAACCTGGTGATGCTGTTTTCCGGACAGAATTTCGACACCCTGGCCACTCCGGTCGGCCAGGAAATGTTGCGTCAGAAAGCCACGGCCAGCGTGCAGGAAGTCGCTCAGAAAGAGCTTGGCAAAGTGGTGATCGAACAGTTGCTCTTCACTAACTTCGTATTGCAGTAGGAACACGACATGGCCGTGCAAGACCTGCTGTCCCAGGACGAAATCGATGCGCTGTTGCATGGTGTCGACGACGGTCTGGTACAGACCGAAAACGCTGCTGAACCGGGCAGCGTCAAAAGCTACGACCTGACCAGCCAGGATCGCATCGTTCGCGGACGCATGCCGACCCTGGAAATGATCAACGAACGTTTCGCCCGTTACACCCGCATCAGCATGTTCAACATGCTGCGCCGCTCGGCCGACGTGGCCGTCGGTGGTGTGCAGGTGATGAAGTTCGGTGAGTACGTGCACTCGCTGTACGTACCCACCAGCCTCAACCTGGTGAAGATCAAGCCGTTGCGCGGCACCGCGTTGTTCATCCTGGACGCCAAATTGGTGTTCAAGCTGGTGGACAACTTCTTCGGTGGTGACGGCCGTCATGCCAAGATCGAAGGTCGGGAATTCACCCCGACCGAGCTGCGGGTGGTGCGCATGGTGCTGGAGCAGGCCTTCGTCGACTTGAAGGAAGCCTGGCAGGCGATCATGGAAGTGAACTTCGAGTACATCAACTCGGAAGTGAACCCGGCGATGGCCAACATCGTCGGCCCAAGCGAGGCCATTGTGGTCTCGACTTTCCACATCGAGCTCGATGGCGGTGGTGGCGACCTGCACGTGACCATGCCGTACTCGATGATCGAGCCGGTGCGTGAAATGCTCGACGCCGGCTTCCAGTCGGACCTCGACGACCAGGACGAACGCTGGATCAACGCTTTGCGCCAGGACGTGCTGGATGTCGACGTGCCGATCGGCGCTACAGTCGCTCGGCGCCAACTGCGTCTGCGTGACATCCTGCACATGCAGCCGGGGGACATCATCCCCGTCGAGATGCCGGAAGACATGGTCATGCGCGCCAATGGCGTGCCGGCCTTCAAGGTCAAGATGGGCTCTCACAAAGGCAACCTGGCGTTGCAGGTGATCGAGCCGATCGAACGCCGCTGAGCGGTGTCGAACACCTTAAGTTTGTAACGGATTTTTGCTTCTAACTGAATTTTGCCCGCCGAGGACACATGATGGCTGACGATATGAATACCCAGGATGACCAGGCGCTGGCCGATGAATGGGCTGCGGCCCTGGAAGAAACCGGCGATGCCGGGCAAGCCGACATCGACGCCTTGCTGGCGGCCGACACTGGCGCCCATGCGTCCAGCCGCCTGCAGATGGAAGAATTTGGCAGCGTGCCGAAGAGTCATGAGCCGGTGACGCTCGATGGCCCGAACCTGGATGTGATTCTCGATATCCCGGTGTCGATTTCCATGGAAGTGGGCAGCACCGACATCAACATCCGCAACCTGCTGCAGCTCAACCAGGGGTCGGTGATCGAACTGGACCGCCTGGCCGGCGAGCCGCTCGATGTACTGGTCAACGGCACCTTGATCGCCCACGGCGAAGTGGTGGTGGTCAACGAGAAGTTCGGCATTCGCCTGACGGACGTGATCAGCCCGAGCGAACGCATCAAGAAGTTGCGCTGAATGAAAGGTTTCTTTGCAGCTGCCGCGATGCTGCCATTGAGTGTGCTGGCGGCCGAACCGGTTGCCACGGCCGCCGCCGCCCCGGCAGCAGGCAGTGGTGTCGCCGGGCAATTGGCGCAATTGGTGCTCGGCTTGCTGCTGGTGCTGGGCTTGATCTTCTTTCTCGCCTGGCTGTTGCGGCGTGTGCAGCAGGCGGGGCCGGCTGGCAAGGGGCAGGTCATCGACATCGTCGGTTCCCGCGCGCTCGGGCCGCGCGACCGGCTGGTGCTGGTGCAGGTCGGCAATGAGCAGATCCTGCTGGGCCTGAGCCCGGGCACCATCACCGCCTTGCACGTCCTCAAGGAGCCGGTGCAGGTGCCCTCCGCCGAGCAGGCCAGCCCCGAATTTGCCCAGCGCCTCATGGAACTGTTGGGTAAAGACCAGAAGGATAGAAAGTAATGCCGTTGCGCATTCTGTTGGCATTGGCCCTGATGCTGGCCGCACCGTTGGCGTTCGCCGCCGATCCGCTGTCGATCCCGGCGATCACCCTCGGAACCAACGCCGAAGGGGCCCAGGAGTACTCGGTCAGCCTGCAGATCCTGCTGATCATGACCGCGCTGAGTTTCATACCGGCGTTCGTCATGCTGATGACCAGCTTCACCCGGATCATCATTGTCTTTTCGATCCTGCGCCAGGCCCTGGGCCTGCAACAGACGCCCTCGAACCAGATCCTCACCGGCATGGCGCTGTTCCTGACCATGTTCATCATGGCGCCGGTGTTCGACCGGGTGAACCAGGATGCGTTGCAACCTTACCTGGCAGAAAAAATCACCGCCCAGGATGCCGTGGCCAAGGCTGAAGTGCCGATCAAGGATTTCATGCTGGCGCAGACTCGCAGCAGCGACCTGGAGCTGTTCATGCGCCTGTCCAAGCGCACCGATATCCCCAGTGCCGATCAGGCGCCGCTGACCATCCTGGTGCCGGCGTTCGTGACGTCCGAGCTCAAGACCGCTTTCCAGATCGGCTTCATGATTTTCATCCCTTTCCTGATCATTGACCTGGTGGTCGCCAGTATCCTGATGGCCATGGGCATGATGATGCTCTCGCCGTTGATCATTTCCCTGCCGTTCAAGATCATGCTGTTTGTGCTGGTGGATGGCTGGGCGCTGATCATCGGTACCCTGGCGGGCAGTTTCGGCGGTGTTTAGGCCTTTTGTGCGGATAGGACGATATGACGCCTGAAGTAGCGGTAGACCTGTTTCGTGAAGCGCTCTGGCTGACGACCACGATGGTCGCCATCCTGGTGATCCCCAGTCTGCTGGTGGGGTTGCTGGTGGCGATGTTCCAGGCCGCGACCCAGATCAACGAGCAGACCTTGAGCTTCCTGCCGCGCCTGCTGGTGATGTTGGTGACGCTGATCGTCGCCGGGCCCTGGCTGGTGCAAACCTTCATGGAATACATCCTGCAGTTGTACGGCAGTATTCCGCAGTTGATCGGCTGACCTCATGTCGATGCTCGCGCTGACGGACACCCAGATCAGTTCCTGGGTGGCATCGTTCGTCCTGCCACTGTTTCGCGTCACCGCGGTGCTCATGAGTATGCCGGTCTTCGGCACGACCCTGGTGCCCCGGCGCGTGCGCTTGTATTTCGCCCTGGCGATCACGGTGGTCATCGCGCCCGGGCTGCCACCGATGCCTTCGGTTCATGCGCTGGACCTCAGCGCACTGATGCTGGTGGCCGAGCAGATCCTCATCGGCACCTTGATGGGGTTCTCGCTGCAGCTGTTCTTCCAGGCGTTCGTGGTGGCCGGGCAAATCATTTCGATCCAGATGGGCATGGCCTTCGCGTCCATGGTCGACCCCACCAATGGCGTGACGACGGCAGTGATCGGTCAGTTCCTGACGATGCTGGTGACCCTGTTGTTCCTCGCCATGAACGGGCATCTGGTGGTGTTCGAAGTCTTGACCGAGAGTTTTACCACCATGCCGGTGGGCAGTGCGTTGCTGGTCAATCATTTCTGGGAAATCGCCGGCAAGCTCGGTTGGGTCCTGGGTGCGGCGATGGTGCTGGTATTGCCCGCGATCACCGCGTTGCTGGTGGTCAACATCGCCTTTGGCGTGATGACCCGGGCGGCGCCGCAGTTGAACATTTTCTCCATCGGTTTCCCGCTGATTCTCACGCTGGGCATGGTGATTTTCTGGATCAGCCTGGGGGATATCCTCAACCAGTATCAGCCGCTGGCCATCCAGGCCTTGCAACTGCTACGCGACATGGCACAGGCACGCTGAACCATGGCCGAGAGCGAGAGTGGCCAGGACAAGACAGAAGACCCCACGGACAAGCGCCGGCGCGAATCCCGGGAAAAGGGTGAGACCGCCCGCTCCAAGGAGCTCAATACCCTGGCGGTGATGCTCGCCGGAGCAGGTGGGTTGCTGATTTATGGTGGCGGGTTGGCCCTGGACCTGCTGGAAATCATGCGGCTGAATTTCTCGCTGCCCCGTGAGGTACTGCTCACGCCGGGCTCCATGGCCCAGTATCTGCTGCACTCAGGCAAAATCGCGATTCTGGCGATACAACCGGTTCTGATCTTCTTGTTGCTGGCCGCTGTTATCGGCCCGATTTCCCTGGGTGGTTGGTTGTTCGCCGCCGGTAGCCTGGCCCCCAAATTCAGTCGGATGAACCCCGCCGCTGGTCTTAAGCGCATGTTTTCCACCACGGCGCTGATGGAGCTGCTCAAGGCTTTCGGGAAATTCCTGCTGGTTCTGTTTGTCGCGCTGACGGTGTTGCAGGCCGACATCGACGATCTGCTGCGCATCGCTCACGAGCCGCTGGAGCAGGCCATCATCCACAGTGTGCAGTTGGTGGGTTGGAGTACGTTGTGGATAGCCTGCGGCCTGATCCTGATCGCTGCCATCGACGTGCCGATCCAGCTGTATCAGAGCAAGCAGAAGCTGATGATGACCAAGCAGGAAGTGCGCGACGAGCACAAGGATTCGGAGGGCAAGCCGGAGGTCAAGCAGCGGATTCGCCAGTTGCAGCGCGAGGTGTCCCAGCGGCGGATGATGGCCGCGATCCCTGACGCCGACGTGGTCATCACCAACCCGACCCATTATGCCGTGGCGCTCAAGTACGATCCCGAGAAAGGCAACGCTCCCGTGTTGCTGGCCAAGGGCAGTGACTTCCTGGCGCTGAAGATCCGTGAGATCGCCGTGGCCAATGAGGTGATGCTGCTCGAGTCCCCGGCGCTGGCACGGTCGATTTACTACTCCACTGAGCTCGACCAGGAAATCCCTGGCGGCCTGTACCTTGCCGTGGCCCAGGTGCTGGCCTACGTCTACCAGATCCGCCAGCACCGCGCCGGCAAGGGCAAGCGCCCCGAACCGCTCAAGGACCTGCCGATCCCGCCGGATTTGCGCCGCGATTCCTGAGTCGGGCTGGCACAAAAGCTGTGGGAGAGAGCTTGCTCGCGATTGCGCGGGTTCAGTCGACTAAGGATGTGACTGACAAATCGCTATCGCGAGCAAGCTCGCTCCCACAGGTCAGCGTCCCTTCAACCCTTCTATTTCAGCCTCCGGCAAAAGTTGGAAGGCTTCTTGCAATACCCCGTCTGCGCCCCCTCCGGGCGTCAAAAGTTTGCTTCACAGGAACGGGGATTATTGGTGGATCGCTCTCAGTTACTCAGCACCGCGCGCAGCAATGTAGCCGACCTCAGCCGGGGCAATCTGGGCGTGCCATTGTTGCTGATGATCATGCTCGCCATGATGATGCTGCCGGTGCCGCCGTTTCTGCTGGACGTGTTCTTCACGTTCAACATCGCCCTGTCGATCGTGGTGCTGCTGGTGTGCGTCTACGCCCTGCGGCCGTTGGACTTTGCGGTGTTCCCGACCATTCTGCTGGTGGCGACGCTCATGCGTCTGGCGCTCAACGTGGCATCCACCCGGGTGGTCATGCTCCATGGCCAGGACGGGCACGCCGCCGCCGGTAAAGTGATCCAGGCCTTTGGTGAGGTGGTGATCGGCGGTAACTACGTGGTCGGTATCGTGGTCTTCGCCATCTTGATGATCATCAACTTCGTTGTGGTGACCAAGGGCGCCGGGCGGATTTCCGAGGTGAGCGCGCGTTTTACCCTCGATGCGATGCCCGGTAAGCAAATGGCGATCGACGCCGACCTCAATGCTGGTCTGATCGATCAGAGCCAGGCCAAGCTGCGTCGCCTGGAAGTGGCCCAGGAAGCCGAGTTCTACGGTTCCATGGACGGTGCCAGCAAATTCGTGCGCGGTGACGCCATCGCCGGCCTGCTGATCCTGTTCATCAACCTGATCGGCGGCATGGCTGTCGGTATCTTCCAGCACAACATGAGTTTTGGCGACGCTGGCAGGGTTTACGCCTTGTTGACCATCGGTGACGGTTTGGTGGCGCAATTGCCATCACTGTTGTTATCCACAGCTGCCGCGATCATGGTGACCCGCGCTTCGGGCTCCGAAGACATGGGCAAGCAGATCGGCCGGCAAATGTTCGCCTCGCCCAAGGCCCTGGCGGTTGCCGCCGGCTTGATGGCAGTCATGGGCCTGGTGCCGGGCATGCCGCACTTTTCCTTCCTGAGCATGGCTGCCCTGGCTGGCGGCGGTGCCTACCTGTTCTGGAAGAAGCAGAACGTGCAGAAAGTCCAGGCCCTGCAAGAGGTCAAGCGCCAGCAGGAGCTGCTGCCGTCGCCGGCCCGTGCCATGGAAACCAAGGAACTGGGCTGGGATGACGTGACGCCAATCGACATGATCGGCCTGGAAGTCGGTTATCGCCTGATTCCATTGGTCGACCGCAACCAGGGTGGTCAGTTGCTGGCGCGGATCAAGGGGGTGCGCAAGAAGCTGTCCCAGGACCTGGGCTTCCTGATGCCGACCGTGCATATCCGCGATAACCTCGACTTGGCGCCGAGCGCCTACCGCCTGACGCTGATGGGGGTGATCCTGGCCGAAGCCGAGATCTACCCCGACCGCGAGCTGGCGATCAACCCCGGGCAGGTCTACGGCTCCCTCAACGGCATCACCGCCAAGGATCCGGCTTTCGGCCTGGAAGCGGTGTGGATCGAAATCAGCCAGCGGGCCCAGGCCCAGTCCCTCGGCTATACCGTGGTGGACGCCAGTACGGTGGTGGCGACCCACTTGAACCAGATCCTGTATAAGCACTCCAGCGAGCTGATTGGCCACGAAGAAGTCCAGCAACTCCTGCAAGTACTGGCCAAAGGCTCGCCGAAGCTGGCCGAAGAGCTGGTGCCGGGTGTGATTTCGTTGTCGCAGTTGCTCAAGGTGCTGCAGGCGCTGTTGGCCGAACAGGTGCCCGTGCGCGACATACGCAGTATTGCCGAGGCTATCGCCAACAACGCCTCCAAGAGTCAAGATACCGCCGCCCTGGTGGCTGCGGTTCGGGTCGGCGTGTCCCGCGCAATCGTCCAAAGCATTGTAGGCACTGAGTCTGAGCTGCCTGTGATCACCTTGGAGCCAAGGTTGGAACAGATATTGCTCAATAGTCTGCAGAAGGCAGGACAAGGCTCGGAAGAGGGTGTTCTGCTGGAGCCAAGCATGGCCGAGAAGCTGCAGCGTTCGCTGATCGAAGCAGCCCAGCGGCAAGAGATGCAAGGCCAACCGGTGATCCTGCTGGTGGCCGGTCCGATTCGCGCGATGCTCTCGCGATTCGGGCGCCTCGCGGTCCCGGGGTTGCATGTGCTGGCGTACCAGGAAATACCGGACAACAAGCAAGTGACCATCGTTGCGACAGTAGGGCCCAACGGCTGAGGTAGTGGTTTATGCAAGTGAAGCGTTTTTTCGCCGCCGACATGCGTCAGGCCATGAAACTGGTTCGTGACGAGCTGGGCGCTGAAGCAGCCATCATTGGCAACCGTCGTATCGCCGGCGGTGTCGAGCTGACGGCGGCCCTGGATTACAAACTGTCTGCGCTGGCCCCGCGGGTTCCGAACATGGAACTCGAAGATGAGCTGCGCAAGACTCAATCGCGCATCGCCAGCGCCCAGGCCGAGCTGAGCCTGCGCAGCAGCGAAGGCGAGGCCGCGGCAGGCACCAATCGTCAATTGTTCGCCGGTCAGCCGCTGACGGCTGGCCTGCCGTTGACCGCTGCCGAACCGCTGATCGAGCAGGCCCAAGCCGAACCGCGTCGTCCTGAGCCGGCGCCCGCAGCGCCTGCCCGGGGTGTCGATCCGCGCGCCCTGGACTCGATGCGCTTTGAACTCAACAGCCTGCGCGAGCTGATGGAAGTCCAGCTCGGCTCCCTGGCCTGGAACCAGCTGCAAGGCAGCCGTCCAGCCCAGGCCAACCTGTGGCGTCGCCTGCAACGCATCGGCCTGTCCGGCCCGTTGTCCCGGGACCTGCTGGCGCTGATCAATGGTATTGAAGAACCTCGCCAGGCCTGGCGCATGTTGCTGGCGCACCTGGCGCGGATGATCGCGACCCCGGAAGTCGAGCCGCTGGAGGAAGGCGGGGTAATTGCCATGGTCGGTCCTGCCGGCATGGGCAAGACCACCACCCTGGCCAAGCTCGCCGCCCGTTATGTACTCAAGTACGGCGCCCAGAGCATTGCCCTGGTGAGCATGGACAGTTTCCGCATCGGTGCCCAGGAGCAACTCAAGACCCTCGGCCGGATCCTCAATGTGTCGGTGACCCATGTGGATCCGGGCCAGTCCCTGGCCCAGGCGCTGGAGCCGCTGCTGCGCAAACGCGTCGTGCTGATCGATACCGCAGGCTTGCAAGCCAGCGATCCAGCCCTGCGCATGCAGCTCGAAAGCCTGGCCGGACGCGGTATCAAGTCAAAAAATTATCTCGTGTTGGCAACCACCAGCCAGAAACAGGTTCTAACCGCCGCATACCACAGCTACAAACGCTGCGGGCTGGCCGGCTGCATCCTGACTAAGCTGGACGAAACGGCAAGCCTGGGCGAGGTGTTGAGCCTGGCGATCGGTCATGAATTACCGGTGGCCTACCTGACCGACGGGCCGCGGATCCCGGATGATTTGCATCTGCCGCGCCGTCATCAACTGGTCAGTCGTGCCGTGAGTGTGCAAATGCAGGAAGAACCCAGCGAAGAAGCCATGGCTGATATGTTCGCTGATATCTACCACAGCCCGACCAAGCAGGTCGGCTGAGGTAATCATGAATATTTTTTGTACCTACATCGATGGTCTGCCATGCATTGTTCCGTATGCGAACGCGCAGCCAGTAATGTGGCCTCCGTCTAAGTAAGACAAGGTAAAGAACGAACATGGGCAGCATGCATCCCGTACAGGTGATCGCGGTGACCGGCGGCAAAGGTGGCGTCGGGAAGACTAACGTGTCAGTGAACTTGTCCCTGGCTCTGGCAGAGCTTGGCCGACGGGTCATGCTGCTGGACGCCGACCTGGGCCTGGCGAACGTCGACGTGTTGTTGGGGCTTACACCCAAACGCACGCTGGCGGACGTGATTGAAGGGCGCTGTGAGCTGCGTGACGTGTTGTTGCAGGGGCCGGGCGGGATTCGCATCGTGCCGGCTGCCTCAGGCACCCAGAGCATGGTTCACCTGACCCCGGCCCAGCACGCGGGCCTGATCCAGGCTTTCAGCGACATCGGCGACAACCTCGATGTGCTGGTGATCGACACCGCAGCCGGTATCGGTGACTCGGTCGTCAGTTTCGTCCGCGCGGCCCAGGAAGTGCTGCTGGTGGTCTGCGACGAACCGACGTCCATCACCGACGCCTATGCCCTGATCAAGTTGCTTAACCGCGACTATGGCATGAACCGCTTCCGTGTCCTGGCCAACATGGCCCAGAGCCCGCAGGAAGGGCGCAACCTGTTCGCCAAGTTGACAAAGGTCACGGATCGCTTCCTGGACGTCGCCCTACAATACGTCGGCGCAGTGCCTTACGACGAAAGCGTACGCAAGGCCGTCCAGAAGCAACGTGCCGTTTATGAAGCCTTTCCACGCTCCAAATGCGCGCTGGCGTTCAAGGCCATCGCCCAGAAGGTCGATACCTGGCCACTGCCGGCCAACCCTCGCGGGCATCTGGAATTTTTCGTCGAGCGTCTTGTGCAACAAACAGCAGGGCCCGTGCTATGACAGCCAGCGGTTACAACCATCTCTATAAAAAATCGGCACGGGACGCCCAATACGAATTGATCGAGCGTTACGCGCCACTGGTCAAGCGTATCGCCTATCACTTGCTGGCGCGGTTGCCGGCCAGTGTCCAGGTTGAAGACTTGATCCAGGCGGGCATGATCGGCCTGCTCGAAGTGTCGAACAAATACGACGCGAGCAAGGGCGCGAGTTTCGAGACGTATGCCGGTATTCGCATTCGCGGCGCCATGCTCGATGAAGTCCGCAAGGGCGATTGGGCGCCGCGTTCGGTACACCGCAATACCCGCATGGTCAGTGATGCAATTCGGGCAATTGAAGCTAAAACCGGGCGTGACGCTAAAGATCACGAGGTTGCGGCCGAACTCCAGTTGAGTCTCGACGATTATTACGGGATTTTGAACGATACCTTGGGCAGCCGCCTGTTCAGTTTCGACGACCTGTTGCAGGACGGCGAACATGAAGGGCTGCACGAGGATAACGCGAGTGCTCACATGGAGCCGTCGCGTGACCTGGAAGATGAACGTTTCCAGAGCGCGCTGGCGGAAGCGATTGCCAATTTGCCGGAGCGTGAGCGGCTGGTCTTGGCGCTGTACTACGACGAAGAGCTGAACCTCAAGGAAATCGGTGAGGTCCTGGGGGTCAGCGAATCGCGGGTCAGCCAGTTACACAGCCAGTGCGCGGCCCGTTTGCGGGGGCGTTTGGGGGAGTGGCGAGCGCGTTGACAGGCAGTGTGGGGACACTGCGAACGAGGCTGGCCTGGCAGGTGCTGTGCCAGTCTCCATCCGTGGTGCTCCAGACCGTTGTCGAGTGTTGTGCCGGATTGATTGAAATGGCGCGTCCAGGTGCTGGGCGCGTTTAAGACTGCTTGGAGGTCGAATTGGACAAGAACATGAAAATCCTCATCGTTGATGACTTCTCAACGATGCGGCGGATCATAAAAAACCTGTTGCGTGACCTTGGGTTCACCAACACGGCCGAAGCAGATGACGGGACCACTGCGCTCCCGATGTTGCACAGTGGCAACTTCGATTTTCTGGTCACCGACTGGAACATGCCGGGCATGACCGGTATCGACCTGTTGCGCCAGGTGCGTGCCGACGAAAAACTCAAGCATCTTCCGGTGCTGATGGTCACTGCCGAAGCCAAGCGCGAGCAGATCATCGAAGCGGCCCAGGCCGGTGTAAACGGCTATGTGGTCAAACCCTTCACGGCCCAGGCGTTGAAAGAGAAGATTGAAAAAATCTTCGAACGCATCGGTTAACGGCGCCACGGGGGAGCTATGGATAACGAATCTTCAATGGGTGATTTCGAATCGACCCTGAAAAAACATGCCCGCGAACTGGTCGACAGCCTTGAAAAAGGTCGTTTTGGCGATGCGGTTCAAATGATCCATGAGCTCAACCAGACCCGTGACCGCGGTCTGTATCAGGAGGTGGGCAAGCTCACGCGTGAATTGCACAGCGCGATTGTCAATTTCCAGATCGACCCGAATATGCCGCAGGCCGAGGAAGTCTCGCAGATCACCGACGCCACCGAGCGTCTGGGTTATGTGGTCAAGCTGACCGAGGCCGCGGCCAACCGCACCATGGACCTGGTGGAAAGCGCAACGCCCCTGGTCAACGGCCTGAGCGAAGAAGCCCAGGCCTTGAGCACCGACTGGGGTCGGTTCATGCGGCGCGAAGTCGGCGCCGAAGAGTTTCGGGAGTTGGCCCGTCGGGTCGACGGTTTCCTGGCGCGCAGCAGCACCGAGAACCGCGCGGTGGCAAGCAACCTCAACGATATTCTGCTGGCTCAGGACTATCAGGACCTGACCGGCCAGGTGATCAAGCGTGTGACCCAACTGGTCACCGAAGTGGAAAGTAACCTGCTCAAACTGGTGTTGATGGCCAGCCAGGTAGACCGCTTTGCAGGCATCGAACACGACCGTGAAGCGATGCTTGCTGAAAAAGATCCACAAAAACATCTCTCTCAGGGTGAAGGTCCGCAGATTCATGCCGATAAAAGAGAAGACGTTATGTCCGGTCAGGACGATGTGGACGATTTGCTGTCCAGCCTTGGATTCTGAGTTTTAGCCCTGTTTTAGGAGCAGCCATTAATGAGCTTCGGCGCCGATGAAGAGATCCTTCAGGATTTCCTGGTTGAGGCCGGCGAGATTCTAGAGCAACTGTCCGAACAGCTGGTCGAGCTGGAAAGCCGACCAGATGATGCGGATCTGCTCAATGCAATTTTTCGCGGTTTCCACACTGTAAAAGGAGGCGCCGGCTTCCTCCAGCTCAACGAGCTGGTGGAGTGCTGTCACATTGCCGAAAACGTGTTCGACATCCTGCGCAAGGGTGAGCGTCGCGTTGATTCGGAACTGATGGACGTGGTGCTTGAAGCGCTGGATGCGGTCAACAGCATGTTCAGCGAAGTGCGTGAGCGCTCGCCGATCACCGCTGCCACGCCTGAGTTGCTCGCCGCGCTGGCACGCCTGGCGGAGCCGCAATCGGCTGATGAAGCGGCTCCGGTTGCCGAGGCAGTGGCTGAAGAGCCGGTCGCCGAAGAGTCGGGCGACATCACCGATAACGAATTTGAACAACTGCTGGATTCGCTGAACGCCGTCAAGGCCCAAGCCGAAGCGCCGGCGGCACCTGCTGCGCCGCCCGCCAATGCAACAGCTGACGCCAGTGATGAAATCACCGACGACGAGTTCGAGTCATTGCTCGACCAGCTCCATGGCAAAGGCCAGTTCGCTCCCGATGCGGTCACGCCAGCGGCGACTCCGGCTGCCCCGAAAGCGGCGGGCGACAACTCCGACATCACCGATGACGAATTCGAAGCCTTGCTCGATCAGTTGCACGGCAAGGGCACGTTTGCCGTTGACGCGCTGGATTCGGCCATCGCTTCCGCGCCGGCGCCAGCCAAGCCGGCTGCCGCCGCGGCTGGCAGCGACCTGATCAGCGATCACGAATTCGAATCGCTGCTCGACGAGCTGCACGGCAAAGGCAAGTTTACAGAAGTCGGGAAGGCCGCGGCCGCTCCTGCTGCCGGCACTACCGCCACTGCTGTTCCAGCAGCCAAGGCTGCGCCCAAACCCGCTGCCAAGGCACCGGAACCGAAGGCCGAACCCGCCAAGCCTGCTGCCACTGCGGCCCCGGCACCTGCCCGTGCTGCGGCGGCTGCGCCAGCGGAAAAACCGGCCAGCGAAGCCGAGACTACCGTTCGGGTCGATACCGCACGCCTGGACGAGATCATGAACATGGTCGGCGAACTGGTGCTGGTGCGTAACCGTCTGGTGCGCCTGGGCCTCAATAGCCAGGACGAAGCCATGTCCAAGGCCGTGTCGAACCTCGACGTGGTCACGGCGGACCTGCAGACCGCGGTCATGAAGACCCGGATGCAGCCGATCAAGAAAGTCTTCGGGCGCTTCCCGCGCCTGGTTCGCGACCTGGCTCGCCAGCTCAAGAAAGAAATCAACCTGGAACTGGTGGGTGAAGAGACCGACCTCGACAAGAACCTTGTCGAGGCCCTGGCCGACCCGCTGGTCCACTTGGTGCGCAACGCGGTCGACCACGGCATCGAGTCGCCGGAAGAGCGCGAAGCCTCGGGCAAGGTCCGCAGCGGCAAGGTGATCCTGGCCGCCGAGCAGGAAGGCGACCACATCCTGCTGTCGATCTCCGACGACGGCAAAGGCATGGATCCGAACGTGTTGCGATCCATCGCGGTGAAACGCGGTGTGATGGACAAGGATGCCGCCGACCGCCTGAGCGACACCGAGTGCTACAACCTGATCTTCGCCCCGGGTTTCTCGACCAAGACCGAGATTTCCGACGTGTCGGGCCGTGGCGTGGGCATGGACGTGGTGAAAACCAAGATTTCCCAGCTCAACGGTTCGATCAATATCTACTCGACCAAGGGCCAGGGCTCGAAGATCGTCATCAAGGTCCCGCTGACCCTGGCGATCATGCCGACCCTGATGGTGATGCTGGGCAACCAGGCCTTCGCCTTCCCGCTGGTCAACGTCAACGAGATCTTCCACCTCGACCTGTCGCGCACCAACGTGGTGGACGGCCAGGAAGTGGTGATCGTACGGGACAAGGCACTGCCACTGTTCTACCTCAAGCGCTGGTTGGTCAGCTCCGCCGCTCATGTGGAGCAGGGCGAGGGCCATGTGGTGATCCTTTCGGTGGGCACCCAGCGGATTGGCTTCGTCGTCGACCAGTTGGTGGGCCAGGAAGAAGTGGTCATCAAGCCGTTGGGCAAGATGCTCCAGGGCACCCCGGGCATGTCCGGCGCCACCATCACCGGCGACGGCCGCATCGCGTTGATTCTCGATGTGCCAAGCATGCTCAAGCGTTACGCCGCCCGGCGTATTTGATTCTGGAGGGGCGTGGCCCAGGGCCGCGCCTCGTCTAACGGAGTGTTTATGGTAGTTAAAGTCCTGGTGGTGGACGATTCGGGGTTTTTCCGCCGCCGCGTCTCGGAAATTCTTTCGGCGGACACGAGTATTCAGGTTGTCGGTACCGCGACCAACGGCAAAGAGGCGATCGATCAGGCCCTGGCACTCAAGCCGGACGTGATCACCATGGACTACGAGATGCCAATGATGGACGGCATCACGGCCGTGCGGCATATCATGCAGCGCTGCCCGACCCCGGTATTGATGTTCTCGTCCCTGACCCATGAAGGCGCTCGGGTGACCCTCGATGCGCTGGACGCCGGGGCGGTGGATTTCCTGCCGAAGAATTTCGAAGACATTTCGCGCAACCCCGACAAAGTCCGGCAGTTGCTGTGCGAAAAGGTCCACAGCATTTCCCGCAGCAATCGTCGTGTCGGTGCCTACAGCGCACCGGCGCCAGCCCCTGTTGCGGCGCCGAGCCCGGCGCCGACTGCATCGAGCAGCTTCAACCCGGCACCGGTACGCAGTGCACCGGCACCAGCCCCTGCGCCGGCTCGCCCGGCGCCCGCCAGTGCGTCGTCGCCGGCGCCCAAGCGCAAAGCCTACAAGCTGGTCGCTATCGGTACGTCCACGGGTGGCCCGGTGGCGCTGCAACGGGTCCTGACCCAGTTGCCGGCCAACTTCCCGGCCCCCATCGTGCTGATCCAGCACATGCCGGCGGCGTTCACCAAGGCTTTCGCGGAGCGCCTGGACAAGCTGTGCAACATCAGCGTCAAGGAAGCCGAGGATGGCGACATCCTGCGTCCAGGCCTGGCGTTGTTGGCACCCGGTGGCAAGCAGATGATGATCGATGGCCGCGGCGCGGTGAAAATCCTGCCGGGCGACGAGCGTCTGAACTACAAGCCTTGCGTGGATATTACCTTCGGTTCTGCGGCCAAGTCCTACGGTGACAAAGTTCTGGCGGTGGTGCTCACCGGCATGGGCGCCGACGGTCGCGAAGGCGCGCGCCTGCTCAAGCAGGGCGGTAGCGCAATCTGGGCACAGGACGAAGCCAGCTGCGTGATCTACGGCATGCCGATGGCCATCGTAAAAGCCGATCTCGCCGACGCGGTGTACGGATTGGACGACATCGGTAGACACTTGGTCGAGGCCTGCCTGTAATGGATGTACTCAGTCTGATCGGCATCATCATGGCGTTCGTCGCCATCATTGGCGGCAATTATCTGGAAGGCGGTCATCTGGGCGCGCTGGCCAACGGCCCGGCGGCGTTGATCGTGCTCGGTGGCACCATTGGCGCGGCGCTGTTGCAGTCGCCCATGAGCGCTTTCAAGCGCGCCATGCAAGTGCTGATCTGGATTCTGTTCCCGCCCCGTGTCGACCTGGCCGGTGGTATCGATCGTGTGGTGAACTGGAGTCTGACCGCTCGCAAGGAGGGCCTGCTGGGGCTGGAAGGGGTGGCCGATGCCGAGCCCGACAGCTACTCACGCAAAGGCCTGCAATTGCTGGTGGACGGCGCCGAGCCGGAAGCCATCCGCAGCATCCTGGAGGTGGATTTCTACACCCAGGAAAGCCGCGACATCGAGGCGGCCAAAGTATTCGAAAGCATGGGCGGCTACGCGCCGACCATCGGCATCATCGGTGCGGTGATGGGCCTGATCCATGTGATGGGCAACCTGGCCGATCCATCGCAACTGGGCAGCGGCATCGCCGTGGCGTTCGTCGCCACGATCTATGGCGTGGCGAGTGCCAACCTAGTGTTGCTGCCGATTGCGGCCAAGCTCAAGTCCATCGCGTTGCGCCAGTCGCGCTATCGCGAAATGCTGCTGGAAGGGATCCTGTCGATCGCCGAAGGTGAAAACCCGCGCTCCATTGAGTTGAAGCTCCAGGGCTTCATGGACTGATGGGAGACAAGGAACATGGCACGTCGCAGGCATACAGAAGAACACGTCAACCATGAACGCTGGCTCGTTTCCTATGCCGACTTCATCACCCTGCTGTTCGCCTTTTTCGTGGTCATGTATTCGATCTCGTCGGTCAACGAAGGCAAGTACAAAGTCATTTCCGAGGCGTTGATCGGCGTCTTCACGGATTCCGACCGCGCGCTCAAACCGATTCCCATCGGCGATGAGCGCCCCAAGACCACCACGCCGGCCAAGCCCTTGGTCAAGGACAGCGAACAGGTCGATGCCGGTATCGCCGGTGGTAGCGATCCATTGAAAAGCATCGCCGACGATATCAGTGCGGCGTTCGGTGACCTGATCAGTTCCAACCAGATGACCGTGCGCGGCAACGAGTTGTGGGTCGAGATCGAGCTCAATTCCAGCCTGTTGTTCGGCAGCGGCGACGCCATGCCCAGCGACATGGCGTTCAACATCATCGATAAGGTCGCGGCGATCCTCAAGCCCTTCGACAACCCGATCCATGTCGAAGGCTTCACGGACGACCAACCGATCCGTACTTCGCAATACCCGACCAACTGGGAGCTGTCCTCGGCCCGTTCGGCGAGCATCGTGCGCATGCTGGCGATGCAGGGCGTGAACCCCGGCCGCCTGGCCTCGGTGGGCTACGGCGAGTTCCAGCCGGTCGCCAACAACGCCACGGCCGAGGGGCGTGCGCGCAACCGGCGGGTGGTGCTGGTGGTGTCGCGCAACCTCGATGTGCGTCGCAGCCTGACCGGTACCGGTACGGCCAAAGCAACTCCGGATGCGGCATTGAAGCGGGCTGGCACACAAACTGCACCGGCTCCGGTCAAGTCGCCGGGAAGACAGAGTGCCGTCAATTCTCCGTCACCCGCTTTATAACCGAGCTATTTCTCGGTCGAGCCTGTTTCGGCCGGGAGGAACGATCCAAATGAGAGTCTGGGCAGTCGCCAATCAAAAAGGTGGTGTGGGCAAGACCACATCTTCCATCGCTTTAGCCGGGTTGCTGGCCGAGGCGGGCAAGCGCGTGGTCATTGTCGACCTGGACCCCCATGGCTCGATGACCAGCTATTTCGGCTACGATCCCGACAGCCTGGAGCACAGCAACTACGACCTGTTCCTGCACAAGGGCGTTGTGCCCGAGGGCCTGCCGGGGCAGTTGTTGTTGTCCACCAGCGACGAGCGGATTTCCCTGCTGCCATCGAGCACCGCCCTGGCCACCCTGGAGCGACAGTCGCCGGGGCAGGGCGGGTTGGGCCTGGTGATCGCCAAGAGTCTGGCGCAGCTGTGGCAGGATTTCGATTACGCGATCATCGACAGCCCGCCGTTGCTGGGTTTGCTGATGGTCAATGCCTTGGCAGCCAGCCAACAATTGGTCATTCCGGTGCAGACCGAGCACCTGGCGGTCAAGGGCCTGGAGCGCATGGTCAATACACTGGCGATGGTCAACCGCTCGCGCAAGCAGACGCTGGCCTTCAACATCGTGCCAACCCTGTTCGATCGTCGTACCCAGGCCTCCCTGGGCACCTTGCGGGTGTTGCGGGACAAGTACCCGGAAGACATCTGGCAAGGCTATATCCCCGTTGATACCCGCTTGCGGGACGCCAGCCGTGCCGGTGTGACCCCGTCGCAATTCGATGGCAAGAGCCGCGGAGTGCTGGCCTATCGGGCGTTGCTCAAGCACCTGTTGACCCAACAGCTTGTTCCGCAGCAGGTGGCTTAAGGTGACGAGGCTTTCCACTGGCATTGTGTTCGCCTGCGAACGCTCAAGTCCTGCCGCATTCATGCCGATAACCTCTTCAAGTGGCGCACTGTTCCTATGAGCCGCCCGATAAAGACAACCTCGCGTCCGCAAATGGCCCTGCAGTCCTATCTGGATGGGCTGCTGCAGGAAGCGACCGAAGAATTGCCACCACAGCCAAGCGTGATCGAGGCGTTGCCCGAGAACGTCGAAGCCAAGGGTGTGCTGGATGAGTTTCAGGCGGCCGTGCTCGAAGAGCAGGCCCGTGACGCACAGAAATCAGTGATAGCTGCAGCGGTCGAGGCACCGTTTATCAAGCCCCAGGTGGCGGTCATGGACGCGCCTGCGCCGATCCTGGCGCCGGTCTCGACCGTTGCCCCGCTGCTACAAGGCCTGGTGACGCCGGTGGTGGAAATCCACCTGCCGCCGAGCAATCCGCCGCCACCGGTGCCGGGCGACGACCGTCCGGCCTGGGCCGCCGAGCCGTTCGAGTGTCTGTTGTTCGATGTGGCCGGGTTGACCCTGGCGGTGCCGCTGGTATGCCTGGGGTCGATTTATTCCCTGGCCGGGCAGGAATTGACGCCGTTGTTTGGCCAGCCGGAATGGTTCCTCGGAATCCTGCCGAGCCAGGCCGGCAACCTGAAGGTACTGGATACGGCACGCTGGGTCATGCCGGACCGTTATCGCGATGATTTTCGCCAAGGCTTGCAGTACGTGATTTCAGTGCAGGGCTACGAGTGGGGTTTGGCGGTGCATCAGGTCAGCCGTTCGCTGCGCCTGGACCCGAACGAGATCAAGTGGCGCAGCCATCGAGGGCAACGGCCATGGCTGGCCGGTACGGTGATCGAGCATATGTGCGCCTTGCTGGACGTTTCCGAGCTGGCGGAGCTGATCGCCAGCGGCGGGGCAAAACACCTGGGTGGCAGTAAGAAGCCGGTCCAGAAACCGAAATAAGATAACCGGCGGCGCCCAGCGTCGTCGGACAGAATACACGCCGCCACAGGCGGTTTTTCGAGGGGTCAGGGTATGAATGATAAGGCGTCGTCTCAAAAGGGTTCTGAAGATCCGATTCTGCAATGGGTGACCTTCAAGCTCGATAACGAAACCTACGGCATCAACGTGATGCGCGTTCAGGAAGTGCTGCGCTATACCGAGATCGCCCCGGTACCGGGTGCACCGAGCTACGTGCTGGGCATCATCAACCTGCGTGGCAACGTGGTCACGGTGATCGATACCCGCCAGCGCTTCGGCCTGATGAATGCCGAGATCAGCGACAACACCCGGATCGTCATCATCGAGGCCGACAAGCAAGTGGTTGGCATCATGGTCGACAGCGTCGCCGAAGTGGTTTACCTGCGCCAGTCGGAAATCGAGACTGCGCCGAACGTGGGTAATGAAGAATCCGCCAAGTTCATTCAGGGCGTGTGCAACAAGAACAACGAGTTGTTGATTCTGGTTGAACTGGACAAGATGATGAGCGAAGAAGAGTGGTCGGAACTGGAGAGTATCTGATTTGATTCTTGAGGTAGCAGTCATTGTCCTGTTCCTTTTCTGGGCAGGCACGCTGGCGATGTTCTTGGCGTACATACGTGGCCAGCGGCAGATCGCCGCTCAGCAGGCCCAGGGAGATGCGCTGCGCGACCAGCGCATCAAGGACCTGGCCAAGCGCGTCGATGATTACCAGAACGGCACCGTGCGCATGGGCGAAGCGCTCCATGAGCTGCGTGCCGTGGTCGCGCCGTTGCCGGATAAACTTGCCCAGCTGGAACAGCGCGACCCCTCCAGCCTGTCCTTTGCCCAGGCCGCCCGCCTGGTGGGCATGGGCGCCAGTGTCGACGAACTGACCCAAGCCTGCGGCCTGACCCAGGCCGAGGCGGAGTTGATGAGTAAACTGCATAAGGGCGGCTGATCGCCTTCACCCCCCGATCCAATTGTGGGAGCGAGCTTGCTCGCGATAGCGGTGTGACAGTCAACAGAGATGTTGAATGTGAGTCCGCCATCGCGAGCAAGCTCGCTCCCACAGGTTTTTTTTGTCGCTCACACACTGATCATTCCAGCCCAAGCACCGCCGCTGTGATCAGTAGTCGTCGCCGCGGTCTGTCACATCTTTCTCGACACTCGGCGCATTCGGGTCGTAGCCCTGGGGGAACTTGCCCTTGAGGTTCCAGGCAAACGCAATGATCTCGGCAATCGTGCGGTACAGCTCTTCCGGGATGCTGTCCCCCAGCTCCATCCGCGCCAACAGCTTCACCAACTCGGCATTTTCATAGATCGGCACTTCGCTTTCGCGGGCGATGCGCAGGATTTCCTCGGCCAGGGCTTCGTCGCCCTTGGCGGTGAGGGTCGGGGCGTGGTGGCCGTCGTACTTGAGGGCGATGGCCTGGCGGGGTTCGGTGTGGGTTGTCATGCGGTTTCGTCCACCCAGCGTTGTTCCAGGCGAGTCTTGGGGCCTTGGGGCGGGGTGCCGAGGTGGCAGTCCAGCTCGCCGACGTTCAGGCCACAAGTCACCAGGCGCTCACGCAAGGCTGTCAGGTTGCTTTCGATCAGGCTTGCGGTGTACGGCCGTTCTGCCCACAGCTGGCTGGAGAGGCTGCCGCTGAGCAACTGCGCCTGAACCTGCAGTGGGCCGAGCGGGTCCATGTCGAACGCCAATTCCACTCGCCAGAGCTGCTGTTTTGGCTCGCGTTCTTCCCGGCGCTCGTTGGGTTGCTCCCGGGGCGGGGTTTCCTCACGCTGGAACTTGACCTGCAACGGCACGATGTCCTGCAAGTTGCGCATCGGGATCTCCAATTGCCAGGTGCTCATCAGCCGACCGTCGTCGGTCAGGCCGGTCTGTTCCAGGCTCGACAATTGATGGCTTTGCAGGCGTGACACGGCGGCAGCGGCCAGGCGCAGCAGGTGTTCGAGGTCGCCTTCTTCGTCCTGGCCTTTCATCTGGCGCGAGGGTAGGGGGAAGCTGGTGGGTTGCGGCTTGGCGCTGACCTGGCCGAGCATCCCCAGGGCGCTGCGCACGAAGCTCGGCAGGACTTGGGCCAACGTATTGGCGGCAATGATGGCGCTGAGGTTGGTGGAGGCGGGCAGGGCCGGTGTCAGTTGGGCGATCAGTTTCAGCAGGTCGCCTTTCATGTCCGGCGCCAGGCTCGGCGGCTGCCCGGCGAGCAACTTGCTTTCCAGGAACACACCGCTGGCGACCATGGCCTGGGCCAGCCCCTTGGGCGTGCTCAGTTGCTGGATATCCGGCAGGTTGGCCAACAGGCGTGTCACCGCGGCGCGCAGTTCGGCACCGGTGTCGTCGGTGGCCGGAAGGTTTTGCAGGACGGTGATCAGGCTGTCCAGCGAGCCCTGCTGGCTCATTTGCGTGACCAACTGCTGACTCACCGCCAATTGCTCCTGACGGTTGCTCAGCGGAACGAACTTCAGCGTCTGAGTATCTTGCACCTGGGCACTCAACAGCGTGCCGATGCGCAGCGGCCGCGGGCTGTCGATGTCCAGGGTGCTACCCGCCTGGGCGGTATTGAGCAAGCCGACCAACGACCGATACACCGCCGGTTGTCCCGGCAGCTGCGGCAACGCCTGACTGGTCAGCACTTTGCCTTGCAGCAGGGTGCCGACCGGCAACTGCGCCGTGTCGATTCGGGTGAGGGTGGCGACGCTGGAGGCCACGGCCTGTTGCACGGCAATCGCCAGGTTGCTGGCGGACGGCTGCGTCACGGCCAGGCTGGTGCCTTGGGGCAACGGCTGGGTGCTGGTGGCCTGCACGGTGGTCTGGCGACCGCTCTCCAGGGTGACCTTGAGCAACAGCTGGAAAGTCTGGTCGGCCTGCTTGAGCGACAGCACTTCGGCCTGGGCGGTCTGGCCCGAGCTGATCAGACCTTCGGTCGGCACCAGCAGTTTGAGCAGCTCGCCATTGACCGCTGGCATACGCGTGGTTGCCGTGGCCTGGGGCAGCGGCAGGATGTTCATGTCGCCTGTCATTTGCGGTCTTACCTTGGGGAAATAAGCTCTCTTGAGAGTAGGTTAGGGCATGTATAATGCCGCCCGTCTTTCAGGGAGTGGCGAAAACCTTGCAATTGTTTGACGCAGCTCTGTGGAACAGCTCGTCAATGCATCTATGCTGCATCTCTTTAACGGCCGCTGCACCGCCGACTTGAACCGTATAAGGCCCGCGATCCCTTGACCAGTCCTCTCCTGCAAACCGTCGGCCTCGCCTGTGAGCGAGACTTGCGACTGCTTTTCGAAAATCTCGAATTGAGACTCTCGCGTGGCGATATGGTGCAAATCAGTGGTCCCAACGGCAGCGGCAAGACCAGCCTGCTGCGCCTGCTGGCCGGGTTGATGCAACCCACCGCCGGCCAAGTGTTGCTCAATGGCCAGCCCTTGCACAGCCAGCGCAGCGAACTGGCCCGCAACCTGCTCTGGATCGGCCATGCCGCCGGTATCAAGGATTTGCTGACCCCTGAAGAGAACCTCAGTTGGCTCTGCGCGTTGCATACGCCGGCCGGCCGCGAAGCGATCTGGCAGGCGTTGGCGGCGGTAGGGCTGCGCGGCTTCGAAGACGTGCCGAGTCACACCTTGTCCGCCGGCCAGCAACGCCGCGTGGCCCTGGCCCGGCTGTACCTGGACAGCCCGCCGCTGTGGATTCTCGACGAGCCATTCACCGCCCTGGACAAGCAGGGTGTCGCGCAGCTTGAGGAACACTTGGCCCAGCACTGTGAAAACGGTGGCATGGTGCTCTTGACCACTCACCACACGCTGGCGCGGATGCCGGCCGGTTATCGCAACATTGATCTGGGGAGCTGGGCCGTATGAGTGTGTTTGGCCTGTTGCTTGCCCGCGAGGCGCGCCTGCTGTTCCGTCGTCCGGCCGAATTGGCCAATCCGCTGGTGTTCTTCGCGATTGTCATTGCATTGTTCCCGTTGGCGGTCGGGCCGGAGACTCAATTGTTGCAAACCTTGTCTCCGGGACTGGTCTGGGTCGCCGCGCTTTTATCGGTCCTGCTCTCGCTGGACGGGCTTTTCCGCAGTGATTTCGAAGATGGTTCACTGGAACAGTGGGTCCTTTCGTCGCACCCCCTGGCCCTTCTGGTTTTGGCCAAGGTACTGGCACACTGGGTTTTTTCCGGGCTGGCACTGGTATTGCTCTCGCCACTGCTGGCAATGATGCTGGGGCTGCCCGGCGCGTGCATGCCGGTGCTGCTGGTGTCGCTGCTGCTGGGCACTCCGGTGCTGAGCCTGCTCGGTGCGGTGGGCGCGGCGTTGACGGTGGGGTTGAAGCGCGGCGGCCTGTTGCTGGCGCTGCTGATCCTGCCGTTGTATATCCCGGTCCTGATACTGGGCAGTGGTGCCTTGCAAGCGGCGTTGCAAGGCATGCCCGCGACCGGTTATCTGCTGTGGCTTGGTAGCCTGACCGCCCTGGCGATAACCCTGACACCCTTTGCAATAGCCGCTGGCCTGAAGATCAGCGTCGGCGAATAATAACGAGGCCTGGTCAAAAATCGACCACTTCTTTGGAAGTAAAGGCTGCCCTGGCGGTTCGTGACGGCGAGCCGCAACCGTGATGGAAACAGCAATGAACTGGACCTGGTTTCACAAGCTCGGCTCACCCAAGTGGTTCTACGGCATCAGCGGCAAACTGCTCCCATGGTTGAGCATCGCTGCATTGTTGCTGATTGGTTCTGGCGT
This sequence comes from Pseudomonas sp. A-RE-22, assembly GCF_019956035.1. Taxonomy (NCBI): domain Bacteria; kingdom Pseudomonadati; phylum Pseudomonadota; class Gammaproteobacteria; order Pseudomonadales; family Pseudomonadaceae; genus Pseudomonas; species Pseudomonas sp. A-RE-22. Next base: position 93,436 of record NZ_JAHBCZ010000066.1, read on the forward strand.
GGTCTGGGGCCTGGCCTTCGCACCGCCGGACTACCAGCAGGGCAACAGCTTCCGCATCATCTACATCCACGTGCCCACGGCGATGCTGGCCCAGTCCGTCTACGTGATGCTGGCGGTGTGCGGTGTGGTCGGGCTGGTGTGGAAGATGAAGCTGGCCGACGTGGCCCTGCAATGCGCTGCGCCCATCGGTGCCTGGATGACCGCCGTGGCGCTGGTCACCGGGGCCATCTGGGGCAAGCCGACCTGGGGTTCGTGGTGGGTCTGGGATGCGCGACTGACGTCGATGCTGATCCTGCTGTTCCTGTACTTCGGTCTTATTGCGCTGGGCAACGCCATCAGCAATCGTGACAGTGCCGCCAAGGCCTGCGCGGTACTGGCGATTGTCGGTGTGATCAACATCCCGATCATCAAGTACTCGGTGGAGTGGTGGAACACCCTGCACCAGGGGGCGACTTTCACGCTTACCGAAAAACCGGCAATGCCCGTCGAAATGTGGCTGCCGCTGTTGCTGACCGTGTTGGGTTTCTACTGTTTCTTCGGCGCGGTGCTGCTGCTGCGCATGCGCCTGGAAGTGCTCAAGCGCGAGTCCCGGGCCAGTTGGGTGAAGGCCGAAGTACAGAACAGCCTGGAGGCCGCTCGATGAGTTTCGCTTCATTCGGCGATTTCCTCGCAATGGGCCATCATGGCCTGTATGTCTGGTCAGCCTATGGCATCTGCCTGGTGGTGCTGGCCCTCAACGTGGCGGTGCCGATCCTGGCCCGCAAGCGGTATCTGCAACAAGAGGCGCGTCGTCTGCGCCGGGAGAACGGTCAGTGAATCCGCTGCGCAAAAAACGTCTTGTCATCATTCTTGCGATCCTGGTGGGTGTCGGTGCCGCGGTCGCGCTGGCCCTGAGTGCTCTGCAGCAGAACATCAACCTGTTCTACACCCCGACCCAGATCGCCAACGGCGAAGCGCCCAAGGACACCCGCATCCGCGCTGGCGGTATGGTGGAAAAAGGCTCGCTGGAGCGCTCCGGAGATTCCCTGGACGTGAAATTCAATGTCACCGACTTCAACAAGACCGTGACCATTACCTATCGCGGCATCCTCCCGGATCTGTTCCGCGAAGGGCAGGGCATCGTCGCCCTGGGCAAGCTCAACGCCGACGGCGTAGTGGTGGCCGACGAAGTGCTGGCCAAGCACGACGAAAAATACATGCCGCCGGAAGTGACCAAGGCGCTGAAAGACAGCGGCCAGTCGGCGCCCGCTCCCGTGAAGGAGGGCTGATCGATGACTACTGGCATCTTTATTCCCGAGTTGGGCCACCTGGCGATGATCCTGGCCCTGTGTTTCTCCCTGGTACAGGCCGTGGTGCCCTTGCTCGGTGCCTGGCGTGGCGACCGTTTGTGGATGAGCCTGGCCCAGCCGGCGGCGTGGGGCCAGTTCGCCTTCATGCTGTTTGCCTTCGGTTGCCTGACCTATGCGTTCATGACCGACGATTTTTCCGTGGAATACGTCGCCAGCAACTCCAACAGTGCCTTGCCCTGGTACTACAAGTTCAGCGCGGTGTGGGGCGCCCATGAGGGTTCGCTGCTGCTCTGGGCGTTGATCCTTGCCGGCTGGACCTTCGCCGTCTCGGTGTTCTCCCGGCAGTTGCCCCAGGTGATGCTGGCCCGGGTGCTGGCGGTGATGGGCATGATCAGCACCGGTTTCCTGCTGTTTTTGATCGTCACCTCCAACCCGTTCGAGCGCATCCTGCCGCAGATGCCGACGGATGGCCGCGACCTCAACCCGTTGTTGCAAGACATCGGCCTGATCGTTCACCCGCCGATGCTCTACATGGGCTACGTCGGCTTCTCCGTGGCCTTCGCCTTCGCCATCGCCGCATTGCTCGGTGGTCGTCTTGATGCGGCGTGGGCACGCTGGTCGCGTCCTTGGACCATCGTCGCCTGGGCCTTCCTCGGCATCGGCATCACCCTCGGCTCGTGGTGGGCCTACTACGAGCTCGGCTGGGGCGGCTGGTGGTTTTGGGACCCGGTGGAAAACGCCTCGTTCATGCCCTGGCTGGTGGGTACGGCGCTGATCCATTCCCTGGCGGTCACGGAAAAACGCGGTGTGTTCAAGAGCTGGACCGTGCTGCTGGCCATCGCGGCGTTCTCGCTGAGCCTGCTGGGAACGTTCCTGGTGCGCTCGGGCGTGCTGACGTCGGTGCATGCCTTCGCGTCGGACCCTGAGCGTGGCGTGTTCATCCTGATGTTCCTGCTATTTGTGGTCGGCGGTTCGCTGACGCTGTTCGCCCTGCGTGCGCCGGTGGTCAAGAGCCAGGTTGGCTTCAACCTCTGGTCGCGGGAAACGCTGTTGCTGGGCAATAACCTGGTGCTGGTGGTGGCCGCGTCGATGATCCTGCTGGGAACGTTGTACCCGCTGGTGCTCGATGCGTTGTCCGGCGCCAAGCTGTCGGTGGGGCCGCCGTACTTCAATGCCCTGTTCATTCCGCTGATGGCGATCCTGATGGTGGTAATGGCCATCGGTATGCTGGTGCGCTGGAAAGACACCCCGGTCAAGTGGCTGCTGGGCATGTTGACCCCGGTGCTGCTGGGCACCGCCGCCCTGGCTGTAGTGGCCGGCGTGGCGTATGGCGACTTTAACTGGGCGGTGCTGGCGACGTTCGTGCTGGCTGCCTGGGTGTTGCTGGCGGGGGTACGGGACATCTTCGACAAGACCCGCCACAAAGGCCTGATCAAGGGCCTGCCGACCCTGACCCGCAGTTACTGGGGCATGCAGGTCGCACACCTGGGCATCGCCGTCTGCGCCCTGGGCGTGGTGCTGTCCAGCCAGAACAGCGCCGAGCGCGACCTGCGTCTGGCGCCAGGCGAGTCCATGGACCTGGCCGGCTATCAGTTCGTTTTCGAGGGCGCCAAACATTTCGAGGGTCCGAACTTCACGTCCGACAAAGGCACCGTGCGAGTCCTTCGCGACGGCCAGGAAATCACCGTGCTGCACCCGGAAAAACGTCTCTACACCGTGCAGAACTCGGTGATGACCGAAGCCGGCATCGATGCCGGTTTCACCCGCGATCTCTACGTGGCGCTGGGCGAGTCCCTGGGCGACGGCGCGTGGGCGGTGCGGGTCCACGTCAAGCCATTCGTGCGCTGGATCTGGTTCGGTGGCTTGCTCACCGGCCTGGGCGGGGTGCTGGCGGCGCTGGATCGGCGTTATCGAGTCAAGGTGAAAACCCGGGTGCGTGAAGCCCTGGGCGTGACGGGAGCCACTGCATGAAACGTTGGTTGATGTTGCTGCCGCTGGCGCTGTTCCTGTTGATGGCGGTGTTTTTGTACCGCGGGCTGTACCTGAATCCGACCGAGTTGCCCTCGGCGATGATCGGCAAGCCGTTCCCGGATTTCTCCCTGCCCTCGGTGCAGGGTGATAAAACCTTGACCCGAGCCGACCTGCTGGGCAAGCCGGCGCTGGTCAACGTGTGGGGCACCTGGTGCATCTCCTGCCGGGTCGAGCACCCGGTGTTGAACAAACTGGCCCAGAACGGCGTGGTCATCTACGGCGTCAATTACAAGGACGTCAACGCCGACGCCTTGAAGTGGCTGGCCGAGTTCCACAATCCGTACCAACTGGACATTCGCGATGAAGACGGTTCCCTGGGCCTGAACCTGGGTGTCTATGGCGCGCCGGAAACGTTCTTCATCGACGCCAAGGGCGTTATCCGCGACAAGTTCGTCGGCGTGATCGACGAACAGGTCTGGCGCGAGAAACTGGCCGCCAAGTATCAGGCACTGGTGGACGAGGCCAAGCCATGAAGCGCTGGTTAGCCGCCGCCTTCCTCGGCCTGAGCCTTGCCGGCGTGGCCCACGCCGCCATTGATACCTACGAATTCGCCAACGACGGCGAGCGCGAGCGGTTTCGCGAACTGACCAAGGAACTGCGCTGCCCCAAGTGCCAGAACCAGGACATCGCCGACTCCAACGCACCGATTGCCGCCGACCTGCGCAAGGAGATCTTCCGCATGCTCGGCGAGGGCAAGGACAACCAGCAGATCATCGATTTCATGGTCGATCGCTACGGTGAGTTCGTGCGCTACAACCCCGCCCTGTCCTCCAAGACGGCGCTGCTCTGGTTTGGCCCCGCCGGGCTGTTGTTCGGTGGTTTCGTCGTCATTGCAGTGATCGTACGCCGCCGCCGGGTCCAGCGCACGGCCGCCCCGGACACGCTTTCTGTCGAAGAGCGCCAGCGCCTCGACCAACTGTTGGATAAAACCAAGCATGATTGATTTCTGGCTCGCCGCAGGTCTGCTTCTTCTGGTTGCCCTGAGTTTTCTGTTGATCCCTGTCCTGCGTGGTCGCCGCGCCCAGTTGGAGGAGGACCGTACCGCGCTCAACGTGGCGCTGTACCAGGAACGCGTCGCCGAATTGCAGGTTGAGCGGGAGGAGGGCGTGCTCAACGCGGCGCAACTGGACACCGGTCGCGCCGAAGCCGCCCGTGAACTGCTCGCCGACACCGAGGGCGCCGATGCGCCGCGCGAATCCCGGTTGGGCAAGCCGTTGCCGTTGCTCGCCGCTGTGCTGGTGCCGGTGTTGGGCCTGGCGCTGTACCTGCATTTCGGTGCCAGCGACAAGGTCGAGCTGACCCGCGAATTCGCCCAGGCGCCGCAGTCGATGGAAGAGATGACCCTGCGCCTGGAACGTGCGGTGGCGGCGCAACCGGATAACGCCGAGGGCCTGTATTTTCTCGGGCGTACCTACATGGCGCAGGATCGGCCCGCAGACGCGGCAAAGATCTTCGAGCGCACCGTGGCGGTGGCCGGTCGCCAACCCGAACTGCTGGGCCAATGGGCCCAGGCGCAGTATTTTGCCGATGGCAAGAAATGGTCGGACAAGCTCCAGGCGCTGACCGACGAAGCGCTGAAGCTTGATCCGAAGGAAGTCACCAGCCTCGGCCTGCTGGGTATCGCCGCTTTTGAGGGTGAGCGCTATCAGGACGCGATCGATTACTGGGGACGCCTGCTGGTGGAACTGCCGGAGGGCGACAAGTCCCGTGAAGCGTTGCAGGGCGGCATTACCCGTGCCACCGAGAAGCTGCAAGCCAGTGGTGGCAAGGTCGCCCAGGCGCCGGTGGCCAAGGCTGCGGCACTGCTCAAGGTGCGCGTCGACCTGGCGCCGGCACTCAAGGCCAAGGTGCAGCCGGGCGACAGCGTGTTCATCTTCGCCCGGGCCGTTTCCGGCCCACCCGCGCCGCTGGCCGCCAAGCGCCTGACGGTCGCCGATCTGCCGGTCACGGTAGAGCTGGGTGATGCGGACGCAATGATGCCGCAGTTGAAACTGTCGAACTTCCCCGAAGTCCAACTGGTGGCGCGCATCTCCCGGGCCGGCCAGCCGACCGCGGGTGAGTGGGTCGGCCGCAGCCAGCCCCTGGCGAGCAGCACCACGGCGCAGCAACAATTGACCATCGACAGTCCGGACAAATAACAGGAATTCGCACCATGACCGCCATCGCTCGTATCACCCTGCTCACGCTCGTCATGGGCCTGAGCGCTTGTGCGGTCCAGCGTCCGTCGGAGCCCTCGGCACCGCTGCCTCCGATCCCGCCGTCGACCCCGACCAGCAAACCGGTCCCGTCCACAGCGCCGGGCAAACCTGTCATCCCGAACAAGCCGGCCAAACCGCTGCCGCGCACCTCCGCCAGCTTCGCCCCACCGCCAGGTGGCAACAGCCATTGGGACGCCAAGCTTGGGGTCTATGTGCTGGACAACCAGACGAACACGTTCTATCGCCAGCGAACCTATTACCGCTGGAACAACGGTTGGAGCCGTTCCGTCAGCCCGAATGGTCCATGGGAAGACACCAGCATCGAAGGCGTGCCAGCGGGCTTGGGGCGTCAGTTCCATTAAGCCCCGGGAACCCTTGGAGCCAGGGGACAGATAAGATAAATCCCCTTGCTACCATAGCGTTCGGTTGAGCTGCATCGCCAGGCTGGGCTTTTTGTGTTTCTGAATATTCTTTGAACGAAATTTTCACAAAATCTTGCGGACAATCCCCCGCGCTGATATCGCCGCCGGTTATTTAATGGCAATGCCATAGCCGTTCGTGCAACATTTGCGCACTCGCGCAAGCCCCGAGGCCAGGCTTTGGTCAACAGAGGGCGCGCCGTTGTTTCTTTTTGTCACTCCAATTCCGATAGGGTCCTTAAACGACATGGCAATCCCGGACGCCCTGAGTCAGCAGCGTACTACGCATCGCCTGCTGCAACCGACCGTCAAATCACACCTGGCCTACACGTTGCTCTGTGCCCTGGTGATGATGGTCATGTTCAGCCTGCTGCGCGTGGCGCTGCTGGTCTATAACCGCGAGATGATCCTCGACACCCCGGCCTCGACCTTCGTTGAAGCCTTCGTCAATGGCCTGCGTTTCGACTTGCGCCTGGTGGTCTATCTCTGCATCCCGTTGTTGCTGGCGTTGTTCAGCGCCAGGGCCATGGCCGCCCGTGGTTTTTTTCGTTTATGGCTGACCGTCACTTCCAGCATCGCGCTGTTCCTGGGTTTGATGGAGATGGATTTCTACCGTGAATTCCACCAGCGCCTCAACGGCCTGGTCTTCCAGTACGTAAAGGAAGACCCGAAAACCGTGATGAGCATGCTCTGGTACGGTTTTCCAGTGGTGCGCTACCTGCTGGCGTGGGCCGGCGGCACTATCATCCTAAGCCTGGCGTTCAAGGGCGCCGACCGCGCCACGCGTCCCCGTGGGCCGTTCAGTGGCGGCACCATTGGCACCCGGCAGATCGCTCCGTGGTATGGGCGTGTCGTGGTGTTCATCGTTTGCCTGCTGGTCGCCGTGACCGCCGCGCGTGGCACCTTGCGCCAAGGGCCGCCCCTGCGCTGGGGCGACGTCTACACTACCGATTCGAACTTCGCCAACCAGTTGGGCCTCAACGGTACCTTGTCGCTGGTGGCCGCGGCGAAAAGCCGGATGTCCGAAGACCGCGACAACATCTGGAAAGCCACCCTCGAGCAACCGTTGGCACAGCAGACTGTGCGCGACATGCTGGTGATGCCTGACGATAAACTGGTGGACACCGCGACCGCCGCCGTGCGCCGCGACTACACACCGCCGGCCGACAAGACCCTGCCGATCAAGAACGTGGTCGTGATCCTCATGGAAAGCATGGCCGGTCACTCGGTGGGCGCCCTGGGGGCGCCGGGCAACATCACGCCTTACCTGGATAAACTGTCCAAGGAAGGCCTGTTGTTCGACCGTTTCTTCTCCAACGGTACCCACACCCACCAAGGCATGTTCGCCACCATGGCGTGCTTCCCGAACCTGCCGGGTTTCGAATACCTGATGCAGACGCCGGAGGGCAGCCACAAGCTGTCGGGCCTGCCGCAACTGCTCAGCGCCCGTGACTACGACGACGTGTACGTCTACAACGGCGATTTTGCCTGGGACAACCAGTCGGGTTTCTTCAGCAGCCAGGGCATGACCACATTCATCGGGCGTAACGACTTCGTGAACCCGGTGTTCTCCGATCCGACCTGGGGCGTGTCCGACCAGGACATGTTCGACCGTGGCCTGATCGAGCTCAAGGCGCGGGAAAACGGCAAGCCGTTCTATGCCTTGCTGCAAACCCTGTCCAATCACACCCCTTATGCGTTGCCGACGCCGTTGCCGGTCGAGCGGGTCACCGACCGTGGCAGCCTGAACGAACACCTGACCGCCATGCGCTACGCCGACTGGGCGCTGGGCCAGTTCTTCGAAAAGGCCCGCAAGGAGCCTTACTTCAAGGAAACCCTGTTCGTCGTGGTCGGCGACCATGGCTTTGGCAACGAACGCCAGATCACCGAGATGGACCTGGGCCGTTTCAACGTGCCGATGCTGTTGATCGGCCCGGGCATCCAGGAAAAATTCGGCCAGCGTAACCACACCGTAGGTACCCAGGTCGACATCGTGCCGACCATCATGGGCCGGATCGGTGGGCAAGTACGAAACCAGTGCTGGGGCCGTGACCTGTTGAACCTGCCGCAAGGCGATCCCGGTTTTGGTGTGATCAAGCCGTCGGGCAGCGAGCAGACCACGGCGATCATCCGCGATGACCACATCCTGGTCCTGCCGAAGGAAAAGGAAATGGAGCCGAAGATGTATCGCTATGAACTGGGCGCCAACCCAAGTGCGGAAATCATCCCGAATGCACCGGACACCGCGCCGATGAAACTCAAGCTCGAATCTTTCCTGCAAACCGCGACCAAGAGCCTGTTGGATAACACCGCCGGCGTCATTGACGGTAAGCCGGACTGATAAACGGCGCACAATAAAAAAGAGGCCTGCAAAGGCCTCTTTTTTTTTTGCGCTTACTTAGTGGTTTATATCTTGCCCAGTAGTAGCAGGACCAACAGCACCACCAACACCACACCGATGATACCGGACGGGCCGTAACCCCAACTTCTGGAGTGCGGGAAGACTGGGAGACCACCGATCAGCAGGAGGATCAGGATAATGATAAGTATTGTGCCCATTGTAGATTTCCTTATTGGTCAGTTCTGGAGTGATGCAACTTCCAACTACCAGCGCGCATGCGTTAAATCCGGGCGGCTTAATAAGTCCGACCGTCGCGCCTTGTAGAAAATTCAAAGTTTTTGTAGCGCCTACGGTTTGCCCTCGCCATTCAGCAATCTGATGGAGCGTGGGTCCGCTGAATGCCTTCGCTACACTCGGCCTATCTCTCCCGGAACAACAAGGCTGTCTGCTATGCAAAATCGCATGATGATCACTGGTGCCGGCTCCGGCCTGGGTCGCGAAATCGCGCTGCGCTGGGCCCGCGAAGGATGGCGTCTGGCCTTATCGGATGTCAGCGAGCCGGGCCTCGTGGAAACCCTCAAGCTAGTGCGTGGTGCCGGTGGCGACGGCTTTATCCAGCGCTGCGACGTGCGCGACTACAGCCAATTGACTGCGTTCGCCCAGGCCTGCGAAGAGAAGTTCGGCGGTATCGATATCATCGTCAACAATGCCGGCGTGGCCTCGGGCGGCTTCTTCAGCGAGCTTTCCCTGGAGGATTGGGACTGGCAGATCGCGATCAACCTCATGGGCGTGGTCAAGGGCTGCAAGGCGTTCCTGCCGCTGCTGGAAAAAAGCCGTGGCAAGATCATCAACATCGCCTCCATGGCAGCCCTGATGCAGGGCCCGGCCATGAGCAACTACAACGTGGCCAAGGCAGGTGTCGTGGCGCTGTCGGAAAGCCTGCTGGTGGAACTGGCGCAGCAGGAAGTTGGCGTACACGTGGTGTGCCCGTCGTTCTTCCAGACCAATCTGTTGGACTCCTTCCGCGGCCCGACCCCGGCCATGAAAGCCCAGGTTGGCAAGTTGTTGGAAAGCTCACCGATCAGCGCCACGGATATTGCCGACTACATCTACCAGCAGGTCGCCCAGGGCCAGTTCATGATCCTGCCCCACGAACAGGGACGCATGGCTTGGGCGCTCAAGCAGAAGAACCCACAGTTGCTGTACGACGAAATGACCGTCATGGCCGACAAGATGCGCGCCAAGGCCCGGCAAAACCTCAATTGACCTGGATGCCCGATGTCCTCAGGATGGCGCCATTCGGCCCTCCTGATGGACATTTGCATGCTCAATTACCTGTGGTTTTTTCTCGCCGCGCTGTTTGAGATCGCTGGCTGCTACGCCTTCTGGATGTGGTTGCGCCAGGGCAAGAGCGCCTGGTGGATCGCCCCGGCGGTGCTCAGCCTCACCTTGTTCGCGCTGTTGCTGACCCGCATCGAAGCGACGTACGCCGGGCGCGCCTACGCCGCTTATGGCGGCCTCTATATCATTGCCTCGATCGGCTGGTTGGCGGTGGTTGAGCGAGTGCGGCCACTGGGGTCCGACTGGATTGGCGTGGCGCTCTGCGTGTTGGGGGCGAGTGTGATTCTATTCGGCCCGCGGTTCTCGGCGCCCTGAAATACCGGCGGTCCGACAGGGTTTTGCAGGAAGTTTCCGTCAGTCACAAGAACTTTGCTTGTAGGGCCTTACTGAATTCTCGTGGGTGACTTGAGAACAGGAAACAGGCCGGGCATGGTCAGGGTCCAGACATTCTTAAGGACAAGAACCATGCTTGTATTAAGCCGCGCTGTAGGTGAGTTGATTTCCATTGGTGACGATATTTCCGTCCGTGTGCTGTCGGTCAGCGGCGGCACGGTGCGTTTTGGCGTGGAAGCGCCACGGCACGTCGATGTCCATCGTTCCGAAATCTACGACAAGATCCAGAAGAAAAAGGCCCATGCCACTCGCAAGGCCTGTTCAGTCGAATAGGTGTTTGGGCACGTCGTGCTTGAGCATCAGTTGACACTGTTCACTTTCGGGGTCGAAGACGATCAACGCCTGGCCTTTGGTCAGGGCTTGCCTGACCCGCAGAACCCGCGTTTCCAGGGGCGTGTCGTCACCATTGTCGGTGCCGTCGCGGGTCACGAAATCCTCGATCAGGCGGGTGAGCGTGTCGACTTCGAGTTGGTCGTGGGGGATGAGCATGGGGTACCTCGGCTAGACAATAGGGCGATGCTACGGCCAATGGGCTTTTGCGGCTAGCCTTGGGTTTTGTGGAGCCTGTCCTGGCCTCATCGCGAGCAAGCTCGCTCCCACAATGGAGCACCTTGTGGGAGCGAGCTTGCTCGCGATGGCAATAGCCCAGACAGTGAAATGTTGGGTCAGTTATCGGAGCGCTGCCCAATCAGGCTGTCCACCGACGGTACCCGGGTATCACTTTCCATCTGTGTATCGTGTTCGATCTGATGACTGAAACGGTCCAGTGAACCCTGGGCTGGTTGCGCGTCGCTGGCGAACACCGGCGGGCTGAGGATGTAGGCGCCGAGCAGGCGACTGAGGGCGGCCAGGCTGTCGATGTGGGTGCGTTCGTAGCCATGGGTGGCGTCGCAGCCGAAGGCCAGCAGGGCGGTGCGGATATCGTGGCCGGCGGTGATGGCCGAATGAGCGTCGCTGAAGTAGTAGCGGAACAGGTCGCGGCGTGCCGGTACCTCGTTCTCCTTGGCCAGTTTCAGCAGGTGCCGCGACAGATGATAGTCGTAGGGGCCTCCGGAGTCCTGCATCGCCACGCTGACTGTGTGTTCGCTGGAATGCTGGCCTGGCGCGACAGGCGCGATGTCGATACCGACGAATTCGCTGACATCCCAGGGCAACGCGGCCGCCGCACCGCTGCCGGTTTCCTCGGTGATGGTGAACAGTGGGTGACAGTCGATCAGCAGTTCTTCGCCGCTGTCGACAATCGCCTTGAGCGCCGCCAGCAGCGCCGCGACCCCGGCCTTGTCGTCCAGGTGACGAGCGCTGATGTGGCCGCTTTCGGTGAATTCCGGCAGGGGGTCGAAGGCGACGTAATCGCCGATGCCCACCCCCAGGGTTTCGCAATCGGCGCGGGTGGTGCAATAAGCGTCCAGGCGCAGCTCGATGTGGTCCCAACTGATGGGCAGTTCATCCACGGCGGTATTGAACGCGTGCCCGGATGCCATCAACGGCAGCACGCTGCCACGGATCACGCCGGTGTCGGTAAACAGGCTGACCCGGCTGCCTTCGGCAAATCGGCTGGACCAGCAACCCACGGGGGCCAGGGTCAGGCGGCCGTTGTCCTTGATGGCCCGCACCGAGGCACCGATGGTATCCAAGTGCGCCGACACGGCCCGGTCGGGGCTGCTCTTGCGCCCCTTGAGCGTGGCGCGGATCGTGCCACGGCGGGTCATTTCAAAAGCGATACCCAGCTCTTCGAGCCGCTCGGCGACATAACGCACGATGGTGTCGGTAAAGCCGGTAGGGCTGGGAATGGCGAGCATTTCCAGCAGGACCTTTTGCAGGTATTCGAGATCCGGTTCGGGAATTTTACTGATCATGGAAACTCCTGATGGGTTGAGCGCATCGATGGTTTCGATGAGTGTGTCCGACTGTTGGATGGCGGTGCCTGAACTGGCCTCATCGCGAGCAAGCTCGCGCCCACAGAGGTCCTACGATGAACACAGAATGTGTAAACACCAGAAATCCCATGTGGGAGCGAGCTTGCTCGCGATGGCATCTGTTCAGGCACTACGCCTCTGCTAGGCCACCGTCTGGCTATGGGGAAACAACAAATCCACAAAGCGCTCGGCGGTGGGTTGTGGTTCGTGGTTGGCCAGGCCTGCGCGTTCGTTGGCTTCGATGAACACGTACTCGGGTTGATCGGCCGCCGGCACCAGCAGGTCGAGGCCGACCATGGGGATGTCGAGCGCCCGCGCGGCGCGCACCGCCGCATCGACAAGGGTCGGATGCAGGATGCCGGTGACATCCTCCAGCACGCCGCCGGTATGGAGGTTCGCCGTACGCCGTACGAACAGGTGCTCCCCAGCGGGCAGCACGCTGTCGTAGTCGAACCCCGCCGCGCTGAGCGTGCGCAGGGTCTCGGCGTCCATCGGGATTTTACTTTCGCCGCCCGTGGCCGCTTGGCGTCGGCGGCTCTGGGCTTCGATCAACGCGCCGATGGTGTGCCGGCCATCGCCGATCACCTCCGCCGGGCGCCGGATCGCCGCCGCCACCACTTCGAAACCGATCACCAGAATGCGCAGGTCCAGTCCCTCGTGGAAGCTTTCCAGCAAGACCTGGCTATCGAACTGCCGGGCCGCTTCGATGGCGCTCTGCACCTCCTCGATGGTGCGCAGGTCTACCGCCACGCCTTGGCCCTGTTCACCGTCCAGCGGCTTGACGACCACCCGTTCGTGCTCGTCGAGAAACGCCAGGTTGTCATCGGCATTGCCCGCCAACTGTTGGGCCGGCAGGTTCAGGCCGGCGTTTTTCAGCACTTTGTGGGTCAGGCTTTTGTTCTGGCACAGCGTCATGCTGATGGCGCTGGTCAGGTCGCTCAAGGATTCGCGGCATCGGACCCGACGGCTGCCGTGGACCAGGGTGAACAAGCCGGCCTCGGCATCGTCCACCTGCACGTCGATGCCTCGGCGGTGAGCTTCTTCGACAATGATTCGCGCATAAGGATTGAACTGCGCTTCGGGGCCTGGCCCCAGGAACAACGGCTGGTTGATGCCGTTCTTGCGTTTGATGGCGAAGGTCGAGAGATTGCGAAAGCCGAGTTTGGCGTAGAGGTTTTTCGCCAGGCGATTGTCGTGCAACACCGACAGGTCGAGGTAACTCAAGCCACGGCTCATGAAATGCTCGATGAGGTGACGCACCAGCACTTCGCCAACACCGGGCCGCGGACATTGCGGGTCGACTGCCAGGCACCAGAGGCTGCTGCCGTTTTCCGGGTCGTTGAAGGCTTTCTGGTGATTCAGACCCATGACGCTGCCGATCACCGCACCGGTGTCGTCATCTTCGGCCAGCCAGTAGACCGGGCCACCCTCATGGCGCGGGGTCAGGCGCAGCGGGTCGATGGGCAACATGCCTCGGGCTTGGTAGAGCTGGTTGATGGCCTGCCAGTCGGTCTCGGCTTGGGCCCGGCGAATCCGGAAACCGCGAAACACCCGCGTGGCCTGGCGATAGTCGCTGAACCACAAGCGCAAGGTGTCGGATGGATCGAGGAACAGTTGTGCCGGTTCCAGCCCCAGCACTTGCTGGGGCGCGGCCACGTACAAGGCAATGTCGCGTTCGCCGGGTTGTTCGTTGAGCAGTTCCTGGGCCAGGCTTGCCGGGTCCGGGAAGGTGTGGCCGATCAAAAGTCGGCCCCAGCCGCAATGCACCGCGATCGGGTCGGCACCCAACTCGCTGCCGTCTTCGGCCAGGCGTGCCTGCAGGCGTTCGTAGGAGGGCGCCTGGCCGCGCAAGAGGCGTTGGTTGTGAACGGTTGCGTGAGGTTTCATCGATCAGATTCCTTGCTCGCTGAGCCACAGGTTCAGCGCCGCCAGTTGCCACAGTCGCGAGCCGCGTAATGGCGTGAGTTGGCCGTTGGGGTCGGTCAGCAGGCGGTCGAGCATGGCCGGGTTGAACAGGCCGCGGTCCTGGCTCGGATCCAGCAGCAGTTCGCGGACCCAGGCCAAGGTGTTGCCTTCCAGATGCTTGAGGCCTGGCACCGGGAAATAGCCTTTCTTGCGGTCGATCACCTCGCCGGGGATCACCCGCCGGGCGGCTTCCTTGAGTACCTGCTTGCCGCCATCGGGCAGCTTGAACTTCGCTGGGACCCGGGCCGAGAGTTCCACCAGGCGGTAGTCCAGGAAGGGCGTGCGCGCTTCCAGGCCCCAGGCCATGGTCATGTTGTCGACACGCTTGACCGGGTCGTCCACCAGCATCACGGTGCTATCCAGGCGCAAGGCCTTGTCTACCGCCGCATCGGCCCCGGGCTGGGCGAAATGTTCTTTGACGAAGTCACCGGCCGCGTCGTTGGCCGTCAGCCATTTGGGCTGCACGGTGGCGGCATATTCTTCGTAGCTGCGGTCGAAGAACGCAGCGCGATAGGCCGCGTACGGATCGCTGGCGCCATCGACCTGCGGGTACCAGTGGTAACCGGCGAACAGCTCGTCGGCGCCCTGGCCGCTTTGCACCACTTTGCAGTGCTTGGCCACTTCCCGCGATAGCAGGTAGAAGGCGATGCAGTCATGGCTGACCATCGGCTCGCTCATGGCACGGAACGCTGCCGGCAATTGCTCGATGATCTCTTTCTCGTCGATACGCAGTTGGTGGTGGCGGGTGCCGTAGTGCTTGGCGATCAGGTCCGAATACTGGAACTCGTCACCACGCTCGCCGCCGGCATCCTGGAAACCGATGGAGAAGGTCGACAGGTCTTCTACGCCGACCTCGCGCAGCAGGCCCACGAGCATGCTCGAATCCACGCCACCGGAGAGCAGCACGCCGACATCCACGGCGGCGCGTTGGCGAATGGCAACCGCTTCACGGGTGCTGTCGAGCACGCGGTCGATCCAGTCTTCCAGGTTCAGGTGCTGTTCGTCGGCCCGTGGTCCGTAGGGCAGGGTCCACCAGGTTTTCTGCTCGGTGCTGCCGTCGGCTTCGATGCGCATCCAGGTGGCGGGCGGCAGTTTTTCAACACCCGCCAGCAAGGTGCGGGGCGCCGGGACCACCGCGTGGAAATTCAGGTAATGGTTGAGGGCCACCGGGTCGAGCATCGGGTTGATATCGCCACCCTTGAGCAGCGCCGGCAATGCCGAGGCGAAACGTAGCCGTTGGCCGGTGCGCGACAGGTACAGCGGCTTGACGCCGAGGCGGTCGCGGGCGATGAACAGCCGCTTGGCATCGCGTTCCCAGATGGCGAAGGCGAACATGCCGTTGAGCTTGGGCAGCAGCGCTTCGCCCCAGGCGTGATAGCCCTTGAGCAGCACTTCGGTGTCGCCACCTGAATAGAAGCTGTAGCCCAGGCCTTCGAGCTCGCTGCGCAGTTCCGGGTAGTTGTAGATCGCGCCGTTGAAGGCCAGGGACAGGCCCAACTGATTGTCGATCATCGGCTGGGCCGAGCCGTCCGACAGGTCCATGATTTTCAGGCGCCGATGGCCCAGGGCAATTGGCCCTTGGCTATGAAAGCCCCAGGCGTCGGGGCCGCGAGGGGCCAGGTGATGGGTGATTCGCTCTACGGCCGCAAGGTCCGCAGGTTGTTGATCGAAACGTAACTCTCCAGCTAATCCGCACATGTACTGTGAACCCTTTGTATTTCGGCATGTGTGTCGCTACTGGTGATTCTCTCGTACCGTTTTCGTACCACTTTCTACTCGGTCCAGCTTGTCCAGCTCTGCCCAGTCACTCGGGGAACTGATCCACTTGGCGTAGGTGGAAAGCAGCACTTGCACGCTGTGCCCGAGTTGCGCGGCGATGAATGCTGGATTCATGCCGGACATCAAACACATCGTGGCGTACGTATGGCGCGTGTCATACATTCTGCGATGCCGAATTCCTAACTTCCGCAGCGCGCTCAGCCAGTAGCGTTTTGGACCTGTCTCGGATCGAATGAACAGCTCAGCTTTATCGCCCGATCCTTCCGGCGCGAACACGTAATCGGATCGTGCCGCCGTTAAAGGTCTGGCTTTTTCGAGTGCCCGCAGCGCTCGATCGTTCAATAAAACTTCCCGAGTGACCTTCGTCTTAGTCCGCTCCTGGATCTTTCCGTAGATGCGAATCCGACAGACTTTGGCTGTCCGCTTGCGAATGTCCACTTCGCTCCAGCGCAGCGCCATGGCCTCTCCTGGCCGCATCCCTGTGTAGAAAGAGAACTCAAAAAAGCACGCATAAATCTGCTGCAAACCGCTCGTCAATTCGTACAGTTTCGCTATGACCAGATCCGCCTCGGCACGGGTGAAAGGGTCCAGGTCCCGCTTGGGCACCCTGGTGGGCGCTATCGAGTTGGCCGGGTTCCGGGTGATCAACTCGTCCCGCACCGCCTGAGTGAGGATGGTGGTGACCAGGCGAACGGCATCGCGCCGGCGGACGGGGGAGGGCCAGTCGATGTCGTTGACGATCTTGCGCATCAGCACGGGCGTGATGGTGTCGATGCGTTTGGTTGCGAGGTATGGCACCCAGTACGTCTGCAAGGTGGATCGGTAGTTTTTCCGGGTGCTCTCGACAATTTGCAGGCCGTCGAGCCAGTCCTGGGCATAGTCGAAAAATATCGGGACAGCCTGGGCCTCCAGGCTGCGTGTTCCAGGGAACAGCTCGGTGTACTTCTCGACGCTGAGGGCGCCTAGCTTGTCCAGCTGCTTTACTTGAGCACGTAGGCCCGCTGCGGCAGCGATCCCTTTCGGGGTTTGAGGGAGGGCGAGCGTTTCACAGCAGCGCTTCTTGTTCCAGGTGAAACGAATTCGGATTGATCGCCCGATAAGCTCCACCCCTGCTGGCAGGTCCACAGGCTTTCTATCCATTCGTCATATCTCCGCTTGCTGTACATGATGCGCCCGTCAATCTTCGTCCACACCCCGACGGGGATGACGTTCCTCTCCCGCTTGCGCTGCAGGGCCTTGGCCGTGCACCCCACCAGTTCGGCCATCCTTTTCTCGGTGACCTTGTCGTGGGCGGTGTCGTGAAGAAGCTCTTCAGCTGCTGACATGGTTTCTCTCCGTCGCTTCTTGCGACTCAGCCACCATGCGCAGCTTGAGGTCGATCCCACAGGCTTGGGCCAGGCGCATCAGTTCGCTGACCGTGGTGCTCGGCTCCTGCATGGCCTGGCCGAAGTGGACCAGGCGGGAGCCGAGCTGGCTGAACTCATCTTGGAGAGCGATCCGGCTGCTACCTGGCGATGTGGCTGTCATGGCTGCTCGCTCCCACAGACAGAGCCTTGCTGGATCTGGGTTTCAGCAGTATTTGAGCCTTGTTCGCTCCCACAGGTAGCGAACTGTCGCTTGCCCATGGAGGCATCGCGCAGGGCGTCCAGCAACAGCTCTTGGCGTCGATTGAAGTCGAGGTGGTTTCGGATCGCCTGCACAATCACGCTGTTCATGCTGCGGTCTTCGAAGACAGCCAAGGCCTCGACATCGGTTCGCATATCGTCTGGTAGGCGCACCACGAATTTATCGGCAGTGCGGGAGTCGTATCGCTTCATGGTTGCTTCTCCGTGGTTTTGGCTGAATGCCATTTGTTGATGATGTAAACGACGATGCAGCTGGTGCAGATAAGCCACAGGACCGAGCCTGCAAACCCTGTGAGAACGGCGCCGGTGGAGATGCTGCTCATCATTTCCGGCGCGGCAAAGCCAAACCAGGCGACCGTGAGCGCGACGTAGACGAACATGAACATCAGCACCTCAAACAGGTGCATTGCCGATAAGCGTTTGTGTGTCATCACTTTCTCCAGGCCGAGCGAATCCCGGCCGCGTTGTTGGCTTTCGCAAAAATCAGGGGTGGTTAAGCGGTGAGGGCGACCTCTATACGTCGGACGGCCACGCGGGTTTCGATACGGCGCTCGCCATTGCCTCGACGAACGCGCAGGGCTGGGTCTTCTGGCATTGACGCATGCACCGCCAGGATCATGGCCAGTACAGCCGCTGGCGATATCAACCCGCGCTTAAATGCTTCGGCCACAAGGGCCGCGCGGCGGGTTACGCCAAGTTTTGTGGTGAGCGCCAGCAGGCGCTTGTCGATTGTGTCGGGAGCCACGCCAAGATCACGGGCGGCTTCTTTGCTTGTTTTGCCGGAAGCCACTGCCATTAAGCATTGCAATTCACGTGGAGCGGCGCCTCGGCCGAGAAAGCCGATGAAACCTGCAAAGCTAATGGTTGTTGTGGTCATGCTGAGAAGCTCCGTGTTCTGCTTGGCTCAAAGTAAACGATAAGTTTATTCGGTCGTCAACACGTTTTGTTTATTGTTTTTTGGTCTGCGACAAAAAAACCGCCTTTCGGCGGTTCTGATGCTGTGTGCAGGGGGATTTTTAGCGAAACAGAGATGGGGGTAATTTTGCGTCCACTACGGTCCCGGTGATCTCCCAGCGGTCATCAAGCGGCTTGATTGGGTAGGAAGGATTTAAAGGCTTCAAGAAGAGATCCCCAGCGTCACGAACCAGCTGCTTAAAGGTGAACTCATTACTGTCTTTGAGGCGAGCCACCACAAATTGTCCGGGCTTTGGCTTTGCTTCAGCGTTGACCAGTATCAGAGAGCCTTCCGGGAAGGATGCGCGAGACATGCTTGCCATTGACGCGCCTTCTACCTCCACCCAAAAACCACGGTCACCTGCCCAAGCATCACTAGAATGCCACTTAATAGCACTGTCAGAGGAAAGGCTTTGAGGGTCTATGCAATCGACCATGTCAGTCCAAGGGATGACTGGGTATCTGAAAGCATTAGCGGCAGACATTGCATGGATTCTTCTGGCTTCCTTTGCCCAAGCCGCTCGCTGCTCTGCGCTCGCGTCCATCACCCTAGATAATTCAGCTTGTTCCTCCTCGCTCAGGGGAGAGCCTTCCCCATCTTGCAGCCACTCCGGACGGATTTCTAGGAACTTCGCGACCTGCAAAATCTTGCGCCCAGGGACGCCTCTCACAAACCAGTTGTTTACGGTTTGATTGCTGACCCCTGTCGCCTGAGCGATTTCTGATGGGGTTTTCTGCGCAAGGTGCAGGCATTTGCGCAGTCTGTAGCCGGAATTTTCTTTATCCATAAACACAGAGTTTACCGGGCTTGATTCGGGTAGGAAATAAACGTATTGTTGATCAATCGCTGAAAATATACCCGGAATGTTTATGAACAAGACTCCGCTGGACCGAGCAATTGCAGAGGCTGGATCTGGAGCTGCTCTGGCTAAAGTTGCAGGCGTCACTCCGATGGCTGTTTCGTACTGGAAGATCCGCGGGGTGCCAGCCCGTCACGTCTTAACCATTGAGGTTGCTACTGGGGTGTCGCGCCATGAGCTGCGCCCGGATATCTACCCACGGCAAACCCCAAAGCTGGATACAAATCTACGCCCAACGCCGATCAGCGATCAGTCCGTTGTTAATGCTGTGGATTCATCCAGTGGGAAGCCAGGCTTGTGAAGACTTCCGCATGCGAACACTTCGAATATGCCGCGCATGCGCGAGATTTTGGATTTTTCGTGCGTCATTCACGCCAAATTGTGTGTCGTTCAAGCCATATCAGCCGAAGTTCGAATTTTCTTTCCTTATTGGGGGCAGTCGCCCAGCACTACTTAGATAAACGCAGCAAATTTCGGAGATATCCCATGGTTTCGCAGATGCGCGCACTCAGAAACTCGCCCCTCCTAAGGCCCTCGGTTAATGGGTACCTTACGGACCTGCACGTTTCCAATGAAAAAGGAAGGCCCTCGCCAGGGCCTGTTCAGCGACTTCCAATGGTTGGCTCTTGCCTGCCAAATAAAAAGGAATCCGGCATGAGCGAGCACATCCCGCCCCATTTTTTGCTGTCTGGCTGACTTTTCTCCAGGCAACAAAAAGCCCGCTTCGCAGGCGGGCCTTTTAACCAGTCCCTTCGCAGGGGACTTTCTGTACTTCTTCGTTCCAGGAGAACGATATGACGCACCCGAAAAATACCACCGGACCTAGCCGGATGCAACACCGACTGCTAACTGAGGCTACCGACTTCGCAACCGTGGATGGCGAAAACCGCCAACCTTTCGGCGTTAATGCCGGAATTCCCGTCGGGGAAGCAATGAATATGGCGACCGGCTTGCTTGGCGCTCTTCAGCATATCGCGACGATGTGCATCGATCGTGATCCCGATGTCAACGACGTAGTAGCAATCCGCTTTCTTGCCATGGCGAGCCAGGCTTTGATCACCGCATCAGTATTGAGCGTCGAGCTGTGCGAAGGCCAAGGCGGTGCTCAGTGATGACCTCAAAACCTACTATCAAAGGCGTCGCTGACGAGGCGGAGTTCCAGTTGGTTGTCGCCCGAGAGAACCTTCAATGGCTGGCTGCTTTGGCCAGGGCGATTGCTCGTGAAGCAAAGGGGGACGACCGCGACACAAAAGTGCTGGTTGGCCTCGTCAACTATCTGGACGACACCGGTTTTTCAGGGATCGACCAAGCAATCGACAACTTCAAGTCAGCGTCCGTCGAATACGCGACACAAACCGCGCACAACCCAAACGTGGCGCGACATTCGGAGGTGGCCCCATGAAAGCCCCTATCCCCCAATCCAAGCGACGGGTTCCCAACGGGAAACAAATCGGCCTTCGCTCGAAGCCCGAAAAAAGGACGTCCTGGGAGCGCTTGCCATTTGTAGGCAAAGACCATAGCGCGCACTACTCGTGCTGGGATGTTCCGCTAACTGGCGGCTACTTCGGTGGCATAGAGACGGGCAAGGTGGTTGCACGTCTGTACCTGAAGCACCTCCGTGAAGAGCAGAACAACCCTATCGGGCTTGGAACAACGCACCTTCAAGGAATGCTTAGCTCCCTCAACTCCAAAACTCCAGCGTCTGCAGAAGAAGAGGCGTCGCTGAAAGGCCAGCGTGTCGGCTTCATCTACGAGCTTGGAGTATGGATCCAGGCGGCTGTCACTAGGCTCGGATCATGCCTTGATGCCGTTCCTGAGCGCACGTTCGTCCAGCATGCAAATGAATCTCTGACGAGAACTGACGCTGCACTGATGGCAGCTATCGCCGCGAGGAGTAGTCAATGACCATCGTCATCATCAAAGACGGCGATGCCGTCACTACCACCCTGGCGATTGCCGAAGGCACACTCAACGATCACGCGAGTGTCATCAAGCTGGTCCGCACCTACCAGGCGGATCTTGAGGATTTCGGAAGGGTCGGATTTGAAATCCAGCCCTTTGCGACTGCTGGCGGTGAGCAGTCCCGTGAGATCGCAACCCTAAACGAACCCCAGTCAACGCTGCTGCTGACTTTCATGCGCAACACGGACGTTGTCCGGGTGTTCAAGAAGACCTTGGTCCGAGAGTTCTGGGACATGGTCCGCCAACGCAATCGGCCTATGTCTCCCGCCGAGCAGCTGTTGGCCAATGCCCAGGTGATGGTTGACATGGAACGCCGCCAGGACCGAATCGATCATGCCGTGGCCCACATCGAAACGCGGGTGGCCAGTGTCGAGCAGGTCCGGTACCTGGACTCCATGCCCGCTGGGTTTGAATCGATGACGTCGATCCGCGCCCGCATCAACTTGCGCCACGGTCTTCCCCAATGGGTCATCAACGCCGTCATGCGCGACATCCCCGGCGCGCCGCTGCCGTTCGCCATGGTGCGCAGCAAGCACGCCGACGACGGTGCCCAGCCGTACGCGATCTGGCCCAAGGCCGACATCACCCGCCGCTTTGACCGGTTCGCCGCCGAGTGCACCCTCGTCACTGCTGAGCGCGCGACCCATCCCGATATTCAGCAAGGTCGCTTCAAGCTGTGCCTGAGGACTTCCGCATGAGCAAAATTATTGATTTCCCCAAGCCCCCCACAACCGAAACCATCAATCAGGCGTTCTTCGAGAAGTTCGCCGACGCCGCTCTGCTGCTGAAGTGCTTCGAGTGTGTGAAAGACGCCGCCGAGTTTGTGGAAGAGGGCGGAGTGATTCAGGAGCGGGACGACATGTACGTCGGTTTGATCGAAGCGTACTGGGCGCTCAAGGTTCTGTTCGAGCGTAGGACGGGCGCCGACGCATTGATTGTGTCCAACGAGCACTGGACGGCCGCGAGCGAATCCCTGCTTGCAGGGGAAGAGTCGCCGCCCATGTTGATCCCAACCGGAGAGTCTCTTACCGCGCCGTTGCCGCCCGAGTACTTCAGCGAGCATAGCGATCTGGCATTGGCCTGCACCGCTTTCAATTCGAGCGACCAGATCCGGCTCGGCGCAAACGCCACGCTTGCTGCTTCTAACGCTGCTATCTCGGCCACCGTGGCCGTGGAGGCTATCAACGCCACCACCGTGCTGCGCCTGCTGGTGCTGCGCATGTCTGGCGGCACTGTCGAGTCCATGGGGGAGGTTGTGTCAAAACTCCTCCGGCCTAACGGGGAGACGCTGCAATGACCATCACTCCGAAAACAACTACCCAGGATATGGGTAGTTTGTCTGGGGCTGCCGAGGTGGTCGCCGGCCCCTGGCCGAACTACTCCAACTGCCGCCACTTGCCTGAACGCGAGCGCTGGGAGATTTACGGCCTGGCCAAGGCAGGCCGCAGCGCCCTGGAAGATCGCGGTGTCGTCATGGCTGAGACCTATGACGACTTCGTGCGCCGTGTCTGCGCCGAGCTGGAGATCTGACCATGAGCATGGATCTGATGGTCAAGGCCATGAAAACCAAGGTTGGCAACCCTCTGCGCAAGCTGGTGCTGGTCAAGCTGGCCGATAACGCCAGCGACCAGGGCGAGTGCTGGCCGTCTTACAAGCATATCGCCGACCAGTGCGAGATCGGGCGATCGACGGTGAAGCTGCATGTTCGCGAGCTGGAAAAAGCCGGGTTTCTTCGTCGTGAGTACCGCCGTAAGGGAGAACTGAATCAGTCGAATGTCTTCCACTTGACTCTCGACGGTGGGGCAACAACTGCCCCAGGGGGTGGGGCACCAGATAACCCACCTGGGGCACCAGATAACCCAGGGGGTGGGGCAGGAGCTGCCCCCAGAACCAGTCACTCTTTTGAACCAGTCAAGGAACCTAAAACCTTGTGCGCATCGGAATCAGAATTAGCTGAAGCATTCGAGGTGTTCTGGAAGCTGTACCCCAACAAGAAAGCCAAGGCGAACGCGCGTAAGGCATGGGAAAAGCTGAAGCCAAGCGCTGAACTTCGCCAAACCCTGATGACAGCTCTGGGCAGCCACCGCGTTTCCCGAGACTGGACCAAGGACGATGGACAGTTCGTGCCGATGGCATCGACGTGGCTGAACGGCGAGCGATGGACTGACGTACTCAAGCCAGTCGCCGCGGGTGGGCAGGCGTTCAACAACCTGCCCGTGCACACCGAAGACATGTACCAAGGAGGAGGCAATGGCCCAGCGTTCTAATTTCCGCCGCCAGCCTGAGCTTCGCTCGTTCACCGGGACCTGCCAGCACCACCCTGAAGTGGTGTCGCGAAGCGAGGTTGAGCAGTTCGATGGGACGATGCAGGTCCGCGCTTGCAAAAAATGCCAGTTCCACGGGCTCCGGGTTGCGCCAGCAGGGAGCGAGGAGCATTCCCTGGCGCTGGCCAACCTCAAGGCCGAGAACGTCAACATCGCGCTCATAGGCTCCGGTATCTCGCCACGGTTTGCGCAGAGCTCGTTCGACAACTACCGCGTGACGTCGCCGGCGATGGACCAGGCCCTGGAGCTATGCCAAAGCTACGCAGACAATTTCGGCGAGCATTACCGGGCCGGTCGCAACCTGCTGCTGACCGGGAACGTTGGTACCGGCAAGACGCACCTGGCCTGCAGTATCGTCCAGCAGCTCATTCGCCGGGATAACGCCGTGGCGGTGATCACCACTGCGGCGGAGATCATTCGGGTCTTCAAGCGTTCGATGGCTCGGGACTCTGGCTACACCGAGGGCGACGTGATCGACGAGCTGGCGAGCTTTGACTTGTTGGTGATCGATGAGGTTGGCGCCCAGGCCGGTACCCAGTACGAACTCGCGGTCCTGCATGAAGTGATTGATCGTCGATATCAACTGGTCAAGCCGACCGTGATGATTTCCAACCTCCCTGCAAAATCGAAGCAGGACGCCGAAGGGAAGCATGCCCCGAGCCTGGAACAGTACATCGGTGCCCGGGCGCTGGATCGGCTCCGGGAGAATGGCGCGTTCCTGGCCGGCTTCTCCTGGGCCTCGGCAAGGGGGCGCTCATGAACCAGGCAAGAGCGTACTACCTGCCAGAGGCTGAATACGGGGTGCTCGGTGCGATCATGCTGGCATCGCTTCAGGGTGACACGGCGCTGGTCGACGAAATTGTCTCGCAGATGAAGTCCGCCGACTTTCATCATGAGGACAACGCCGCGCTTTTCGATGTCATCCACGACTGTCTTGCCCAGAAAATGCCCGTTGATGCGGTGACTGTTGGATCAATCCAGCGGTCACTGCCCAGCGGACAATCAACGATGGCCTATGCCGCAACCTTGAGCAGGGACGTTCCATCCACCGCCAACTGGAAGGCTTACGCCGACCAGGTGAAGCAGTGGGCGGTGATCAGACGGTTCATCGGCGTCGGCAACGTCGCCGTCGATGGGTTCCAGGCCAGTCTTCCAGCCTCGGAGATCATCACGCAATGCCAGCAGGCCCTGGCCGATCTTCGCGACTTACAGAGCGGAGGCAAGGCCGGGTACAAGCTGATGGCTGACGTTCTGCCCAAGGTGCTGAACAACATGGACGACGTGCTCAATGACCGGGCCCCGCCGAAGCTGTCCACCGGCCTGGCGGATCTGGACAAGCTGATCGGGTTCCTCCGGCCAAAATCCATGGTGGTGATCGGCGGCAGGCCAGGCAGCGGCAAAACAATGCTCGGGTTGCAGATCGTCAACCATGTCGCCATCCGTGGGCAGGGGGTGGGCCTGATCATCAGCTTGGAGATGGGTGAGGAGGAGCTGACTGTCCGCACCATCGCCTCCCAGGGCGGCATTGATTTGCGCCGAATGGAGGAGGTCAAGTGCCTTGAGCGGGATGAGTGGGACCGCATCGGCGTCGCCGCAGGAAAGATTAACGGCGCCAAACTGTACTTGAACGACACCCCTGGGCTGACGATGTCCGCCATACGAACTGAAGCCCTGAAGCTTAAGCGAGAGATCGGCCTCGACATCTTGATGGTGGATTATTTGGGATTGGTGGGCGCCGATGGCAAGACGCAGAACCGGGGTGAGGCCGTCGGCAAGATATCGATCGCCATGAAAAACCTCAGCAAGGAACTCGGCGTCCCCGTCTTGGTGCTGGCGCAGCTCAACCGAAACCCGGCCAGCCGCCCCGGGAAAAAGCCACAAGCCAGTGACCTTCGCGACTCCGGACAGATTGAACAAGACGCCGACGCGGTGATTCTGGTTCACCACGACCCGGAGTCGGAAATGGGGGAGCAGGGTGTCTCCGAGCTGATCCTGGACAAGGGACGGCAGGCCCCGGCCGGGTCATGCCTAGTTCAAAGGCAAGGGCAGTTCGCCCGTTTCGTCAACTTTGCAGGCCGCGAGCCCACGCAGGAGGAGGTCGAAGCAAATCGTCCCTTCGCTGGCCGCATCAAGGGGAGAGCAAATCATGAGTGACGTCAAAGCGGCACTGCCGCGCAAAGCCATGAGCGATATCGAGTGCCAGTTCTTGAAAATCGCCGGCGAGGAGTTGGCGAAGGTCAAAATGGGAGGGCCTGCCGCGCTGGCGGCTCTGTTGGACATGGTCGCCAGTTGGCACTCGAGCCGGTTGCAGATCGGTTTCCATGATTACGGCCAGCGCTGGCTTCTGGAAGGCAATGCGAAGAAGACCGCCGCTGACCGGTTGCTTCGAGACCTATTTGGCCTGAGTGACCCTGATCCGAGGAAAGCAGCATGATGATTCGAAAGCCGTTGCAGCGCCCCTTGGGCGATACCGAGTATATGCTGGAACAGTGGGGTTGGTGGCGCATGGATGGAATGGGTATTCCCAGCTACGCCTCGCCGATGATGGCGATCATGCGGGAGGTGATGCCGGCCACCTGCAAGTCCTATGTCATCACGGACGAACTGGCGGGAGTGGTCGATGGTGCGGTGGCCAGGCTCTGCAAGCGGGATCAGCAGATGGGCGACATGATCTGGCTTTACTACGGCGCGAAATGGGCCGCGGTGCGAGTCGGACGCCAATACGGCATGAGCGAAGGCAAGGCTCGAGAGCTGATCAAGGCCGGCGTTGCCTGGGTGGATTGCGTCTTGGAGCGGGTCAGGGAGGCAGCTTGAAAAAAAGAGTTGTCCATATGGAATAGCTCTGTTTTCATAGCACCGTGTTCAGCTTTTCAAGCGCGACACCATAGAGAAAGCCCGGCCATTGAGTCGGGCTTTTTTATGGACAAGATACAAAGCGGAAGAGCGAAAAGCCTTCTTGTTTATTCGAGACCGGTGGAAGCTAGTCAAGAACGCTGGGCGATTGCCAGGTTTGCATTCTCAATGCTTTAGAGGCTTCTTCTATGCGCTGGTAGCATTTTGATGTCGCTGCGCACAAAATGCTCCCCCTACTGATCGCCACGGAGAGCGATATGACTGCAGTGACCGCGCAAACTAAACGCAATGTTGGTTTTCTTCTCGGGCTTGGAATTTTGTTCCTGCCCTTTGTCTTCGTATGGTTTCTGCTGCGGAACGGGCATTCGCTTCTCGCCCGAATCATCGGGTTCGGCTGGCTTGTACTGTCCATTCTCGTTGCTGCTGGGGCACCGTTCTCGACGTCAAGCAACAACGGCAGTGCTCAGATTTCCAAGCCATCAGCGTCGTTACCAGCCCCTGTTGCTGCAACTGCTCCTGCCGAGCCTCTTAAGGCCTACACCGCCGCACAAGTAGCGTCGAGTTACGAGGACAACACCGTTGCAGCAGACGTCCAGTTCAAGGATAAACGCGTTCAGGTGACCGGCCGGATTACCGACATCAATACGGACTTCCTCGGAAAGCCTTACCTGGTACTGGCCGGCACGAACCAGTTCATGGGGCCGCAGTTTAAGTTTGAAAAATCTGACTTGGCCGTTATGGCAACGTTGAAGAAGGGCGCCACCGTCAAGGTCATTTGCACTGGTAAAGGTGATGTCGTAAAAACTCCTATGTTTGAAGATTGCGAGCTCGTGAAGTAAGCAGCGATGATGCAATTTGAGGCGCGGAGAAAGCTTGTGGGAATCGGTTTAGACTTTTAGCTTTCACGTTGTATTGCGGTTTTTACGCGAGCAAAGCCCATCTACGAGATGGGCTTTTTAGTTTCCGACGTATTAATTTGTAGGGATTGATTGAAGGAGGATGTGCTGGCAAAGTGGTGGCCAATAATGTCGCCTAAAAGGATGTAAGCCATGCAAGACCCTTTCTTGAAAAGCCTCAACGCAATCGTAAATGGTCACAAGGTCACGTTCGGGATAACGCTTGTTGTCGCAGGTGGTGTGATTACCGGAACGTTGGTTTCCGCTAATTCTTACATCGAAGCGTTTGCCAACTCTTTCTCTGAAGCATTTCCAGGAGGCCCGAACGAAAATGTTCGAGCAGGCTTCGCGGCTTGGGGGCAACCAGGTGCGGAAAAAATTCACGATGAGTTCATTCATTTGAAGGACGCCAGATACATCAGTGGTGCGACCCTTATTCCAACGAATGGTGAGGGAGTGCTCTGGAGAGGTAGTCTCGACTCCGTTAGCGGATTCTCCCTAGGGGCGCCAAATCCAAATTGATCTGATCGATCGTTCAATGTTTAGTAAATAAGCCCCGGCACCTGCCGGGGCTTATTCGTTTTCGGGTTTTGCCCAGGCCGTGCAGGCCTCTTTTTATTTCGGAGCTGTGATGGATCCTACCGACCTCGGCCCGGGCACGGCTACCTGGCTGGGCGGGACTGGAACCGTTTTGCTGGGCGGCTTTCTCTGGTTGAGAAAATTCCTGTCCAAGGACGCAACTGACAGGGCGATGGATAACGCCGACATCGGCACTGTTCGCCGGTTGAACGAACTGCTCGACACTGAGCGCGCCCGGGCAAACGCTGCTGAGGCCCGAGCAGACCAGTTCGCCAAAGAGCGCAACGAGCTTGCCGCCGCGGTTGGCAGGATGGAAGGGAAGGTCGAGGCCCTCACCAGTCAGATCGCCCAGCTCACTGACAAGGTGACCACGCAGAGCGCTGAGATTGCGCGTTTGCGGGCCCAGCTTGGGGGTGTCAACTGATGGACAGATGCGCTATGGAGTTCATCGCCCGCCGATGGTGGCGCCGAGCCGAGATATGGGTCATCGCGATCCTTCTGGTAGCCGGCGGTTCCGTCTTGGGCTTTCAAGCTGCTCAGTGGTCAATGGCCAGTTGGTACACCGCCCAGGTCGCCGAGGTGCGACGCGGGTATGACGAGGCAACCAAGCAGCGTGACATGCGCTTGAACAAGTTGGCCCAGAGCGCCACCGAGGCAGCGGTGAAGGTGGAAGGTGCCGCAGGCAAGGCGACAGAAGCCGCCGAGACCGCCGGAAAGGCAGCTGACAAGGTTAACGAGGCCCTGGAACGGCAGGGCCCATAAAATCGCGACACGTTTCGCGGCTCAGCAAATTGTGTCGCGGTGCAGCAGAAAGGCCGCAAATGGAACTTACCGTTACTTGGCTTTTAGCCCCCATTCTTTATCAAGCCAAGCGTTGAGGTCATCGCGCTTGTGCGGAGCCCGACCAGGGGAGCCCTCAAGCTTGTGAGCTACCTTGCTCCGATTATCATCAGTCAAATCGCGTCCACGGGTCTTTAGGTAATGGTCGATGTAGTACTCGACCTCCCATGATTCAGTCAGGGAAACGAAAACTCGATCAATCTTCCCGCGGTACTTTTTGTTGTCGTCGCTCTTCCAGACCATTTCAACACCATGTGAGTAAGTGGCTTATTGCCACACCTTTTTCATATCACCTATTTCATATTGGATCCATGATTTGAGTCAGGTTCCGATCGCTTAGTCCTTCGACCTAGTCAATCCCTGTGTCCGCAGGGCCTTTCGTTTCGGTCTCCTCACACCTGTAGGCGTTCGCAAGGACATATCACTCGCTGATGCATCGGGTGGTGAGTCGTGGGGCTATGGTCGTGGTGGACCCCAGAACAAGCGCAGTCAGAGCAGGTAGCAAAGCGCCTAAAGAGGAGACGCGTAGCAAGCTTGGAGGGTTTTTTGATAACCATCTAAACCCCGCTGTAGTTGCTCAATCTGTTCGCTGGCGAAGCCGCCCGCATAGGGATACTTGATGGAACTCATCAAGTTCGAGACTTCTAGTGCAATGGGAGCACACCTGTCATTTCGCAATGCCTGAACCTTTGCCATCGTATTTTGCAACTGGAGTTGTTGGTTTGCGAAAGCTTGACGTAGCTCCTTGATCTCAAGGTCTTTCTTTTCTCGCTCTCTGTTCATCTCATCATTTTTTGCAGAGATGGAAGCAAGAGCGGCTTCCTGTTTTCCGTAATTCAGAGAGACGGTGACTAGGGACGATGCTGCAGTTATCAGGAAAGCGCCCACTGTTACGGATAACCAGCTCGGACGGTTTAGTGTTTGAGTCATCAGTTTTTTGCCTTAGGTGGGCTACTCGTACGGAGCGGAAAGTGCCGAATTGTAGTGGATGCGCCGCCCGGCGCGAATGGATCATTAAAATGAAGAGGCTTGCATATGAGCGAGCAGCCCAACTCCTTGGAAAGCCTGCTGGCCCAGGCACTGGCGGAGCAGGTCAAGCAGACCGCCCTGCTGCAACGGATGGCCGACCAACAATTGATGTTGATCCAGGCAATGGCCGATGAGCCAGAAGATCCAGATGCACTGCCACTGACTTACATGGATGGCTCGCCATGCCTCTAAGGCCAAAGAAGCCGTGCAACGCCCAGGGTTGCAACACGCTCACGCGTAACGCCAGGTACTGCGATGAGCATGCTCACTTGTTGAAGAGTGCTGCGCGAGCCAAGCCTCGGGAGAGCAGCACACAGCGCCTCTACACGTACAAGTGGCAGAAGGCGAGCAAGGGCTTCCTGGCTCGCTACTCACTGTGTGCTGAGCATGAGCGACAAGGAGAGGTGGTCGCTGCCACTGAGGTTGACCACATCATTCCCCACAAGGGTGACGCGGCGATCTTCTGGAATCGAAACAACTGGCAGTCGCTGTGCCATAGCTGCCACAGCCGCAAGACGGCCCGTGAGGACGGCGGATGGGGCAACCCGAGGGGCTGACCGTGCAAAGTGCCCGGAAAATGGCCTAAATGAGAGAAATTCCCATCCATGGGGAGGGGGGAGGGGCAAAAGTCCAGGGCTTTTGCCTTCTAGACCGTCCGCCCAGCCTTTCTTTCACGACCGCGAAATTAAAAAATCAGGAGTTGCGCGATGGGGGGCACTGCCACGGTCGCCGGCCGTGGTCGCAAACCCAAGCCAACGGCCAAAAAAGCACTCGCCGGAAATCCCGGCAAGCGTGCGCTGAACACGGCAGAGCCGCAGTTTTCAACGGTGACGGATATCGACCCGCCGGAATGGCTGAGCGATCGCGCGGCCACGATGTGGCGGATGTTGATCCCGGAATTGCTCCGTGAGCACGTCGTCGCGCTCACCGATCTACACAACGTCGAGGCGTTTTGCACCGCCTATGACAAGTGGCGGATGGCTGAAGAAGCCGTCCAGAAGTTCGGGATTGTTGTCGAGTCTGCCCAGGGCAGCCCCATGAAGAACCCGGCGCTCACTGCCGCGAACGAATCCATGCGCCAATTGGTTACGTTCGGGTCGTTGCTCGGCCTGGATCCTTCCAGCCGTACCCGAATCATTGGCGGAAACAAGCAAACCTCAACCAACGAGTTCGCCAAATTATTGAGTAGCTGATGGCCAAGACTGCCCACCCCAACGTCGACAAGGCGATGGCTTGGGCAAGAACCGTTTTGAAAGGTAAGTTCCCGGCTTGCCGATACATCCACCAATCGATTCAGAGGCACTTCGACGACGTTGCCGCGAGCCGGCTCAAGTCGTTTCCGTACAAGTTCGACCCGAAGAAAGCCGAGAAAAAGCTAAAGCTCATGCAGCTTTTGCCTCACACCAAAGGCGAATGGGCGTTTAAGCGGCAGCTAATCACGCTGGAGCCGTGGCAGTTGTTCGGCCTGGCGTGCACGTTCGGGTGGGTAAAGAAGAAGGGTGGCTATCGGCGGTTCCGGGAAAGCTATTGGGAAGTCCCTCGGAAGAACGGAAAGAGTGTCATCGCCGCCGGCGTGGGCATCGGCATGTTCGTTGCCGACAACGAGTTCGGCGCCGAAGTCTATTCCGGTGCGACCACCGAGAAGCAAGCCTGGGAGGTGTTCCGCCCGGCGCGCTTGATGGTCATGCGCTCACCGATGTTGATCGAGGCGGCCGGTATCGAGGTCAACGCCTCGAACATGAACATACCGTCGGATTGCAGTCGCTTCGAGCCGTTGATTGGCAACCCGGGCGACGGTGCGTCGCCATCCTGCGCGATCATCGACGAGTTTCACGAGCACGACAGCGCCGCCCAATACGACACGATGTTGACCGGGATGGGTGCACGTCGGCAGCCGCTGATGTTCATCATCACCACCGCCGGCGCGAATATCGAAGGGCCTTGCTATGACAAGCGCCGGCAAGTTCTGGAAATGCTCAACGGCACGGTGCCCGACCCGGAGTTGTTCGGCTACATCTGGACCCTGGATGAAGGCGACGATTGGACCGACCCGAAGAACCTTGCCAAGGCCAACCCATGCATGGGCGTCTCGGTGTTCCAGGAATACTTGGAAAGCCAGTTGGCCCGCGCAATTCGCTCGGCGAGATTCACCAACACGTTCAAAACTAAGCACCTCAACCTGTGGGTGAGCGCAAAGGCGGGCTTCTTCAACGTCGAAACGTGGCGGTCATGTGAAGACAAAACGCTGACCCTGGAGATGTTCGAGGGGCAGGAATGCATCCTGGGCTTCGACCTGGCGCGCAAGCTTGATATGAACTCCATGGCTCGTTTGTTCTGGCGCGTCATCGACGGCAAGACGCATTACTACTCGATCGCGCCTAAGTTCTGGGTGCCCGAGGATACAGCCAACGACACCGACAACAGGCGAATGGCTGAGCGGTTCCAAGCCTGGATCAACACCGGGCACCTGCTCACGACCGACGGCGCCGAGGTGGATTACCGCGAGATTCTTGCCGAAGCCAAAGAGGCGAATCATCTGGCGCCTGTCCGGGAATGCCCAATCGACCCCCACGGGGCGACCGGGCTTTCTCACGACCTAGATGACGAAGGGCTCAACCCCGTAACCATCACCCAGAACTACACCAACATGAGCGACCCGATGAAGGAACTGGAGGCGGCGATTACCGCCGGCCGGTTCCACCACGACGGGAATCCCATCATGACCTGGTGTATCGCCAACGTCATCGGCAAGTTCCTTCCGGGCAACGACGACGTGGTTAGGCCCATCAAGCAAGGCGAAGACAACAAAATCGACGGCGCCGTCGCCTTGATCATGGCGATCGGCAGGGTGCTCATTTTGGCCGGTAACAACGAAGGCAACATCAGCGACTTTTTCTCAAGCCCAATCATCGTTGGATAACAGGAATCACCATGAATACAGGCCTCCTCATATTTCTGCTGGCGGCCGTGGCCGGGTTCTGCTTGATGGTTGGCGGAGTGTTCGTTCTTGCCGGTATGGGGTGGTCCCTTATTGCTGGCGGCGTGGCGTTCCTGCTCGCCGCCGGCTTTATTCGAAAGGGGCTGACCAGTGAATAAGCCCTTGAAGTCTGTGCTTCGACAGGCGCTGTTTAAATCGGCGGAGCCTGGAATCGTGAAGTCATCGCTTGCAGGCTGGGTGGGGCGGCGAATCGGCCTGGGCGATGCTGCTTTCTGGAACGGTTTCTACGGGACGGACTCCGCATCTGGCAAAACGGTCAGCCAGCAAACCGCGTTGCAGCTGTCCACGGTGTGGGCCTGTGTTCGGCTCATTGCTGAAACCTTAGCGACGCTGCCAATTGCGCTCTATGAAGATAAGAACGGTGTGCCAACCGTAGCCTCATCGCACCCAGTTCATCGTGTAATCAGTATCCAGCCGAACGCTGACCAAACGCCGGTGGAGTTCTGGGAATGCGTTGTGGCCAGCCTATTGTTGAGCGGCAACAGCTTCAATGAACCCCACCTGGTGGGGCGTGAACTTTCTTCGTTGGAGTTCTTGCTGCCGCAATCGGTGTCGCCGCCGAGGCGCACCAGTAGCGGGGCGATCGAATACCGCTTCACGGACAGCGAAGGCAAGCCGCACACGCTGCTGGACGAACAGATGATGCACACCCGCGGTTTCGGTACCGATCCACTTTGCGGCCTGAGCCCTCTAGCCATGGGGCGCAATGTGTTCGGCGCAGCGATGGCGGCTGATGAATCGGCGAGCAAGATGTTCGCCAATGGCATGAAACTCGGCGGTGTGCTTTCCACGGATCAGATCCTGAACAAGGCCCAGCGAGAAGACATTCGCGAAGACATGGCCGCCAAATTCGCTGGCGCCGTCAACACCGGAAAAACCATGGTGTTGGAAGCGGGCATGAAGTACCAGCAGGTGTCGATGACACCTGAAGACGCCCAGATGCTTCAGACGCGGGCCTTCAACGTTGAGGAAATCTGCCGCTGGTTCCGCGTTCCGCCCTGGATGGTTGGGCACACGCAGAACAGCACCAGCTGGGGAACCGGCATGGAGCAGCAGATGATCGGCTTCCTGAGCTTCACCCTGTTGCCATGGATGAAGCGCATCGAGCAGAGCATCAACCGGCGCCTGCTTCGTCCGGATGAACGCCGGCGCTTCTACGCCAAGTTCAATCCTGAAGGCTTGTTACGGGCCGACAGTGCAGCTCGGGCTGCCTTCTATAGCTCCATGACGCAAAACGGCATCTACACCCGCGACGAATGCAGGATCAAGGAGAACCTAGCGCCAAAGGGTGGCAACGCCGACCAGCTAACAGTGCAATCCAACATGTTGCCAATCGACAAGCTTGGCGAAGGCTCGGGCGATGCGCAGCAAGCGCGCTCGGCACTCTTGGACTGGCTCAACGACAAACCCAAGGGGAACCAGGAATGAGACATAAGGACCAGTCCCTGGCGGTTAAGTACCGCTCATTTGACTACGACGTGAAGGCTGTCAGCGATGACGGCCTTTTTTCTGGCTATGGATCCGTGTTTGGCGTGGTCGACAGCTACAACGAGGTGGTGGCGCCGGGGGCTTTCCTAGAGTCCATCGCTGACGCCAAGGCTAAAAGCCGGACGTTCCCGGTGTTGTGGCAGCACCGCACTGGCGAGCCGATCGGCAGTTGGGATATCGAAAGCCTGAAAGAGGATGACCGCGGCCTGTTCGGTTCCGGGGATCTATGGCTGGCGGACGCACCTTATGCCCGCATCGCTTTTCGTGGAATGCAGTCGCGCTCTATCACTGGCTTGTCGATCGGGTACTACGTGCGCGATTCCAAGTTCGACGAGAAGACGCGGGTTCGCACGTTGACCAAGCTCGACTTGGTGGAAATTTCGATTGTGACCGTGCCGGCGAACGACGAGGCCCGAACCGACACCATCAAATCGAAGCTGGCCCACGGCGGCCTACCTTCACTTCCTGAATTTGAGCTGCTCCTGCGCGAGGCAGGCTTCTCGAAAACTCAGTCCGCAGTGATTGCCAATCGCGGATTGCAGCATCTGCTCCGGAGCGAGTCCGCGGGCGACCTGGCAGCAATTGAAGTCGTCGAGGCGCTGAAGTCGCGCCCCGCACTGTCCCTCCCTTCGTTTTGAGGATCCACCATGCATAACGCCATGAGCAACCAGGCTCGCGCCGAAAACCGTCAGATGCAGCGCAAGGAACATGCAGACGACAAGATCCAACTGAAAGCAGTGAATGATCTGCTTGACCAGCGCGACCAGGAAATCAAGGCTTTCGCCGAGAAAGCCAACAAGGAAATCAAAGAGCACGGCACCATCCTGGCGGAGACCAAGACCATTCTGGATGGTCTGGTGAAGGACGGCCTGTCCCTTCAGGATCGCTTCCAGGACATCGAGCAAAAGCTGGCGCGCCGCTTCGCTGCGAACGATCCGAGTGAGCAGAAGTCTGTCGGCGAACAGTTGTCCGAATCGGACGACTACCAGGCTCTGACCACAAAAGGCCGCGGTATTGCTCGCCTGAATTTGAAGGCTGTTACCAATATCACCAGCGCCACCACTGGCACTGGCGGTGTCGGCGTTGGCATTCAGCCGACTCGCGTTGCTGGGATCATCACGGATCCTGAGCGTCAGTTCACGATCCGTGACCTGATCATGCCGGGGCGCACTGGTTCGAACGCAGTCGAGTTCGTGCAGGAAACTGGTTTCCAGAACATGGCCGCTCCGCAGGCCGGTGAAGGTGCTACGAAAGCACAGTCTGACCTGTCGTTCGGCATGGTTACCACCACGGTCAAGACCATCGCTCACTGGTTCCGGGCGTCGAAGCAGGTGCTGTCGGACATCCCCCTCCTGCAAAGCTATATCAACGGCCGAGCAATCTACGGCCTGAAGTACAAGGAAGAGGAGCAGATCCTGGCGGGCGACGGCACCGGTCAGAACCTGCTGGGCCTGATTCCGCAAGCCACTGCCTTCAACGAGGCGCTGCGCAAAGCCGGCGACACCAAAATCGATACCCTGCGTCGCGCGATCCTGCAGGTGCGTGTCGCTGAATACCGAGCCTCGGCAATCGCCCTGAACCCGGTGGATTGGGCGGACATCGAGCTGACCAAGGACAGCACCGGTTCTTACATCTGGGTCAACGTGCAGGAAGGCGGCGTTCAGCGCCTGTGGAAGCTGCCGGTGGTGGACAGCAACGCGGTCCCTGAAGGCGAGTTCCTGGTAGGCGCAATGAACATCGCGGCCCAGGTGTTTGACCGTGAAGACGCCGCTGTTGAGGTCTCGACTGAAGACGGCGACAACTTCCGCACCAACATGGTCACCATCCGCGCCGAGGAGCGCCTGGCTCTGGCGGTGTACCGTCCTGAATCGTTCGTGCACGGCGAGTTCGAAGACCCTACGCCGTAATCGCAATTCTCTTCCTCTCACTGATCAGGAGCGCGCCCGGGCGACTGGGCGCGATTTGCCATGCCAGAGATTCAACTGACAACCAAAAAGGGCTTCCTCAATGGCCATGTATATGCCAAGCGAGGATCCGAAATCACTGCTGATGAGTTTCGGGCGGCTGAGTTGCACCGTCTCGGCCTCGTCGAGGATTACGACGTGAAACAGGCCGAAGAGGTTGAAAACAAAAAATCGTCGGACCCTGATAACAAATCGACGCCCAAACCAGGCACCAAGAAGAAGGCCGAGTAATCATGAGCGTGATCAGCATCGATCTAGCAATGAAGCACCTTCGGGCGGAATCCGAGGATGTCGAAGACGTTCAGTCGAAGCTTGATAGTGCTGAAAGCGCCGCCCAGAAGTTCTTGCAGCGCCGGTTTTATGCAGACGCTGCTGCATTGGCCGAGGCCATCGCCGAAGTTCCGGCCGCGCGTCTCGCTGCTCGCACGGCATACGACTTGGCTGTCACGGCAGCGGAAACGGTAGAAAACTGGGATGACCGCTGCGCAGCTCTTACTGACGCACAGTTCGTGTTTTCCGAGGCATTGCGAGATTGCACCGCTGTGGCCCGCGGGATGGTCATAAACAAATCCATCGTCGCGGCCTGCCTGCTCACCCTCGGCCACCTCTGGGCGAACCGGGAGGACGCTGTGACAGGAATCAATACCTCTTCTGTCACGGAGCTTCCCCACGGCTCGCGCTCATTATTGCAGCCCGATAGAGTTTCGATGGGGGTTTGAATGGCTTACCGCGAGCCCGGAGCTGGCGAGCTCAACAAGCACGTAACGCTTCGCCGTCGCGCCGATGTGCCAGCACCTGACATGGGTCTGGATTCTCTGTTTTCAGAGCTAAACCCACGCTGGGCGAAGATTGAACCGGTTGGATCGGCTGTCTACACCGACAGCGCGCAAACCGACAACAAGATTACCCACCGTGTTTTTCTGCGCTATCGAACCGGGATCACGACCGCCTATGAGGTTGTCCACCAAGGGACGCTGTACCGAGTGAAGCGCGGCTTCGATATGAACGGGCGAGGCAGATTCGTCGTGCTTGAAGTCGAAGAGCTCGGTCTGCTCCAGCCAGGAGGGGGAATTTATGTCTAACTCCGCCTCGATCGACGGATACCTGCACGTCGAGGGTTTCGACAACTTCGAGCGCGACGCCTTCGACAAACGCCAGATCCGCGCCGGCATGCGAAAGGTCGGCCTGCTCGTCACGCAGCGCGCCCAGATGAACCTGGTGCTGGGCAAGGGCCAAGATGGATACCCGGTCAACCGAACCGGCGCGACGGTCGAATCGGTCACCTTCAAGGTTTCCCGCTCGGGATTCCTGGTGCGGATCTCCCCGACGAAAACTTCGGCAATGGAAGAGTTCTACCCGGCTTACCTGCACTACGGCGTCAAGCAAGGGCGCAGGCCCGGCAAGCTTGCGCCGGGCAAGGGGAAGGGCCGGAAGAATAGGCGCGCCGCTGGTGTTCGGGCTCGCCTGGTCGCGGAGCGCGCCGCGGGCGAATGGCGCATTAAGCCCCGCGACAACTACATGGCCGACGCCCTGCAGGATTCGGCCTCACAGGTTCAATCGATTCTCTCGGCAGCATTCGCCGCCGCCCTGGGCTGATCGCTGCCCCAACGGGACCACGCATGAAACTGAACCCCATCGTTGCCCATCTTCGGGAGACGTGCCCCACCTTTGCCGATCGAGTAGCAGGCGGCATCGACTGGGATGCCGTCGTCGATAGCGCCCAGCTTGCCCTGCCGGCTGCCTACGTCATCGCCACAGCAGACGCCGCCACACCGAGCAAGGCGCAGAACATGGTCATCCAGGACATAACCGACCAGTTCAACGTGGTGATAGTCCTGGCTACATCCGACGAGCGCGGGCAAGAGGACAACGACCAGCTTCACGACATCCGTGCCGAGTTGTGGCTGTCGCTGGTCGGTTGGAAGCCTGGGCCGGAGTACACCCGCATCGAATACGGCAAGGGCGCGTTACTGCATATCAGCCGCGCCCGTGTCGTCTATCAGTTCACCTTCTTCTCGGAGTTCCAACTCGGCCGCAACCGGTCGAGCGACCCCGCCGAGACGTGGCAGGAATACGAGCTAGACGGCCTGCCGGGCTTCACCGGCGCGAACATCAACATGGACTGCATCGACCCTGCAGACCCGAACCTGAAACGACCCGGCCCGGACGGGCGCATCGAAGCGCAATTCACTGGAGACGTAACACCATGACCAATCGCATCACTGTGGTGCCGGCCTCTGGCCGTTCTGTGCCCGACCCGGAGGCCGGCGACCTGTTGCCCAAGGAGGGCCGGGAGGTGCCGGACAACGCTTGGTGGCGCCGTCGCCAGGCCGATGGCGACGTGACCCTCAAAGCCGATAAGGCCCCATCCACCAAGGCCGGCACGCCGGCGAAAGCCGAGGAAGCGCAATAATGGCTATCGGATTCAGCAACATCCCGGTCGATATCCGTGTGCCGTTGTTCTATGCGGAGATGGATAACTCGGCGGCCAACAGCGCATCGTCGGCCATGCGCCGCTTGATCGTCGGCCAGGTTAACGACAACGCGACCAGCGAAAGCATCGGCCAACTGGTCCTAGTGTCCAGCGTGGCGCTGGCCAAAGAAATCGGCGGTCAGGGCTCGATGCTCGCCGCGATGTACGAAACCTGGCGCAAG
This sequence comes from Pseudomonas sp. A-RE-22, assembly GCF_019956035.1. NCBI lineage: Bacteria > Pseudomonadati > Pseudomonadota > Gammaproteobacteria > Pseudomonadales > Pseudomonadaceae > Pseudomonas > Pseudomonas sp. A-RE-22. The sequence continues at coordinate 132,135 of NZ_JAHBCZ010000066.1, forward strand.
GCTGATCCCATCGGGGAAATTTGGTGCCTGCCATTGCAGAACGATACCGGCGCCGCGGCGACGGCCACCGTTACCATCACGGGCGCCGCCACCGAGGCCGGCCTGTTGAACCTGTACGTCGGCGGCGCCCGGGTTCAATCCGTCGTTCCTTCGGCGGCAACCCCTACGGTCGCCGCTGCTGCCCTGGCGGTGAAGATCAATGCCACGCCGGACTTGTCGGTAACTGCCGCTGCGGTGGCTGGTGTGGTGACGCTGACTTGCAAGTGGACCGGTGAAAGCGGCAACGATATCTCCGTGGCCATGAACCGCCTGGGCAAGTCCAACGGCGAGACGACCCCGGCGGGCTTGACCGTGGTCACCACGGTTATGACTGGTGGTGTCGGTGTGCCGGACCAGGTGGACGCGGCGGCGGCCCTCGGCGATGAACCGTTCGAGTTCATCTGCATGCCATGGTCGGACACCACCAGCCTGAATGTCTGGAAGGACACGATGGACGACAACACCGGGCGCTGGTCCTGGGCCAAACAATTGTTCGGTCATGTCTACAGTGCCAAGCGCGGCACCATCGGCACGCTGGTAGCGGCAGGCCAGGCGCGCAACGACCAGCACGTCACCATCCAGGCCGTCGAGACGGGTGTGCCGCAGCCGGTGTGGGTGCAGGCGGCCGCATTGGCTGGGCGTACGGCGGTGTTCATCTCGGCGGATGCCAGCCGGCCTACCCAGAGCGGTAGCCTGCCTGGCCTGGACCCAGCGCCGGCCAGTGAGCGGTTCACCCTGACCGAGCGCCAGTCCTTGCTGACCTACGGCATCGCCACGGCGTATTACGAGGGCGGTTACGTGCGCATTCAGCGCTCGATCACCACCTACCAGAAAAACCCCTTCGGCCAGGCGGATAACTCCTACCTGGACAGCGAGACCATGCACCAGTCGGCGTTCATCATTCGCCGGATGCGCAGCGTGATCACGAGCAAGTACGGTCGCCACAAGCTGGCGAGCGATGGCACCGCGTTCGGCGCCGGCCAGCCGATCGTCACCCCGGCGGTCATCCGTGGTGAGCTGATCGCGCAATACGCCAAGCTCGAGCTGGAAGGGCACGTGGAGAATGCCGAGCTGTTCGCGCAGCACCTGGTGGTGGAGCGCGACACGCAGGATCCGAGCCGGGTCAACGTGCTGTTCCCGCCGGACTACATCAACGGCCTGCGCGTCTTCGCGCTGCTCAACCAGTTCCGTTTGCAGTACGACGAAGCGGCGTAACCCCGACCCACGACACCCAGCCCGCCCAGTGCGGGCTTTTTCATTCTGGAGACACAGACCATGGGTCAAAAAGTAGCGGGCACCGTTTACGTAAAGGTGGACGGCGAACAGCTGACTATCACCGGTGGCGCGGAAGCGCCGCTTATGGATAAGAAGCGCGAAACAATCTACCCCGGCTTTTTCAAAGAGGAAGAGCTGGCGGCTTACCTGAAAATGACGGCGATCCACACGCCGAATTTTCCGATAAAGGCTCTCACAACCGGTCGCGACATGACCATCACTTGCGAGTTCAGCAACGGGACGGTCTACGTCCTGGCCGGTGCTTACCTGGTAGACGAGCCGTCGTCGAAAGGCGATGACGGCACCATTGAGCTGCAATTCGACGGCATCAAAGGGAGCTGGCAATGAGTCATGTTCAAAAACTTCAAGTCGCGATCGAGGCCCACGGTGAACCCATGACTGAGCTCAACCTGCGCCGGCCCACCGTGCAGGAAGTCCGGGCTATCAAGGCGCTGCCCTACAAGATCGACAAAAACGAGGAGGTCAGTCTGGACATGGACGTTGCCGCGAAATACATCGCGGTCTGCGCCGGCATTCCCCCGTCGTCGGTGAACCAGTTGGACCTGTCCGACCTGAATGCCCTGAGTTGGGCCGTTGCCGGTTTTTTCATGAGTGCGGCGTCGCAGCCATCGGCGACCTGATTGCAGCCGCCTATGACCTGGCCTGGTTCTGGAAGGTTGACCCCGAACAGATGATGGCCAGGCCACTGGATGTGCTCCGCGAATCCCTAGAGCACGCCCAACGAATTAACGCAGCCCAGCAGGTGCAGTGATGGCGGACAAGTTCCAGCTCAAGGCGTTGATCACCGGCGTCGACAAGCTGTCGCCGACGCTGGCGGGCATTCGCAAAAACGTTGCGGGTTTCCGCAAGCAAATGAACAGCTCGGGCCTGGGCAATATTGGCTTTAAGGATCTGGTCCAGGGCGGAGCGTTTGCCGCGCCGTTCATTGCCGGCGCGAAAGCGGCGATGGAATTCGAAACGGCCATGGCCGACGTGAGGAAGGTCGTCAACTTCGATACGCCGAAGCAGTTCCAGCAAATGGGACAGGATGTCCTGGATATGTCCGAACGGCTGCCAATGGCGGCCACTGGTATTGCGGCCATTGTTGCGGCGGGCGGCCAGGCCGGTTTCGCTGCGGGCGAGCTAAAGCAGTTCGCCGAAGACGCGGTGAAGATGGGCATCGCGTTCGACCAAACCGCCGACCAGTCGGGCGACATGATGGCGAAGTGGCGGACGTCATTCAAACTGACCCAGCCCGAAGTGGTGGCCCTGGCTGACAAGATCAACTACCTGAGCAACATCGGGCCATCGTCAGCAGCGCAGATCTCGGACATCGTCACTCGTATCGGCCCGCTTGGTGCGATAGCTGGTCTGGCCTCCGGCCAGATCGCCGCCATGGGCGCCACCCTGGCGGGTGTGGGCGTGCCCAGCGAAGTTGCGGCTACCGGCATGAAGAACTTCATGCTGGCGCTGACCAAGGGCGGGGCGGCCACCAAGCAACAGGCCCAGGCCTTCAAGTCGCTGCGCCTGGATGTGAAGCAAGTTGCCAAGAGCATGCAGAAGGATGCCCAGGGCACGATTGAGGATGTTCTTGAGCGCATCGCCAAGGTGGACCCGGCCAAGCAGGCAGGTCTTTTGACTGAGTTGTTCGGCACTGAGTCGGTGTCTGCTATCGCGCCATTGCTCACCAACTTGGACCTGTTGAAGAAAAGCTTCTCCGCGGTCGGAGCCGGTGGAAAGTTTGCCGGATCCATGGAGGTGGAATTCGCCGCACGGTCCAAGACCACGGCCAACTCCATGCAGCTTCTGACCAACAAGGTCACGCGATTAGGTGTTGAGGTGGGAGCCGCGCTACTGCCGCCATTCAACGACTTCATGACGTTGGTCGGTCCTCTGGTTTCCGGCTTGTCGTCGCTCGCCGCGCAACATCCTGGGTTGATCAAGGGCGTACTGGCGGCGGGCCTGGCTTACGGTGTGCTGCGCGTTGCAGTGACTGCCGCCATGTTCGCCATGAAGCTTTTCGATGGCGTAACAAAAAAATCCATCGTTGGGCTCGTTGTGCAGGGCATTGCGCTTGCCGCTGGTTTGCTGATCGCTAACTGGTCCACCGTGGCGCCATTCTTCGAGAGAGTCTGGCAGGTGATCCAGGGTCCAGTGCTCAAGGCCTGGGACTTGTTTAAGTCCTTCGCTGACTGGACCCCTATATCTCTGATCATGGAGAACTGGGGGCCACTCACTGATCTGTTCGCCGCGACCTGGAACCTGCTGGTGGCCTTGTCCACCCCGGCCATGGACTTTCTAAAGACCATGTTCGATTGGTCGCCGCTGGGGATGATCGTCAATAACTGGGGGCCGATCACTGCCTGGTTCCAGCAGCTGTGGGAAAAGCTGCGGCCAATCATCGAGCCGATCATGAAGTGGTTCGGCGGCGGGGAGGGTGGCGAAGGAATTATCCAGACCGCCACTGACAAGGTAAACGCCTTCACCGAAGCCCAGCAGAAACGCAACGCAGGCGCGGGTGGAGGTACCGGTGAGCTGCTGTTCGCGGATGCCGCTCAATCCGCCGCCGCCCGCCAGGCGATGAACAATCAGGCCTTCGGCATCAGCAACAACCAGCTCCTACAGCAGACCGCTGCCACCAACGGGCAAAAGCTCAACGGCGAACTCAACATCAACCTGAACGGCGCACCGCCGGGCACGACGATCGAACAGCCGAAAACCAACCAACCCGGGCTGAACATCAAGCCCAACGTCGGTACCCGTACCGTCGGCGTCATGAAGGGGTAGAGCATGGCAAGTGATTGGCGCAAGCAACTGTTGCCAGCGTCGTTCCGAGGGATCAGTTTCTTGATTCCTCGGGCGTCGGTTCCGGTCGGCCAGAAGGGACAGCTACACGAATACCCCCAACGGGATGATCCCTACTTCGAACAGCTCGGCAAGCAAGCCCAAGTCCACACCATGACGGCGTGGGTGATCGGCGACGATTGCTTCGAGCGGCGCGACAAGCTGCTGGAGGCGTTGCAAACCCCTGGGCCTGGTGAACTGGTGCACCCTTGGTTGGGCCGGATGCAGGTCAAGGTCGGCGACTGTAACCTGTCTCACGAGCTGACCGCCGGCGGCATGGTCAGCTTGGACCTTACGTTCTACCCAGACAGGCCGCTGACGTTTCCCACGGCCAAGGTCAACAGCCAGCAACAGGTGGTCAAGGCTTCCGACAGCCTGCTGGATTCGGCCTTGGCTCGCTACAAGGCGGCCATGGCCAAGGTCGACCAGGCGCGCCTGGGCTTCATCAGGTTGCGCAACAGCCTGTCCAATGTGTACGCGGTGATCCAGCAGCAGTTCGCCCCGTTCGTGGGCGTGTTCACCAACCTGTCGGGCTTCGTGCAATCGCTGATAAACGCGCCGGACTCGCTGTCGTCACTGTTCTCCAGCTACTTCAAGGATTTTTCGCTACAGGACAGTGCCTTCTCGGACACCCGTTCGAGCTACCGCAACGCGGTGGCCATCACCACCCAGCAGACCGAGGCGGTGTCCAGCATCAACACCGTGAGTCAGGTCGGCGGCGTGGACGCGGTGGCGGCGTCACAGGCCACGGCCAACCTGGTGCAGGACTCCCTCCTGGTCCAAATCGCGCTCATCGTGAGCGAAATGCCGATCGCCTCGCAGCCGGTAGCGACTGGCTCGACGCCTTCGGTCGAACAGCAAGCGGTTCTGCCGCTGGTTCGCCAAGAGGTGCCGGTGGCCGACGATGTAATCGAGCTGCGCGATGGGCTCAACGAGGCGATTTATCAGGCCTCGCTCAAAGCTGACTCGGCGCATTACGTGGTGTTGAACACGTTGCGTCAGACCCTGGTCAAGCACTTGACCGCCGTGGCCGAGTCCGGCGTGCGCCTGGTTGAGATAACACCGCCTGAAACGATGTCTGCCTTAGTGCTGGCGTACCGCCGGTTCGGCGATGCCACCCGCTCCAGTGAGGTGGTGCAGCGAAACCGCATCCGGCACCCGGGCTTTATTCCGGCGGCGCCGATCAAAATCGCCCAGAGGTAATCCATGGCTGAAGATCAAAACACCGTCAGCCTCACGGTTGACGGTCTGGACTATTCCGGCTGGAAATCGGTGGAGATCACCGCGGGACTAGAGGATCAGGCCCGATCGTTCACGCTCAGCATCACCTGGAAGTGGCCGGGGCAGGACGTCGCGGTGCCGATCCGGCAGGGCGCAAAGTGTCAGGTACGTATCGGCGATGACCTGGTGCTGACCGGCTGGGTGTTTTCCACGCCTATCAGTTACGACCACGAACAGATCACCACCACCATCAGCGGGCGTTCGTTGACGGCGGATCTGGTGGACTGCGCTGCCGTGAACAAGCCAGGGCAGTGGAACAACCAAAGCGTGCTGACCATCGTCAAGGCGCTGGCGGCGCCTTATGGGATATCCGTGCGCAGCGAGATTCCCGAGGGTGCCAAGCTGTCGGACCACACCATCGAGCCTGGCGAGACCGCTTTCGAATCCATTGACCGCTTGCTGACACTGTTTCGGGTGTTCTCCACCGACGATGCGCGGGGAATGGCTGTGCTGGCGCGGCCAGGCAGTGAAGGGAGGGCTTTCGATCATTTGGAGGTCGGCAAGAACATCCTCACCGGCGGCGCGCCGCTGGATTTCTCCGGTGTGTTCTCCGAATACCAGGTGCTCGGCCAGCGCTCGGGCACAGACGATGAGTTTGGGGAGGCGGCTGCAGAAGTGTCGGCGGTGCTTACCGATGATCGGACGACCCGTAAGCGTGTGCTGATCATCCAAGAGTCGGGCCAGATGACCAACGAGCTTGCCCAGGCCCGGGCCAATTGGGAGCGCGGGACGCGCATGGGCAAAGCCCTGGCTACCACCTACACGGTTCAGGGCTGGCGACAAACCAACGGCGCGCTATGGAAGCAAAACACCCTGGTACGGGTGATCGATCCGATCATCGGCTTTGACCGGTGGATGCTGATCGCCCGGGTGACTTACACGCTCACCGACGCCGGCATGATCACGAAGATGGAAGTTGGCCCGCCGGACAGTTACGAGCCGGAACCGCACGACCCGCACAAGAACCGCAAATTGAAGAAGGGCGGCAAGGCCGACAACTTCGAATACCTGATCCCTGCGGACTACGAGCCAAAACAATGACCGTGAAAAACATGCTGGCCCGCGGCACCGTGGTGCTCGTCGATGCCCTGAAGAAAATGCAGTCCCTTCAAATGCGACTCACCGCCGGCGAACTGAAGGACAACGCCGAGCACTTCGAGCCCTATGGCTTCACCAGCAACCCGCTGGCCGGCGCCGAAGTGCTCACAGCCTTCATTGGTGGCGATCGCTCGCACGCGGTCGTGCTGGTTGCTTCTGACCGCCGGTACCGCATCCAGGAGTTGGAGCCTGGCGAAGTGGCGATCTACACCGACGAGGGTGACCGGATTCATTTCAAGCGTGGCCGGGTTATCGACATCGAAACCGAGACGCTGAACATCAAGGCCAGCGTTGCGGTGAACTTCGAAACGCCGACCATCACCCAGTCGGGCAAGATCGTGTCGCAAGGCGACCAGGTGGCCGGTGGCGTCAGCCAAATCAGCCACGTTCACACCAGCACACAGCCGGGTAGCGGCCAGAGCGGTGCACCCGCGCCGGGGGCATGATGATTATTCCGAGCACTGTCGAGGCCGCGCTGATTCGCGCCGTGGTGATCAGCCTGTACACCTGGCGCCGGGCCGAAGCCGACGATCCGGTGGACGACGACGAGCTGTACGGCTGGTGGGGCGACAGCTACCCCGTGTCTACCGATGACCGTATCGGTTCCCGCCTGTGGCTGCTGCGCCGCGTGAAGCTCACAGACGCCACCCAGCGAGATGCCGAGTACTACGCCGCCGAGGCGCTTCGCTGGCTCATCGATGACGGCCAGGTCCTGGACGTTGCAATCAGCAGCGCCCGGGCCGACATCAACCGATTGAACCTGGGCGTCGTGCTCACGCTGACCACCGGCGCCAAGCTTGAAATCCAACCCACCCCTTCCTGGCAGGTGATCTATGCCGTTTGAAACGCCATCGTTGCCGGTGCTGGTCGATCGCACTCAAAGCGACCTGACCAGCGATGCGCTGCGCCGCTCCGACGCCCAAGTGCTGGCCCGTACGTTGGCCGGCACTGCCTACGGCCTGTACGGCTATCTCGACTGGATCGTCGAGCAAATCCTGCCCGACCGTGCCGATGAAGAGACGCTGGAGCGAGTCGCCCAGCTGCGCCTGGGCCAGCCCCGTAAGCCCGCCCAATCCGCCGAAGGCTCTGTCAGCTTCCAGGCGGCTGCTGGCGCCTTGCTCGACGCTGACGTAGTGCTTCAGGCCGGTGATGGTCGGAGCTATCGCGTCACTGCTGGCGTAACGACAGTCGCCGGGCTGAACACCGCCACCATCGCCGCCGTGGATGCTGGGACGCTGGGCAACGCAGACGCCGGGCTATCTCTGAGCCTGGTGCAGCCCGTGTCTGGCGTGACCAATGCCTTTACCGTGCTCACACCAGGTCTGATCGGCGGCATCGCTGAAGAAAGTGTCGAGGCGCTACGCGCGCGAGTGGTCAGGTCCTATCGCGTAATACCGCACGGCGGCTCGGCGGATGATTATGAAACCTGGGCGCTTGAAGTGCCGGGTGTGACCAGGGCGTGGTGCCGAGGCAATTACCTTGGCCCCGGCACCGTGGGTTTGTTCGTCATGCGTGACGAAGACCTGGACCCGGTACCCACCCCCTCGCAATTGGCCGAGGTGAAGGCCTACATCGAGCCGCTGCGACCCGTTACAGCAGAGCTATACGTCCTGGCCCCTGTACGGGTGCCAGTGGCGTACAGCATCCACCCGGTGCCGGACACCACGGCAGTGCGCGCGGCGATCATGGCCAACCTGATCGACCTGCACGACCGTGAGGCGGGGCTGGGGAGCACTCTGTTGATCAGCCACATCCGTGAAGCCATCAGCGGGGCGGCGGGGGAAACCGACAACAGCTTGACCCTGCCGGCAGCAAACGTCACCGCCGGCGCCAATCAGCTACTGACCTTTGGGGGCATCACATGGCTGTAGCGCGCACCGCCGAGCAGTACCGGCTGCAGCTTCGTGGCCTGCTGCCCCGGGGCCCGGCCTGGGATCCGGAACTGGTACCGGAAATTGACCTGGTGTTGTCAGGGGTGTCGGTCGAGTTTTCACGCCTCGATGCCAGGGCTGTGGATCTGCTCAACGAGATGGATCCGGCCGGTGTCAGTGAGCTGGTGCCGGACTGGGAGGCCATCATGGGCCTGCCTGACCCATGTCTGGGACCCAATCCTGCGTTTGAAGATCGACGGATTGCGGTGCGTCGCCGGTTGGTCGAGGTGGGCGGACAGAGCCGTGCATATTTCATTGAGATCGCCGTAAGCCAGGGCTACCCGAACGCCACGATCACCGAACATCGAGCCCCGCGCTTTGGGCGTGCTCGTTTTGGCTCGGCGCACTTCGGCACCTGGAACGCACAGTTCATGTGGACGCTCCACACCGGTGGCAGGCAGCGCCAAGGCCGCCGGTTCGGCGTGAGCTACTGGGGCGAGCGCTTCGGTGCGAACCCAGGCAATCCGCTCGAATGCACCATCCGGCGTCCAGCGCCGGCGCACACAGTTGTGCACATCAATTACGACTGAGGGTAATAGCGTGGATTTTCCAAAAAGTGTTCCCAGCGTCGGGCTGGTAGCTGGCAAGTTTGTCGACGAGGATCCGGTTCTCGGCACGCCTGGGTCATTGATCCCCGCCCAGTGGGGCAATGGCGTCACGTTGGAGGTGCTCAACGTGATCCAGGCGGCAGGGCTTGTCCCTGACGAAGGCAATAACGCCCAGATGCTGGCATCCATTCGCCAGCTAGCAGCATCAGGCCCGAGCATTCAAGGGGCATTTAAAAATCTCAAGAGCTCAGCTACCGGCACCAGCGCTTCGGTAACGATTGCAGCCGACGAGATAATCGTTAGGAACTCTTCCGGCCAATATCAGATCCTGTCCTCCGTCAGTGTTACGGCCAGCACCACAGGCACTTTGGTTAATGGTCTGGACGCCGGCACCATCGCGGTATCCACCTGGTACAGCGTGTGGGTGATATGGAACGGCACGACTACAGCGGGCCTGCTGTCGCTTAGCGCAACGGCGCCGACTATGCCATCTGGCTATACGCACAAAGCTCGGGTCGGCTGGATTCGTACAGATGCTACAGCCAACAAGTACCCGTTGTCGTTTACACAGAGCGGCAAGAGCGTCCAATACAAGGTGGCAACCGGCTCGAACGTGACAGCCCTCCCGCTGCTGGCCAATGGAACGGCTGGTTCTATTACCACACCGCCTACGTGGGTGGCAGTTGGTATTTCGAACATTGTTCCGCCAACTGCCAGCAGAATAAAGCTATATGGGACAAATACGACCGCAAGCGCGGGAACGATTATCTCAGCGCCAAACAACAGCTATGCAGGAACAGCGACTGGTACACCGCCACCACTGGTAATGTCGAACGTAGGTAGCAGCCCAAACAGCGTTTATTGTGAGTTTGTTATTGAATCAGTGAACATATATTGGGCTAGTAGTGGCAGCGCTGCCCAAAGCCTAATTTGCCTTGGGTGGGAGGATAGTTTATGAACGGAGGATATATTTTCGAATGCTGGCCGGGCACAGAGCTCCTGAAATCATGGGCCACCATCGACGATCAGATGAATACACCCGAAGGCTGGTACTTCATGGCGTTAGAAGCCGGTCCGCCGGGGCAGGCGGTGGAGAGCCCTGCTAAGCAGGAGTCCGACGCAATCACGATGCTTGACGCGAAGCAGCGGCAGGCGACATTGCAAATCAGCGCTTTGCAGTCACGGATTGACGCAATCAACTATTTGATAAATACGAGTAATCCAGACCACGCTGACTATCTTGTGCCAGATGATCCGGATTATATGGAACCAACTGAGGCGGAGCTTGAAGAGCTCCAGGTACGCAAGGCACAGCTTAAAAGCTGGAACATCTATCGTGGCAAACTAGGCCGAGTGACGACCTTGCCTGGCTGGTATCAAAACCCAGCTTGGCCGGTAGCTCCAACACCTTATACCTCCGAAATGTCGGAATCAGTGCCGGAAACGGCCTGATTGCCTTAGCACTCTACCCGGCCGCGAAAGCGGTTTTTTTGTGTCTGCGAATTGCCCGTCCAGTGCGGGTTTTTCGTGCGTGGAGCTCAATCATGCCCATCACCGCGCAGCAACTGCTGCAAATCCTCCCGAACGCCGGCGCCAAAGCCGTCGTTTTTGCGCCGGCGCTGAATACGGCCATGGGTCGCTACCAGATTGTCGGCCTGCAACGCGTAGCGGCCTTCATCGCCCAGATCGGCCATGAGTCTGGCCAGCTGCGCTACGTTCGTGAATTGTGGGGGCCAACCCCCGCCCAGGCTCGCTATGAGGGCAGGGCAGACCTCGGCAATGTCATGCCGGGCGATGGCTTCAGGTTCCGAGGGAGGGGCCTGATCCATATCACCGGCCGGGCGAACCACGCCGAGTGCGGCGAAGCCCTGGGCCTGGACCTGATCAGCCATCCGGAGTCGCTGGAACATCCTGAATGGGCAGCAAAGTCGGCGGCGTGGTTCTGGTCCACTCGAGGGCTGAATACCCTGGCGGACACCGGTGCCTTCGACAAGATCACCAGCAGGATCAACGGTGGCCAGAACGGCGCCGAAGAACGGCGAAAACTGTATGACCGAGCGCTGGAGGTGCTGGCATGACTCCCATCTGGCCGCGAGTCCTTCCTTATATCACCGCCCTGGCGCTGATGGGTGGGGCACTGTTTGGCACCTATCACCACGGCCTATCGGTGAAGGATGCCGAGTGGCAGGCCGAGTGGGATAAGCGCGATACCCGGGACGCCCAGGCCAAGAATGACAACGAGACCGCCGAGCGCGCCAAAGAACAAGCCCGCCAACAATCAATCAATAAGGCGATTCAGGATGGACAACAGATCATTGATCGTGCGACTGCTGATGCTGATGTTGCCCGCGCTTCTGCTGGCAGCCTGCAGCTCGAAGTCGACAAGCTTGCCAGTCGACTCACAGCCAGCCAGGGCGGCGGCCATTCCTGCACTGCCGCCGCAAGCCAGGCAGCTACCCGCGCCGTCCTGGTGCTTGCCAACGTGTTCAAGCGCGCTGACCAGAGAGCGGGAGATCTGGCGGGATATGCTGATCAAAGCCGGGGCCGTGGAGTGACCTGTGAGCAGGCATTTGATGGACTGTCGAGCGGAAACTAAAGATCAATGCGCCATCAATACGAGGCTGTACTGGCAGGCGCTGGCTCGAGCAGAAGAAGGGTACCAAGATCGTTCGTGGCACTGACCGGATATTTCGATAGGAGCTTTGCATCATCGAGCTGCGCCAAGGTCTGCGAAGAAGGGCCGACTCCCAGATATATACACTTTAACTGGTTGCTGAGCGCTCCAGCCATGAGGGCGTCAAGATCGCTCTGTAGCAGGGTTTCGATCATGCCTGGGCCTGGCAGGGGAGATGCGGTTTGAAGCTCTGCGTGATAGATGGCTTGGCGCTGGGCCAATATCAGGCAGTCTCGTCCATTGTTAGTTGAGCGAAGGAATGCCAGCTCGTTGTCCACGACAGGATCTCTAGACTTCTGAAAATCTTTGAGGTTATTGATACCTGCAGTGACCAAATCTCCAGCCGAAAAGGCCAGTGTCACAGTGCCGAGGCTGACGAAGATGAGAAAAGGTAGGGCCAGTAAGCTCGATATTGGTGATGTCGAACGCTCGCGTATTGAACGAAGAATCAGGTCGGTCAGAATTGCGCCAATTATCAGCGCGGGCCACAGGACCATCATCAGGCAGAAGATATGGGATCGACCTTGGTAGTACGTAAAAAGTCCAAGGCCCATTAACGCAGCACAGAAGAGCACGTCGTAAACATGGCTATCGATGTGTCTGCGCCATGCCGACAATGCTGCCACAGCCGCCGCGGCATATATAACCAAGATTATTTGCCAAGGATGGAATGCTTGCGGCATTGGCAGCATCATAAACCCTGACCCGTAGAACAGTTTCTGGGAGGCGATTGCTTCTTGGATCCCGAGTGGTCCCCCAGCCTTGATTCTCAAGGCAATCATCAGGGCACCAAAAGTCAGAGCCGCAAAAGATGAAAAGCCCATGACGGGAAGCAATACCTTCCATCTCAATGGCTGCGTGAAAAAGGGTTTGACCAGCAGTGTTGCACCAATCGAAACCAACACTGGAATCCCAGAATCAAAATTCCAAAATATTGCAATGCCAGAAGCAACGCCCAGCACCGCAAGACTCGCGCGTGAGGGGTTCATGCAATAGCGGGCGAACAAAAGTAACGCCACGGCTGGGCAAATAAAGCGAATCGGGTAGTACTGCAGATAGATTTCCTGTGCAATACCGTTCAGGTAAAGAAATAGACTTGTGGATATCAGCAGGCATACGAACGTCATAGCCCTGAGAAGGCTATTGCGCACGTGCATGTACAGAATTGCCGCAATACACGTCAGTCCGACGACTTGGAGGATGATAAAAAAAGTGTTGACAGAGAAAACACTGATACCGACGATTTTAAATATCGGCGCTATTAGCTCCGGGAAGAGCCCATATTGCGATGGAAGGTCGCTGAGCAATGTCTTCCCCGCAACGACTTGAGTCAGGGCATAGGTAGCGGCGTCATAACTAACCGACCACTGGGCCGCGAGCGTAACCATGTGATCAGAAGCGAGCCTGTAAGGGGCTATCTGGAAAACCAGCGCCGCGGCGCAGGCTGTTCCAATGGTTAAGGTCATGGACGAATAGCGCGCCTTGCCGCCCATCCAGCTTTGCAGAAGCACGAATGCCGATAGCAGCAGGGCCAGAGCCAGCATTACCGTCCGGCTCGCATTCGATACGCTAAGCGGAAAGAACAGCACGTTGACGAAGTCCGATGCGATGAACGGGGTCACCAGTATGGCGCTCAGCGAAACAGCCAAGAGCCGCCGAATCAAAGGGCTCGGATTGAAGCCTCGGAGGAACTTGGCAGCCGCGACCAGGCCGATCGGACCGAGCGCAGCGAGCATGATGAAGACTGTTTTTTCCACTGGCTCGGGGTTCAGCTGAGAAGGTGTCTTGATGCGCTCGGCCGCAAACACGGGCACCTGAGCATTACTTCCTATTTGAAAGTACGTAGCCAGTGCGCTCAATGCAAGGGAAGCAAGTATCACGCATGCGACAAAACCGATTAGGCCGAGCATCTGACCAGGGATGACATCATGTCTTGCCTGGGTAAAGGCATTCTTGCTCATTAATAAAGCGCCCCGGTGGCGGTGGGTCAATGAAGGGGGGCAATTCAAACATACCCACCGCTACGTTCGCCATCAATACAAGAGCCTTGTGCCGGCTGGGCTGATTGCGCTGCAGGCATGCCAAGCCTATGTCAGAGCACTGAATCAGCCATAGGCCTGATCAGCTCCGCCCCCTGGTTGCACATAATAAAAAGCCTGGCATTGGGCCAGGTCCTTGATGCACGTTACCACGCCGTTGGGCTGAGTTCATTGTGCTGGATGTGCGATGAGATCAGTGGAGCACGGAGGAAAAAAGCACCCTGGCGGCCTCGTCCAGCTGCTTCTCGATCTCAATCAGCTCGGCTTCTTTGACACCAATCACGCTTTTGTAAATGCAGGCCATGAGTCGCATTAGCTCAAGGTCTGAAATATTCGCGAGATCATCTTTTAGGTCGGGGCGCTCGCTGAGTAGCAGCGCTCGCATTTCTTCTGCGGATTTCGACTTCTCCATGCCTATCCCTCCATCGCTCAACTCGATTTTAGCCTATGAGAATGTGGGGCAATGGCCGCTGATCGCCAAGCTGGCTGAGGGGGGCCTATCCTAATTTGCTTTGGAATGGTGCCTTCCCTGATGCGGCGGTAAACCGTGTTGCGGCCGAGGCCGGTGACGTGAAGTACCTCGTTGAGGCGCATGAAACGATCGATGCTGTCCGTCCCCGCTTTGCTCGGCATGGGGTTCTCTTCAGCTTAGACCAATGAGCTTCGGCGGCGCCTGGCGCTTCCGGCCTGGCTTCTGCCCCTTGTTCTCGCCGTCACGGCAGGCACGCAGGAATTCCTTTACGTCATCCTTGAGCCAGCAATGCCTGGCACCCATCTTGAATCCCTTCGGCAGCCAGTCCACGCCGCGGCGGATCCCCTCTCTTACCGAGGCTTCAGTTCGTCCGAGCATTTTTCCTAAGCCTGCTACGTATACGACCTCGCACTCTTCATTCACAAGGAGCCTCCTGGGAATACTAGGCTTTCGATTGGGTTTTTCGTTTCGGTTTTCCCAAGACCATCTCTAGCGCCTTCTCAAACTCTTGCTTTATCTTCGCCTGAGAGATCACGGACTGACTGGTCAAGTGATGCGGTCTTCGCGAGCTTGATGGAGCATCTGTTCCGGAACGTTGCGCTAACGAACCATTCGACGTCCGTTTATCAATAGCGTTGGCGGCAATATATGCATCGGCCCACGCGTCAAGCTCCAGGCGATCAAACCCAACGCCCTGTTTGCCTATCGGGAACTCACGCACGTTTGGCCGCACTGTCTTATTGAATTCATCCCGGCACATACCCAGATAGGCTGGCGCTTGAAGAAATCTAAGGATTCGGGGTTGAACAAGTGGTTTGGTCATGGACGCACGCTTTCACGCTTTATGGGAAGGTACGGCCCGCTCTTGCTGCGCAGCGAGCGTCGGTTCGATTGGATGAACTGGGGCCGTACCTGCAGGGAAGCCTAGCAGGCGATGGAATGGCTCGCCAATTGAGGTCTTAGGAAGATCGAGGTGTGACTCATGAGGAGGATTTTGCGTGGTGGCGTTGCTAGCGCGTTGTCGTGTCACTTGATTAGCCAAGCCAAGATAAAAAACCGCTGAGACAGCGGTTTTTTCTACAAAAATCAGGCGCAATATGCAGACAGAATCTCTTGAGGGCTTGGCTTTGTGTCCAGACGTTTGAGCAGCATCTCGTAATGTCGATTTTCTTCAAGCGGTGCTGGAGAAATCTGCTGATTCTCACTCTGCAGCGATGCGCGGGCACTCGAGAGCAGCTCTTCGTGCTTTTGAGCGTTGTGTAGAAAGCTCATTGCATGCTCCATTATCGGCTCCTTTTGAAAAAACGCGGGTTGAGTTCTGGTTTGAAATAGTGCTTCCGGTCGATCCAGACGAATCCATCATGCTTACTGATGATCGCAACGTCGATCGGGCCTGAGACAGATTCGCTAGGTTTGGTGACCCGTTCCTTGAGCGATTCTAGCTCAATGAGGCTTTTGGCCAAGCCTGCCATATCTGGTAAAGGTAGCGAATGTATAATGTTCGACAAAGGAAAGAAATGCTGGTTTCGTATTTTGTGGAACCATTTGTCTGTGTGACCATCTCTAGCTTCCTTGACTAGCTCCCCCAGACGCTCAGGATCCAGCGCGTCCGGGGTGCCACACTCCTCCATGACCTTACGTCCGAAATCGGCTAGAGCTAGACTGGTAGAGTCGAATACCGCACCAAAGACATCAGGGGCGACCCCCATGCGGAACGTGTCGATCATACTGGTGGTCGCAAACGGCTGAATCACCGCGGGGGATTCAGCATCCATATTCCTCGGATCCTGCCGAGCGAAGATCAAACGGTCCCCTAAAAATCCGTAGCATTCAAAAACTTCTAGAGATGGGTAGTAATCATCTTTTCCGTACCCCGCGATCACTACGCCTGTCAAATCTGAGAAATTTATAAAATCTTTAACTGCGTACTTTATTAAGGTGTTGACAAATTTTGCCACCAAAGGAGCACGGTCAGGTTTGTTCTGAAAAATAATTAATGACTCAGGTGCAGCTTCAATGAAGGATGCGGAGCTTTTGGCGATAGCGTTAGCTATGTCGACCTCTGTAATTAACGGGTGAAGGGGGAGCCCTTCAACAATCGCCTCGATAATGTCGAGTGTTTGGTCCAGCTGCTCAACGGAGAGCCTTGAAAGATCTGCGAGACTTTCCAATCCATTTTGATCCGAAACCATTTTCTGCATCCGATAAGCTGCAGAGCCAATCAGATTGAACAGTGCCTGATTGCGAGCCTGCTCCGAAAAAAGCTTTTCATGATGCTCAATAAAATCAAAGAAACGATTGGGATAGGCTTCTAACCGATCGTGCTGCTCTTCCCCTAGGTCGTCTCTAAACGATTTAATTGCAAGCTCCCATGGGACTCCTTGCAGGGAGGCAGATCCGTAGATCATCAAGCCTACTGGCGCGGACCGAGAAAGCTCGAACAACTTATTGGCACCCTTGAAGTATCGGCGTTCCTGCTGCCCATCCTTCCAAGAGGTAACTGTCGTCGCGCTGTCTGCCGCGAGAACTACCGCTGTGCGACTCATAATTGCAATTTCAGCTGTCATTGATACCCTCGTTGAACCGCGCAGGTTCTGGCCCATAGGCTATACGTAGTATCGCTGATGATAGCTGGCGGCCATCAAATCGCCAACGAGCTAACCGTTGGTGACCCTGCCAGATTAAAAAGGACGTAATACGCGACGATCTGACAACGCACCTGTACCACTTTTCGTACCAATCTAGCGTTTTAGAGGGGGGGAAAGGGGAGCAACGTCCCCCTGAAACCCTTTGAAATCCCCAGCTTCAATACTCCAGCTAATCCGCACATAAGTCCTTACCGGTTTTTCCGTTGGGGAGGGGTCAAGCCGCACCCGCCAAAAGGGCGGGTACCCTGAAACTGACCGGAGGGATTGCTGTGAGTTTTAGATCGATGCGTTATAAGCCGGCCCGTGGGGGGCTGGTCTGCCACGGGATTTCAAAGATGGGCGAACAGGATTTGTGGTGAGCCATCCATCTGTGTCAGGCCTTGCCCCGAATCAATGCCCGCAACGCAAACCGGTTCGGATGGCAGGCCTCGGCCACGCTGCGGGGCAGTGGCAGGGGTTCGTTGTCCAGCCAGGCAGCGATCAGTTCGCCCGACAGCGGGGCGGTGATCAGGCCTCGGGAACCGTGGCCGCTGTTGATGTACAGGCCATCGAGCCACGGGCAGGGGGCGTCCGGTACTTGGCGGGCATCTTTGCCCAGGGCCGCATAGGTCTCGGTAAAGGCTTGACGGTCGGCCAATGGTCCGACAATCGGCAGGTAATCCGGGCTGGTGCAACGGAACGCCGCGCGGCCTTCGAGGCGTTCCGGGTCCAGGCTGCCGGCGTTCAGGCGGTCCACCAGGTCCAGGGAAATTTCTTCAAGCATCTGCAGGTTGCCGGCATGCTCGGCGGCCGTGGGCGTCAGGTCGTCGCTGTTGAAATCGAAACTGGCGCCCAGGGTGTGCTCGCCCAGCCGCGGCGGGGCCACATAACCTTCGGCACAAACCACGGTCGCCAGGCTCTGGCTGCGGGTGGTTTGCGGCAACCGGGTGATTTGCCCGCGAATACGCTTGAGCGGCAAGTCGGCGGCCGCTTCGAAACGTTTGATCTCGGCGGCGCTGGCGAGGATCGCCACCGGCGCGCTGGCCAGGCAACGTTCGCCGTCCCACGCCTGCCACTGGCCGTCCACGCGGCGCAGTTGCAGCACTTCATGATGGGGCTGCACGTCAATCGCCGGCCCTGAGGCTTGCCAGCGACACAACGCCGGTGGATGCACCCAGCCGCCCTCGGGATAAAACAGACCACCACAGGCCAGGTCGATACCGGACCGCACCTGCGCCTCGGACTGATCGAGGGTATGCAGCAAATCCCTTGGGAACGCCTCGGCCAGTTGCGCCTGACGCTCGGCTTCCTTGCTGTTGAAGGCCAGTTGCAAGACGCCGCAGGCGTCCCAGTCAGTGCCGCGTTGCAGTTGCTCCAGCACGCGCCGGGTGTAGCCGAAGCCGCTGAGGATCATCTGTGACAACGCCGTGCCGTGGGCCGACAGCTTGAGATACAGCACGCCCTGGGGGTTGCCGGAAGCTTCCTCGGCCAACCCGGCATGACGCTCCAGCAACGTTACCTGCCAGCCACGTGCGGCGAGGCTGGCAGCGCTGGCACAGCCGGCCAGGCCGCCGCCGATCACCAGTGCCCGGCGCTCGCCGGTCAGCGCGGCGGGGCGGGCGTACCAGGGTTTTGCCGGGGCCGGGGCCGGTGTCTGCTCCGGCCAGCCGAGAAACACACCGCGCAGGATTTCCCACTTGTGGCCGATGCCCGGCGTGCGCTTCATCTTGAAGCCCGCCGCGTTCAGCAATCGCCGGACCCAACCGGTGCTGGTGAAGGTGCTGAGGGTGGCGTCGGGTGCGGCCAGCCGGGCCAGTTCGGCGAACAGCTCGGCGGTCCACATCTCGGGGTTCCTGGCCGGCGCGAAACCGTCGAGGAACCAGGCGTCGATCTGACCGTCCAGCTGCGGCAACTGCTCCAGGGCATCGCCGATCAACAGGGTCAGCGTCACCCGTCCGTCCGCCAGGACCAGGCGCTGGAAGCCCTGGTGGATCGCCACGTACTGCTCAAGCAATTGCTCCGCCTGAAGACTCAGTTGCGGCCACAAGGCCAGGGCCCGGCCCAGGTCCTGGGGGTTCAAGGGGTACTTCTCGACACTGACGAAATGCAGCCGGGCGCCTGCCGGTGCGCACTGTTCGAACAGTTGCCAGGCACAGAGGAAATTCAAGCCGGTGCCAAATCCGGTTTCGCCGATCACCAGCCGCCCGTCATCGGCCAGGGCCGCGAAACGCTCGGCCAGGTTGTTCTGCTCAAGGAACACATAACGGGTTTCTTCCAGCCCCGACTGGTCGGAAAAATACACATCGTCGAACACCCGCGAACGCGGGCGACCCTGATCATCCCAGTCGAGTTGGGCGTGTTGCTGGATGGGCGTCATGGCTGGCTCGGTCAAAACTGAGCGGCCATTCTAGCCGATCGGTATCGGCTTGCTTGACCCATCGCAACAGAGCGCGCATCTGGATGGAATCTGCTGCACAGGGCCGCATCCAATCCGCTAGTCTTGGCCCATCCCCGGAAGGAGCTGCCCATGTTTGAATCCGCTGAAATCGGTCACGCCATCGATAAAGAAACCTTTGAGGCCGAAGTGCCGGCCCTGCGTGAAGCGTTGTTGGAGGCGCAGTTCGAGTTGCAGCAGCAGGGCCGGTTTCCGGTCATCGTGCTGATCAATGGCATCGAAGGTGCGGGCAAGGGCGAGACGGTGAAGTTGCTCAACGAGTGGATGGACCCGCGGCTGATCGAAGTGCGCACCTTCGACCAGCAGACCGACGAGGAACTGGCGCGGCCTCCAGCGTGGCGCTACTGGCGGATGCTGCCGGCCAAGGGGCGCATGGGGATTTTCTTCGGCAACTGGTACAGCCAGATGCTGCAAGGCCGAGTCCATGGCGAGTTCAAGGACCCACGGCTCGACCAGGCGATTGCCGGTGCCGAGCGCCTGGAAAAAATGCTCTGCGACGAAGGCGCGCTGATCTTCAAGTTCTGGTTCCACCTGTCCAAGAAACAGATGAAGGCCCGGCTCAAGGGGCTCAAGGATGACCCACTGCACAGCTGGCGCATCAGCCCGCTGGACTGGCAGCAGTCCCAGACCTACGACAAGTTCGTCAAATACGGTGAGCGCGTGCTGCGCCGCACCAGTCGCGATTACGCGCCGTGGCATGTGATCGAAGGGATGGACAGCTGTTATCGCAGCCTCACCGTCGGACGGATCCTGCTCGACGGCTTGCGCCAGGCCCTGGACCGTCCGAAGGTCAAACCGCAAAAGGTCGGCGTGGCGCCGCTGCCCGCGCTGGACGGCCAGGTCACGCTGCTCGACAGCTTGGATATGACCCTGCGCCTGGACAAGGCCGATTACGAAGAACAGCTGATCACCGAGCAGGCGCGGTTCGCCGGCCTGCTGCGGGACAAGCGCATGCGCCAGCATGCCTTGGTGGCGGTGTTCGAGGGCAATGATGCGGCAGGCAAGGGCGGGGCGATCCGGCGGGTCGCGGCAGCCCTGGACCCGCGTCAATACAGCATCGTGCCGATTGCCGCGCCCACTGAAGAAGAGCGCGCCCACCCCTACATGTGGCGGTTCTGGCGGCATATTCCCGCGCGGGGCAAGTTCACCATGTTCGACCGCTCCTGGTACGGCCGGGTGCTGGTGGAGCGGGTCGAAGGGTTTTGCAGCCAGGCCGACTGGCTGCGGGCCTATGGAGAAATCAACGATTTCGAGGAGCAGGTCGCCGATGCCGGCTTAGTGGTGGTCAAGTTCTGGCTGGCCATCGACAAGGAAACCCAGCTGGAGCGTTTCCAGGAGCGCGAGGACATTCCATTCAAGCGCTTCAAGATCACCGAGGACGACTGGCGCAACCGCGACAAGTGGGACGCTTACCGCGCGGCGGTGTGCGACATGGTCGACCGCACGAGCACCGAGATTTCCCCTTGGACATTGGTGGAAGCCAACGACAAGCGCTGGGCGCGGGTCAAGGTGTTGCGTACTCTCAACCAGGCGCTGGAGGCGGCTTTCGAGCGGAGTGCAAAGCAGGCTCGCAAGAAAAAGAAGGGCTAGGGCGATGGGTGCGCATACGCGGGGTGAATGATTGTCGCGGTCGGTTATGCAGTGGATTTATGCTCGATTCACTCTCAACCGACTACAACAATGAGGTACAGCCATGCGTGAAGTGGTGATCGTCGACAGCGTACGGACCGGCCTGGCCAAGTCCTTTCGCGGCAAGTTCAACATGACCCGTCCAGACGACATGGCGGCCCATTGTGTCGATGCCTTGCTGGCGCGCAACGACATCAATCCGGCCAGTGTCGAGGACTGCATCGTCGGGGCCGGGTCCAATGAAGGCGCCCAGGGCTACAACATCGGGCGCAACGTGGCGGTGCTCTCGAGATTGGGCACCGGCACCGCCGGCATGACCCTCAACCGCTTCTGTTCCTCGGGCCTGCAAGCCATTGCCATCGCCGCCAACCAGATCGCTTCCGGTTGCAGCGACATCATCGTGGCGGGCGGCGTGGAATCCATCAGTCTGACGATGAAAAGCGTCAACACCGACAATCTGATCAACCCGCTGCTCAAGGAGCAGGTGCCCGGGATCTATTTCCCCATGGGCCAGACGGCCGAGATCGTTGCCCGTCGTTACCAGGTCAGCCGCGAGGAACAGGACCGCTACGCCTTGCAGAGCCAGCAGCGCACCGCCAAGGCCCAGGCGGCCGGGTTGTTCGATGACGAAATCATCCCGATGGCGGTCAAGTACCGGGTCGAGGACAAGAACACTGGCGCTGTCCAGATCCTCGACGGTGTGGTCGATCACGACGATTGCAACCGTCCGGACACCACCTACGAAAGCCTGGCCGGCCTGAAACCGGTATTCGCCGAAGACGGTTCGGTGACGGCGGGCAACTCGTCGCAGTTGTCCGACGGGGCCTCGATGACCTTGGTGATGAGCCTGGAAAAAGCCCTGGCGCTGGGGCTCAAGCCCAAGGCGTTTTTCCGCGGCTTCACCGTGGCCGGTTGCGAGCCGGACGAGATGGGCATCGGCCCGGTGTTTTCAGTGCCCAAGCTGCTCAAGGCCAAGGGCTTGCAGATCGCCGATATCGACCAGTGGGAACTCAACGAGGCCTTTGCTTCCCAGTGCCTGTACAGCCGCAACCGGTTGGAAATCGATCCCGAGAAATACAACGTCAACGGCGGCTCGATCTCCATCGGTCATCCGTTCGGCATGACCGGCTCGCGGCAAGTGGGGCACCTGGTGCGCGAGCTGCTACGACGCAACCTGCGCTATGGCATCGTGACCATGTGCGTGGGCGGCGGGATGGGGGCTACGGGGTTGTTTGAGGCGGTGAGATAACCGGGCGCTGACGAGGGGATTATTTATGGCAAGGGGATTTGTCTCTGTGGGAGCAAGGCTTGCCCGCGATGAAGTTGATGCGGTCTCTCAAACCGAGGTGTCTGCATCGCGAGCAAGCTTTGCTCCCACAGGTAAATTCCCTTGCCACAAGGAGCTGCGCCAGCCGTGAGAGTGTTTAGCTGGCAACCTGAGTCAACTGCTGCATCCGCTGGATATACGCTTCTATCTCCACTTCCGCCGCTTCGCGGGTGGCGAACGGACCCTCTTGGGTGCCCTCACGTGTATTGAAATAAAACTCGCCGTTAACCCGGCAGATCCGGTCACTGCGAAAAATAGTCGTGGGGGCGGGATCCAAGGCGCGTTTTCCAAGCATGTCGGGTCTCCAGAGTGCAGCGAGGTCTGTTTCAAATGAGCATATGTGTTGTCCCAGATTCCCGCCTGTCCAACCGATCGACGGCTACGACCCCTACAATCCCATGGGCGGCCTCTGCCCAACTGTCCCTGTGTCGTGGCGCAATAGACGCCTAGAATGGACGTCCTTTGTCTTGGGCTTCGAGGGTTGCATGCACATATCGTCCGGTCGCTGGGTCTACGGCCTGTTCCTCGCCCTGTTGACTGCCCTGCTATGGGGAATCCTGCCGATCAAGCTCAAGCAAGTGCTGCAAGTGATGGATCCGGTCACCGTGACCTGGTTTCGCTTGCTGGTGTCCGGCGGTTTGCTGTTCATCTATTTGGCCGCCACCCGGCGCCTGCCCAGTCACAAGGTCCTGGGCCCACGGGGCGGCTGGCTGGTAGCGATGGCGGTGCTCGGGCTGGTGGGCAACTACGTGTTGTACCTGATGGGCCTGAACCGCTTGAGCCCCGGCACCGCACAACTGGTGGTGCAGATGGGGCCGATCATGTTGCTGGTCGCCAGCCTGTTCGTGTTCAAGGAGCGTTTCAGCGTGGGGCAGGGCATCGGCCTGCTGGTGTTGCTGATGGGTTTTACGCTGTTTTTCAACCAGCGCCTGGGCGAGTTGCTGACGTCCCTGAGCGACTACACCGCCGGGGTCCTGATGGTGTTGCTGGCGTCGACGGTCTGGACGTTTTATGCCCTGGGCCAGAAGCAATTGTTGACGGTGTGGAATTCGTTGCAGGTGATGATGGTGATCTACCTGTTCTGCGCGTTGCTGCTCACGCCCTGGGTGCATCCGTTGGAGGCGCTGCAATTGAGCCCGTTGCAAGGCTGGCTGTTGCTCGCATGCTGCCTCAACACCCTGATTGCCTATGGCGCGTTTGCCGAAGCCTTGGCCCATTGGGAGGCGTCGCGGGTCAGCGCGACACTGGCGATCACGCCGCTGGTGACGTTCGCCGCAGTGGCGACGGCGGCTTGGTGGTGGCCTGATTATGTCCATGCCGAGCAGATCAATCTGCTGGGGTATGGCGGGGCGGTGCTGGTGGTGCTGGGGTCGGCGCTGGTTGCCCTGGGGCCGTCGCTGATCGCCGGGCTCAGGGCCCGGCGCGAGCGTTTGGCTGTCGGGCGTTAGCCCGCTGTGGGAGCGAGCCTGCTCGCGATGGCGACCTGTCAGGTAATAGAAATGTCGAGCCTGCCGGCCTCATCGCGAGCAAGCTCGCTCCCACAGTGATCTTCAGTGGACGCAATATTGCGCTCCACACAGACCCCTTGTGGGAGCGAGCTTGCTCGCGATAGCGGCCTATCGATCAACGCAAAACTCAGCCCTGGCTACCGGCCTCCAGCATATTTTCCGGCCTTACCCAGGCATCGAACTCTTCATCGGTCAGGTACCCCAGTTGCAGCGCCGCCTCACGCAGGGTCAAGCCTTCGCCGTAGGCTTTCTTGGCGATTTCCGCAGACTTGTCGTAGCCGATGTGCGGGTTAAGCGCAGTCACCAGCATCAACCCACGCTCCAGGTGCGCGGCCATCTGCTCGGCATCCGGCTCGAGCCCTGCGATGCAGTGCTGCTGGAAGTTGCTGCAGCCATCGGCCAGCAGGCGAATCGATTGCAGCAGGTTGTGGATGATCACCGGTTTGAACACGTTCAACTGCAAATGCCCCTGGCTGGCGGCAAAACCGATGGTCACGTCGTTGCCCATGACCTGGCAGGCTAGCATCGACAAGGCTTCGCACTGGGTCGGGTTGACCTTGCCGGGCATGATGGAACTGCCCGGTTCGTTGGCCGGCAGTTTCACCTCGGCGAACCCGGCCCGTGGTCCGGAGCCCAGCAGGCGCAGGTCGTTGGCAATCTTCATCAAAGTCACGGCGAGGGTTTTCAGCGCGCCGGACAGGGACGTCAGGGGTTCATGGCCGGCCAGTGCGGCAAACTTGTTCGGCGCGGTGACGAACGGCAGGCCCGACAGCGCCGCCAGTTCAGCGGCAATCGCTTCGCCGAAACCATGGGGTGAATTGAGCCCGGTGCCGACCGCGGTGCCGCCCTGGGCCAGTTCGCAGACCGCCGGTAGCGTGGCGCGGATCGCCCGTTCGGCGTAATCGAGTTGAGCAATGAACGCCGACAGTTCCTGGCCAAAAGTGATTGGCGTGGCATCCATCATGTGGGTTCGGCCGGTCTTGACCAGTTTCATGTGGCGCGCCGCCAGTTCCGCCAGGCCACCGGAAAGCTCGCTGATGGCCGGAAGCAATTGCTGGTGGACGGCCTGGGCGGCGGCAATGTGCATCGCAGTGGGGAAGCAGTCGTTGGAACTCTGCGAGCGGTTGACGTGGTCGTTGGGGTGTACCGGGCTCTTGCCACCACGGGGGTTGCCGGCCAGTTCGTTGGCGCGCCCGGCGATCACCTCGTTGACGTTCATGTTGCTCTGGGTTCCGCTGCCGGTCTGCCAGACCACCAGTGGAAACTGGTCGTCATGCTGGCCGGCCAGCACTTCGTCGGCGGCCTGTTCGATCAGGCGGGCGATGTCGGCGGGGAGGTCGCCATTGCGATCATTGACCCGCGCGGCGGCTTTCTTGACCAGTGCCAATGCGTGCAACACCGACAGGGGCATGCGTTCGTTGCCAATGGCGAAGTTGATCATGGAACGCTGCGTCTGGGCGCCCCAGTAGGCGTCGTCCGGGACTTCAACCTGGCCAAGGCTGTCGGTTTCGATACGGCTCATCGGGTCAAACTCCTTAAGGGCTGAATGCGCAGTTTAGGCCCAGATGGGCGGCACCGGTTCCCTCAATCTAGGAGCGATGGGTTCGGCCCGTCAATCGGACCCGGCAAGCATCGGGGTTGAGGCCCAGCGTTTTTTAGGCGCAGAATGGTCGCCCTTGGGGTTTTACCTCGCCTGTAATGAAAGGAAACTCGATGACCCGTCTTCGTGCCATCTGTACCGCAGTTGCTCTGGTGTGTGCCAGCGGCCCTGTTTTCGCCGATACCGCCAGCCACAACGCCAGCGCCGAAGCGTTCCTGACCCTGGCGCACGCTGACAAACTGGGCACTCCGGTATACATGCAAGTGCAGCAGATGTTTGCCCAGCGCTTTGAACAGACCAAGGCCCCTGAGTCGAAAAAAGCCACCCTGGAAACCTACCAGGCCAAGGCCAATGCCGCGTTGGACCAAGCCATCGGCTGGAACAAGCTCAAGCCGGACATGGTCAAGCTCTACACCAGCAACTTCAGCGAATCTGAGCTCAAGGACCTGGTCGCTTTCTATCAATCGCCACTGGGCAAGAAAGTCCTGGAAAAAATGCCGCAGCTGACCCAGCAATCGGCCCAACTGACCCAGGCCAAGCTTGAAAGCGCGGTACCGGTGGTCAACAAGCTGCTGGCGGACATGACGGCCGAGCTCGAGCCAAAAGGCGCCGCCCCTGCCCCTGCCAAGAAAAAGCCGTAAGCGGAGCCTGGTATGAGCATGCAACAACGCATCGAATCGACACTCGGGCTCTTGCAGCCCGAGTATTTGCAAGTGCTGGATGAAAGCCACATGCACAGCCGTGGCCTGCAGACCCACTTCAAGGCCGTGGTGGTCAGCCAGCAGTTCGAAGGGCTCAATCGCGTCAAGCGCCACCAGAAGGTCTACGGCACGCTGGGCGAGCTGATGGGTGAGTTCCATGCGTTGGCGCTGCACACCTACACCCCCGAAGAATGGGCGCAGATCGACGCGGCCCCGGCTTCGCCGACGTGTGCCGGTGGCAGCAAGCACTGATTGGGCTGCGGTGGATGGCAAAGCCTTGAGTTTGTGGGAGCAAAGCCCTATGGGAGTGAGCACCTGTGGGAGCAAAGCTTGCTCGCGATGAAGTTGATGCGGTCTCTCAAAAACCGAGGTGTCCGCATCGCGAGCAAAGCTTTTCTCCCACAGGGCCTTGCTCCCACAGAGTGATCCTCACGGCACTGTTGCGCACAGCAATCGCTGTCTGCACCCCTCCTGTTTTTTGTTAGAATCCGCAACGCGCCGCTCACTCGGCGCGTTTTTTTTCGCATCCGGTTCACCCTTTACGAGGGTAGCCACCTGGAGAAACACCCATGGCACAACCCATTGTCGTGGCGGCACTGTATAAGTTCGTCACCCTGGAAGATTATGTCGAGCTGCGTGAGCCCTTGCTCAAGGCCATGCTCGACAACGGCATCAAAGGCACGTTGCTGATCGCCGAAGAAGGCATCAACGGCACGGTCTCCGGCACTCGCGAAGGCATCGACGGCCTGCTGGCCTGGCTCAAGAACGATCCGCGCATGATCGACATCGACCATAAAGAGTCGTACTGCGATGAGCAGCCGTTCTACCGCACCAAGGTCAAGCTCAAGAAAGAAATCGTCACCCTCGGCGTCGAAGGCGTAGACCCTAACAAGCAGGTCGGCACTTATGTCGAACCTCAGGACTGGAACGCGCTGATCAGCGATCCGGAAGTGTTGTTGATCGACACCCGTAACGATTACGAAGTGTCCATCGGCACCTTCGAGGGCGCCATCGACCCCAAGACCACCAGCTTTCGTGAATTCCCTGAGTACATCAAGGCCAACTTCGACCCGGCCAGGCACAAGAAAGTCGCGATGTTCTGCACCGGCGGCATTCGTTGTGAAAAAGCCTCCAGCTACATGCTCGGCCAGGGTTTCGACGAGGTCTATCACCTCAAGGGCGGCATCCTGAAATACCTCGAAGAGGTCCCCCAGGAAGAAACCAAGTGGCGCGGCGACTGCTTCGTGTTCGACAACCGCGTGACTGTTCGCCACGACCTCAGCGAAGGGGACTACGATCAATGTCACGCTTGTCGTACCCCGGTAAGCGTAGAAGACCGCGCCTCGGAGCACTATGTGCCTGGCATCAGTTGCCCGCATTGCTGGGATAAACTGAGCGAGAAGACCCGTCGCAGCGCCATCGACCGGCAGAAGCAGATCGAGTTGGCCAAGGCTCGCAACATGCCGCACCCGATCGGCTACAACTACAAGCAAACATCTTCCGAGGCTTGAACCATGGCGTCACGCCTGCTCTATGTGATGGACCCGATGTGCTCCTGGTGCTGGGGCTTTGCGCCGGTGGCCGAGGCGTTGGTAGAGCAGGCGCATGCCGCGGGGGTGGAGTTGCACCTGGTGGTGGGCGGTTTGCGCACCGGCAGCGGGTCGGCGCTGGAGCCGACCACCCGGCGCTACATTCTTGAACACTGGCAGGCCGTTACCCAGGCCACCGGCCAGCCCTTCAAGCTTGAAGGCGCATTGCCGGACGGTTTTGTCTACGACACCGAGCCTGCCTGCCGGGCACTGGTGACGGCCCGCAGCCTGGCCCCGGACCTGGCCTGGAAGTTGGTGAAGCTGATCCAGCAGGCTTTTTATGTGCAAGGCCGCGACGTGACCCACGCCAGCGTGCTGGTGGAGTTGGCCGAACAGGCCGGGCTGCCCCGCATCGAATTCGCCGCGGCCTTCGACCGCGCCGACCAACATGCGGCCACCGCTGCGGATTTCACCTGGGTACAGGACCTGGGCATTGCCGGATTCCCCACACTGTTGGCCGAGCGTGATGGGCAGTTGGCCTTGCTGACCAACGGTTACCAGCCCCTGAGCCAACTGTCGCCTTTGCTGGGCCGCTGGCTGGAGCGCGCGACCTGTGCCTGACCGGCCGCCAGATACATCGGCCTCGCAGCGCATCGACCGGTTGAGTTGGGCGGAAATCCGTCGCCTGGCCCTCAAGCATAAAAAAGCCCTGTGGATCGCCAACGGCGTGGCCGTGCTGGCGACGCTGTGCAGCGTGCCGATCCCGTTGCTATTGCCGTTGCTGGTGGATGAAGTCCTGCTGGGGCATGGCGATGCGGCCCTGAAAGTCATGAACCAGGCGTTGCCCATGGGCTGGCAGCGCGCGGCCGGCTACATCGGGCTGATGTTGCTGGTAACCCTGGCCCTGCGCTGTGGCGCATTGCTGTTCAACGTGGTGCAGGCGCGCTTGTTCGCCCGGTTGGCCAAGGACATCGTCTATCGCATTCGCATCCGTTTGATCGAACGTCTCAAACGAATTTCCCTGGGCGAATACGAAAGCCTGGGCAGCGGCACCGTGGCGGCCCACCTGGTCACCGACCTCGACACCCTGGACAAATTCATCGGCGAAACCCTCAGTCGTTTCCTGGTGGCGATGCTGACCCTGGTGGGCACCGCCGGGATCCTGGTGTGGATGCACTGGGAGCTGGCGCTGCTGATCCTGCTGTTCAATCCGCTGGTGATCTACGCCACGGTGCAGTTGGGCAAGCGGGTCAAGCACCTCAAGAAACTGGAGAACGACAGTACCTCGCGGTTCACCCAGGCCTTGACCGAAACCCTGGATGCCATCCAGGAAGTGCGCGCCGGTAACCGCCAGGGTTACTTCCTTGGTCGCTTGGGAGTGCGTGCCAAGGAGGTCCGTGATTACGCCGTGAGTTCGCAGTGGAAGACCGACGCCTCGAACCGCGCCAGTGGTTTGCTGTTCCAGTTCGGCATCGATATTTTTCGCGCGGCGGCCATGCTCACCGTGGTGTTTTCCGACCTGTCCATCGGCCAGATGCTGGCGGTCTTCAGCTACCTCTGGTTCATGATCGGGCCGGTCGAGCAACTGTTGAACCTGCAGTACGCCTATTACGCTGCCGGCGGTGCCTTGAGTCGAATCAATGAACTGCTGGCCCGGGCCGATGAGCCCCAGTACACGGGCGTTGTCGATCCGTTCAAGGGTCGTGACACCGTGGGCATCGAGATTCAGGGGTTGAGTTTCGGCTACGGCGAGGAGCTGGTGCTCAACCAGTTGAACCTGTCCATCTCGCCGGGCGAGAAAGTCGCTATCGTCGGGGCCAGCGGCGGCGGCAAGAGCACCCTGGTACAGCTGTTACTGGGGCTGTACACGCCACAATCGGGCAGCATTCGTTTCGGTGGCGCCACGCAACAGGAGATCGGCTTGGAGACCATCCGGGAGAATGTTGCGGTGGTGTTGCAACATCCGGCGCTGTTCAACGACACGGTGCGGGCCAACCTCGCCATGGGCCGTGAGTGCAGTGACGACGACTGCTGGCGGGCTCTGGAAATCGCCCAGCTCGATGCCACCGTACGGGCGCTGCCCCAGGGCCTGGAGAGCGTCGTTGGACGTTCCGGGGTGCGGCTTTCGGGCGGACAGCGTCAACGGCTGGCTATCGCTCGCATGGTATTGGCCGATCCGCGGGTGGTGATTCTCGACGAAGCCACCTCGGCACTGGACGCTGCCACCGAGTACAACCTTCACCAGGCATTGGCGCGTTTTTTGAGCGCACGCACCACGCTGATCATCGCCCACCGGCTCTCGGCGGTGAAGCAGGCCGATCGGGTATTGGTGTTCGACGGTGGGCAAATCGCCGAAGACGGCGACCATTTGCAGCTGATTGCCGAAGGTGGCCTGTACGCCCGACTCTATGGTCATTTGCAACAGATTCAGCAGCCTTGAGTTTCTAGCGCTTTTCTGCGCTTAGTATCGGAAAAAAAGCAGGCAAACACGCCGATTTTTCTGAATTCCACGCAAAGTCTGTCGATCTGTTCATCCATTCATTCGAAGGGTCGAAAACTAGCCTAGGCTATTGAGTCAGGAGCGGAATTCTGGCGGGTGTTCATCCGGCAATACCTGTGCAAGGGACCTCATGAAGCAAAAGCAGACTCTCGGAACACCACGGCTGCTGGGCATCGTCTGGCCCTTTATCGCCGTCGTGCTATTTCAGGCATTGCTTGGCGGCGTCAGCCTTTACGTGCTGTCCGCCGTTCGCGGCTATGTGGCGGGGGAGAGTCTCTGGTCCAAGGGCCAGAAAGACGCCATCTATTACCTCAATCTCTACGCCGACAGCCGCGACGAGGCGATTTTCCGCAAATACCAGCAAGCCATCGCCGTCCCCGAGGGCGGCCATGAGCTGCGGGTGGCGCTGGACCGCAAACCGCCGGATCTCGAAGCCGCACGGGCCGGGATTCTCCAAGGTGGCAACCATCCTGATGACGTGTCCAGCGTGATCTGGTTGTACCTCAATTTTCGCCACTTCAGTTATCTGGAAGAAGCCATCGATCTCTGGACGGTGGGCGACGGCTACCTGATCGAGCTGGATAACGTCGCCCGGCAGATGCACAGCAGCATTACCGCAGGCCAGGCGTCGGAGGTGGATATCCGCGGCTGGAAGGCCCAGATATTTGCGATCAACGATTCCGTTACCCCGGCTGCCAAGGCATTCAGCGACGCACTGGGCGAGGGCTCGCGTTTTATCCTGCGGCTCTTGCTGGTGACCAATTTCGCCACGGCCCTGGGATTGATCGTCCTGGCGTTGTTGCGCACCCATAAACTGCTCGCCCAGCGGCAGGTGTTCGCCAACGCGCTGCAGATGGAGAAAGAGCGGGCGCAGATCACCCTGCAATCCATTGGCGACGGGGTCATTACCACCGACGTCGAGGGCGCCATCGCCTACATGAACCCCGCTGCCGAAGCGATGACCCATTGGAAAGCCGAGCACGCCACGGGCTTGCCCCTGGCGGCGCTGTTCAATTTGCTCGATGACAATGCCCAGACCGAGGGGCTGACCCTGATCGAGCACATCCTCAGCGGCCGGCTCAGCGGTGCCAGCGAACATTCCAAACTGATCCAGCGCCTGGATGGCAGCACCGTGTCGGTCACCCTGGTGGGTGCGCCAATCCGTCATGCGGGCAAGGTCAGTGGCGCCGTGCTGGTGTTGCATGACATGACCCAGGAACGCCAATACATCGCCAACCTGTCGTGGCAGGCCACCCATGATGCCTTGACTGGCCTGGCCAACCGCCGGGAATTCGAATATCGCCTCGAGCAGGCCTTGCACAACCTCACTCGCCAGGTCGGGCGCCATGCCTTGATGTTTCTCGACCTGGACCAGTTCAAGCTGGTCAACGACACCTGCGGCCATGCAGCGGGTGACGAATTGTTGCGCCATATCTGCGCCTTGCTGCAATCAGGGCTGCGGGAAAACGACACCCTGGCCCGGCTGGGCGGGGATGAGTTCGGGATCTTGCTGGAGAACTGTTCGCCGGAAGCGGCGGAAAAGATCGCCGAAGGGCTGCGCCAGACCGTGCAGAACCTGCACTTTGTCTGGAAGGGCCGGCCGTTCGTGACCACCGTGAGCATCGGCCTGGTGCATATCGCCCAGACGCCGACGACCCTCGAGGCGTCCCTGCGGGCTGCCGACATGGCCTGCTACATGGCCAAGGAAAAGGGCCGCAACCGGGTCCAGGTCTATCATGCCGACGACTCGGAGCTGTCCCTGCGTTTTGGCGAAATGGCCTGGGTCCAGCGCTTGCACATGGCCCTGGAGGAAAATCGCTTCTGCCTCTACGCCCAGGAAATCGCCGCGTTGGGCCCGGGCGAGCATGGTGGCGGGCACATTGAGATCCTGCTACGCCTGCATGACGAAGCCGGGCGGATGATCCTGCCGGACAGCTTCATTCCCGCGGCGGAACGCTACGGCCTGATGACCTCCCTGGACCGTTGGGTGGTGGAGAATGTCTTCAAGATCATCCGCCAGTGCCTGAATGATTCGCGACAGGGGCCCATGGCGATGTGTGCGATCAATCTGTCAGGCACAACGATCGGAGATCAGGCGTTCCTCGATTTCCTGCGTAAACAGTTCGCGGCCTACTCGATTCCGCCGGAAATGATTTGTTTTGAAATTACAGAAACCAGCGCTATTTCGAATTTGGGCAGTGCGATCCGCTTTATCAATGAACTCAAGAGCTTGGGATGTTACTTCTCGCTGGATGACTTTTGCGCCGGAATGTCTTCATTCGCTTACCTGAAACATTTACCTGTAGACTTCCTGAAGATCGACGGGAGTTTCGTAAAGGATATGCTGGACGACCCGATTAACCGTGCAATGGTCGAAGTGATCAATCACATCGGCCACGTCATGGGTAAGCGCACGATTGCCGAGTTTGTTGAAACCGCCCAGATCGAGCAGGCATTGCTGGAAATAGGGGTGGATTACGCTCAGGGGTATGTGATCGAACGCCCGCAATTGTTTACCTGCGACACGTTGCAATGTCGGCCGGCCCGGCCCCAGCCGTTGTTATTCAAGGCCCCCGGCACGTTCCGCTGAACCTCTTGTTGATCCGGAAAATCACAATCAAAAGGAGCCCGACAGTGATCGACATATTCAACCGAACAGGCCCGCTCATGGACGCCACGAGCTATCCGAAATGGGCACAGCAGCTCATTACCGATTGCAGCGAGAGCAAGCGCCGGGTTGTCGAACACGAACTGTATCAGCGCATGCGCGACAACAAGCTCAGCGCCAGGACCATGCGCCACTACCTCATTGGTGGTTGGCCGGTCGTCGAACAGTTCGCTTTATACATGGCACAGAACCTCACCAAGACCCGCTTTGCCCGCCACCCCGGCGAGGACATGGCGCGTCGCTGGCTGATGCGCAACATTCGTGTCGAACTCAACCATGCCGACTACTGGGTCAACTGGAGCGCCGCCCATGGCGTGACCCTGGAAGACCTGCAAGCCCAGCATGTGCCGCCTGAGCTGCATGCCTTGAGCCACTGGTGCTGGCACACCAGTTCCTCGGATTCGTTGATCGTGGCCATCGCCGCGACCAACTATGCGATTGAGGGGGCCACGGGAGAGTGGTCGGCGCTGGTGTGTTCCAGCGGTGTCTACGCGGCCGCTTTCGCCGAGGAAGACCGCAAGCGGGCCATGAAGTGGCTGAAGATGCATGCCCAGTACGACGATGCCCATCCTTGGGAAGCCCTGGAAATCATCTGTACGCTGGCGGGGATGAACCCAAGCAAAGCCCTGCAAACGGAGCTGCGCCAGGCTGTGTGCAAGAGCTATGACTACATGTACCTGTTCCTGGAGCGTTGCATGCAACTGGAGCAGTCGGAGACGGTGAGCAAGTCTTCATCCACCCGCGAGCGCCTGGCACTGGCGGAAAGCTGATTTCTACCGCTACAGGTAGCCACAACCCATGTGGGAGCGAGCCTGCTCGCGAAGGGGGCTGACAGTCGACGGGGAGGTTGACTGCCAGGCCGCTATCGCGAGCAAGCTCGCTCCCACCTTTGTTTTCAGCCTGCCATTGCCAGTCGATTACGTCCTTCGCGCTTGGCCACGTACAGTGCGCTGTCAGCCCTGCGCAGCAGGCTTTCCGATGATTCCCCTGGTAGCAGGGTGGCGCAACCCAGGCTGACCGTCAGCTCGATCCTTGTGCTCGTGGCGAAATAATCCTGGGCCTGGGCGGCGTAACGCAGCCGTTCACCGACCATGGCCGCAGCATCCCGGCTGGTATTGGCCAGCAGGATCAGAAATTCTTCACCGCCGAACCTGAACACCATGTCCACGTTGCGCAGCTGGCTCTTGATCGACTCGGCCACGGCCTTGAGCACTTCGTCGCCAACGCCGTGACCATGGCTATCGTTGATGCGCTTGAAATGGTCGATGTCGAGCATCAGCACCGACAAGGGCTGCGAATGACGCTTGGCCATGTCGATCTCACGCATCAGCGTCTGGTCCATGGCAATGCGGTTGCCGGTACCGGTCAGCGGATCGCGCAGGGCGCTCTGGGTGGCGGCGCGATAGAGCAGTGCGTTGCGCAGTGGATACAGCAGCGTCGACATGATGGATTCAAGGTCGCTCTGTTCCGCTTCAGTGAAGCGCTGGTTGCGACGGAATACCAGTTCACCCAGGTGTTCGCCTTCATGGCTGAGGTTATAGCTGAGGGTGTGATGCCCGCGTTGCCCGAACTCCAGGCGCAGATCACTGGCTTTGTGCTGGTAGGCCAACGCATCCAGGGGCACCAGCCGCTGGATTTCCCGGAAAAACAAACCGAGGATTCGCTGTGGCTCCAGGCTGGTCTGCAGCTGCTGGCTCAGTTGCTGGCGCAATTGCGAAAGACTGACGGAGCGTGCCGCGAGCGGCGATGGCTGGCCAAGACCCAGACGCTGCAATTTGGCGCTGTCGAAGTCAATCGCGTTGATCTGGGTGGGCGTTTTCATATTGGCGTTAGCCCCTAAGCTAAATCTGTCCTGGCAGGTTGGGTGTGGCGGCTTTGGGCTGCGCGTCGTACTGGTCCTTCAGTCCCGTAGGACAATTGATCTAAGTTTAGTCCGCTTTCCCTTTCAGGCATCAATCTCGTCTCAACGTCCGTTCCCCGCCGAACATGGCGTGTTTGAGGATATTTAGAGCGAAAGTCGTGCCATTCGGTTCACTTCAATAAAAACCGTTTAGGAATCAATGCATTGTTGGCAAGTCGCGGATATTTCCAGCGACGTGGGTTTGGCGGTTCGCCTGGTTGCGCATCGAATAGGGCCTGCGTCGCGACGGTAAGTCGCCGCGACGCTGGTCCAGGTCATTATTGCGCGTTGAACGCCTGGCCGTTGACGCCGGAGCTGTCCGGGCCCATGAGGTACAGGTAGACCGGCATGATCTCCTCGGGCGTCGGATTGTTGAGCGGGTTTTCCCCCGGGTAGGCCTGGGCGCGCATGCTGGTGCGGGTGGCGCCGGGGTTGATGCTGTTGGCGCGCACGGCGGCGACGGTGTCGACTTCGTCGGCCAGGGTCTGCATCAGCCCCTCGGTGGCGAACTTGGACACGCCATAGGCGCCCCAATACGCTCGGCCCTTGCGCCCGACGCTGCTGGAGGTGAATACCACGGACGCATCCTTGGACAGCTTGAGCAGGGGCAGCAAGGTGCTGGTGAGCATGAACATCGCGTTGACGTTGACGTGCATCACCCGCATGAAATTCTCACCGGACAACTGTTCCAGGGGGGTACGCGGGCCGATGATCGAGGCGTTGTGCAGCAGACCGTCCAGATGACCGAACTCGGTTTCGATCATGGCCGCCAGTTCATCGTACTGATGAGGCAGCGCGGTTTCGAGGTTGAACGGGATCACCGCTGGCTGCGGATGACCGGCCGCTTCGATTTCATCGTAGACCTGGGTCAGGTTAGCTTCGGTCTTGCCCAGCAGCAGCACGGTGGCGCCATGGGCGGCGTAGGCTTTCGCGGCTGCGGCACCGATTCCGCGGCCGGCGCCGGTGACCAGAATCACCCGGCCATTGAGCAGATCGGGGCGGGCGGAATAATCAAACATAAAAAAACCTCAACAAATCAATCTGTTGGCAGAAGCTGTAGTGTCAGGGGATTGAGCCCCGCCATTGGAAGCAGGCTGTGGGAGCAAAGCTTGCTCGCGAAACAGGCGCCTCGATTTCTGGACGACCGCATCGCCGTCATCGCAGGCAAGCCTTGCTCCCACATAAATTCCTTCATCACAAGACAGTCACATCAGCAACCGCACAGGGCGTTATCCAGCACCTCGCGCAGTGCCGATGGGTGATCGATCACCACATCCGCGCCCCAGTGCCTGGGGTTGTCGTCCGGGTGGATGTAGCCATAGGTCACCGCACACGTCTTGGTGCCGGCGCTGCGACCGGACTCGATGTCCCGCAGGTCATCACCCACGAACAGCACGCTGGCCGGGTCCAGGTCGAGCAGCTTGCACGCCAGGGTCAGTGGTTCCGGGTCCGGCTTGCTGTTTTTCACATGGTCAGGGCAGATCAGCACTTTCGAGCGTTCGGCCAGGCCCAGTTGCTGCATGATCGGTTCGGCGAAGCGCACCGGCTTGTTGGTGACCACGCCCCAGATCAGGTTGGCCGCTTCGATATCGGCCAGCACCTCGGCCATGCCGTCGAACAAATGGCTGTGGACCGCGCAACCCTTGAGGTAGCGGTCGAGGAACTCCTGGCGCAGTTCCTCGAACCCCGGTGATTCCGGGTCCATGGAAAAGGTCACAGCGACCATCGCCCGGGCACCGCCGGAAATCTCGTCACGAATGTGCTGCGTGTTCATCGGTGGCAAGCCACGGTCGGCGCGCATGGCCTGGCAGATGGCGATGAAATCCGGCGCGGTGTCGAGCAGCGTGCCGTCCATGTCGAAGAGAACCGCTTTGAGACGCATCGACTTACTCCTCGCGCAGGGTCTGGATCATGTAGTTGACGTCAACGTCGGCGGCCAGCTTGTAGTGCTTGGTCAGCGGATTGTAGGTCAGGCCAATGATGTCCTTGACGGTCAGCCCGGCCGCACGGCTCCAGGCGCCCAGTTCGGAAGGGCGGATGAATTTCTTGAAGTCGTGAGTGCCGCGAGGCAGCAGTTTCATGATGTATTCGGCGCCGACGATGGCGAACAGGTAGGCCTTCGGGTTGCGGTTGATGGTGGAGAAAAACACCTGGCCGCCCGGCTTGACCATGCGGAAGCAGGCGCGGATGACCGACGACGGATCCGGCACGTGCTCGAGCATTTCCAGGCAGGTGACCACGTCGAATTGGCCGGGCATTTCTTCGGCCAGGGCTTCGGCGGTGATCTGCCGGTATTCCACGCTGACGCCCGACTCCAACTGATGCAGTTGTGCAACCGCCAGTGGCGCTTCGCCCATGTCGATGCCCATCACCGTCGCCCCGCGCTGGGCCATGGCTTCGCTGAGGATGCCGCCGCCACAACCGACGTCGAGCACCTTCTTGCCAGCCAGGTTGACCCGTTCGTCAATCCAGTTGACCCGCAGCGGGTTGATGTCGTGCAGTGGCTTGAATTCACTTTCACGGTCCCACCAGCGATGGGCCAGGGCTTCGAACTTGGCGATTTCGGCGTGGTCGACGTTGCTCATGTGCAGATCCTCGAAAAGCTTGAAAAATCAGGTGCCCCGAGCCGCGGCTCAAGGGGCGTGGTTATTCGTTGTGGCCGCTGATGCGGCGACCCCAGGCCTGGGCCGTGGCGATCAGTCTTGATTCGTCCATGCGGGTCAGTCGGCCATCCTCCAATAGCGGCTTGCCGCCCACCCACAGGTGTTTTACGCAATCGCGCCCGGTGGCATAAATCAGTTGCGACACCGGGTCGTAGATCGGTTGCTGGGCCAGGCCCGACAGATCGAAGGCCACCAGGTCGGCGGCCTTGCCCACTTCCAGCGAGCCGACTGTCGCTTCGATGCCCAGCGCCCGGGCACCATTGAGCGTAGCCATGCGCAGTGCCCGATGAGCATCCAGGGCCGTGGCGGAACCGGCGACGGCCTTGGCCAGCAGGGCGGCGGTGCGGGTTTCGCCGAGCAGATCCAGGTCGTTGTTGCTCGCCGCGCCGTCGGTGCCGAGGGCGACATTGACGCCGGCCTGCCACAGGCGCTCCACCGGGCAGAAACCGCTGGCCAGCTTCAGGTTCGATTCCGGGCAGTGGATCACGCTGCAATTGCTTTCTACCAGCAAGGCCTGGTCTTCGTCGCTGATTTGAGTCATGTGCACGGCCTGAAAGCGTGGCCCCAGCAGGCCAAGTCGTCCCAGGCGCGCCAGCGGTCGCTCCGCAGTGTTATCCACAGCCTGCTGCACTTCGAAGGCGGTTTCGTGAACGTGCATATGAATGGCCGCGTCCAGCTCCTCGGCGATCACGCGGATTTTCTCCAGGTTCTCGTCGCCTACGGTGTAGGGCGCGTGCGGACCGAATGCGACTTTGATTCGTGGGTGGTGCTTGAGGTCGCCAAACAATTCGATGCCCTGACGAATGGCTTCGTCGGCGCTGGCGGCGCCGGGGATCGGGAAATCGAGGATTGGAATCGCGATTTGCGCACGAATACCGCTGTCGTGGACACACTCGCTGGCGATCTTGGGGTAGAAATACATGTCGGAGAAGCAGGTGATGCCGCCCTTGATCTGCTCGGCGATTGCCAGGTCGGTGCCATCGCGCACGAAATCTTCATCGACCCATTTGGCTTCCGCCGGCCAGATATGCTGTTCGAGCCAGGTCATCAAGGACAGGTCGTCGGCCAGGCCGCGGAACAGCGTCATGGCTGCGTGGCCATGGGCATTGATCAGGCCGGGGCTGAGCAGCATGCCGGGCAGCTCACGGACCTGGGCGGCGTCACACTTGAGGGCTTCTGCCCGTGGACCGATGAACACGATGCAGCCGTCGCGAATGCCCAGGCCATGGTCCTTGAGCACTACACCGGCGGGTTCGACAGGCACCAACCAGGTCGGCAGCAATAATAAGTCGAGCGCAACGGCAGGCTTGGGCATCGTGGAACGGTTCCATGGGGTATAAAGGATGGCGAAGTATACCCGAGCGTCTTCGCGGAGGGATCGCTATAATCGGCGGCTTTTGTTCATGAGTACGGGGTGAAGGATGCGCGATCGACTATTGGCTGCGGAGAAGGTGAAGGCCATCGATTGGCGTGATGGCGTCCTGTACCTGTTGGACCTGCGTGTCTTGCCGTTCGAGGAAAACTGGATCGCCTGCACCCGTGCCGCCGATGTGGCCGAGGCCATTGGCTCGTTGGTGGTGCGCGGCGCGCCGGCCATCGGCATCAGCGCGGCTTATGGTGTGGTGCTGGCGGCGCGGGCCAGGATGGCCGAGGGCGGTGACTGGCAAGCGGCGCTGGAGGCTGATTTTGCCTTGCTGGCCCAGGCACGGCCGACAGCGGCGAACCTCTTCTGGGCGCTGGATCGGATGCGCGACCGGTTGGGACGCTTGAAAGAGCACGCCGAGCCGCTGGCGGTGCTTGAGGCCGAAGCCATCGCGATCCACGAAAGTGACCGCGAAGCCAACCTGACCATGGCCCAGCTCGGTGTCGACCTGATCCGCAAGCACCAGGGCAACGCCCAGGCCATCCTCACCCACGGCAACACCGGCACCTTGTCGACCGGCGGCTTCGGCACGGCCTTGGGGGTCATCCGTGGCGCCTACATCGAAGGCATGGTGGAGCGCGTCTATGCCGACGAAACCCGTCCATCGCTGCAAGGCTCGCGCCTGACGGCGTGGGAGCTGGCCCGTGAGGGCATCCCGGTGACCCTCAACGCCGATTCCGCCGCTGCCCACATCATGAAGACGAAAGGTGTGACCTGGGTAATCGTCGGTGCTGACTGCATCACCGCCAATGGCGACGTGGCGAACAAGATCGGCACCTATCAACTGGCGGTCTGTGCCATGCACCATGGCGTGCGTTTCATGGTCGTGGCACCGAGTTCGACCGTCGACATGAGCCTGGCCAGCGGTGATGACATTCCGGTCGAGGAGCGCGATGGGCGTGAACTGCTGGAAATCGGCGGCAAGAGGCTCGGCGCGGAGGTGGACGCCTTCAACCCGGCGTTCGATGTCACCCCGGCGGATTTGATCGACGTCATCGTCACGGAGAAGGGCATCATCGAGCGCCCGGACACCGCCAAGCTGGCGCAGTTGATGTGTCGCAAGCGGTTGCATTGAAGGCCTTTTGGTGTCTGAACCACCGCCATCGCGAGCAGGCTCGCTCCCACAGTGGATAGGAGGTGTGTCTGAAATTTCAGACACAAAAGATCCTTGTGGGGGCGAGCCTGCTCGCGATGAGGTCGTCAAAGGCAACAAATGCCTTGCATTTTCGCCCTGATTCTCCATTCGTAGCGCTTCTAAGCCCCTCTGGTCCCATATCAGCCTGTCATCGGTCAACTAACTACGCACCATGCGCATCTGGGGGATAGGTGCGTGGCGGCTCTTGTGATAACATCCGGCGGTTTCCAAGGCTGCCTCGCGAGGTGGCCTTTACTGCGCAGATCCATGGCATAACTCGTTGATTTGTCGTAAGTCGCTGCACGGCATTTGTTCTGCAGCGGCGAGCTTCGTTCGTCCCATCTGGATGTAACGAGGTTTCACCAGAAAAAGGAATCAGGCTTCTCATGGGCGAACTGGCCAAAGAAATCCTCCCGGTCAATATCGAAGACGAGCTGAAACAGTCCTACCTCGACTACGCAATGAGCGTAATCGTCGGGCGGGCACTGCCGGATGCGCGCGATGGCTTGAAGCCCGTGCACCGGCGCGTGCTGTTCGCGATGAGCGAGCTGGGCAACGACTTCAACAAGCCGTACAAGAAATCTGCCCGTGTCGTCGGTGACGTGATCGGTAAGTATCACCCCCACGGCGACACAGCCGTGTACGACACCATCGTTCGTATGGCGCAGCCATTCTCCTTGCGCTACCTGCTGGTAGACGGTCAGGGCAACTTCGGTTCCGTGGACGGCGACAACGCCGCGGCCATGCGATACACCGAAGTGCGCATGACCAAGCTGGCCCACGAACTGCTGGCCGACCTGCACAAGGAAACCGTGGACTGGGTGCCGAACTACGACGGCACCGAAATGATCCCGGCGGTCATGCCGACCCGTATCCCGAACCTGCTCGTCAACGGCTCCAGCGGTATTGCCGTGGGCATGGCGACCAACATCCCGCCGCACAACCTTGGTGAAGTCATCGACGGTTGCCTGGCCCTCATCGACAATCCCGAGCTGACCGTCGATGAGCTGATGCAATACATCCCGGGTCCGGACTTCCCGACCGCCGCGATCATCAACGGTCGTGCCGGCATCATTGAAGCCTACCGCACCGGCCGTGGCCGCATTTACATGCGCGCCCGCTCCACCGTCGAAGACATCGACAAGGTTGGCGGCCGCCAGCAGATCGTCATCACCGAGCTGCCGTACCAGCTGAACAAGGCTCGCTTGATCGAGAAGATCGCCGAGCTGGTGAAAGAGAAGAAGCTCGAAGGCATCACCGAGCTGCGTGACGAGT
The DNA here is from genome assembly GCF_019956035.1 of Pseudomonas sp. A-RE-22. NCBI lineage: Bacteria > Pseudomonadati > Pseudomonadota > Gammaproteobacteria > Pseudomonadales > Pseudomonadaceae > Pseudomonas > Pseudomonas sp. A-RE-22. The sequence goes on from NZ_JAHBCZ010000066.1 coordinate 173,276, forward strand.
CCGACAAGGACGGCATGCGCGTCGTGATCGAGTTGCGTCGTGGCGAAGTGCCTGAGGTGATCCTCAACAACCTCTACGCCCAGACCCAACTGCAAAGCGTGTTCGGCATCAACATCGTTGCGCTGATCGACGGCCGTCCGCGGATCCTGAACCTCAAGGACCTGCTGGAAGCCTTCGTGCGTCACCGTCGCGAAGTGGTCACCCGTCGTACCGTATTCGAGCTGCGCAAGGCTCGCGAGCGTGGTCACATTCTCGAAGGCCAGGCCGTTGCCCTGTCGAACATCGACCCGGTGATCGCCTTGATCAAGGCCTCGCCAACGCCGTCGGAAGCCAAGGAAGCGCTGATCAGCACCCCTTGGGAGTCCTCCGCGGTGGTGGCAATGGTCGAGCGCGCTGGCGCCGACTCGTGCCGCCCGGAGAACCTCGACCCGCAGTACGGCCTGCGCGAAGGCAAGTACTTCCTGTCCCCGGAACAGGCGCAAGCCATCCTGGAACTGCGCCTGCACCGCCTGACCGGCCTGGAGCACGAGAAGCTGCTGGCCGAGTACCAGGAAATCCTCAACCAGATCGGCGAGCTGATCCGCATCCTCAACAGCTCCACGCGCCTGATGGAAGTGATCCGCGAAGAGCTGGAAGTGATTCGCGCCGAGTACGGCGACGTGCGCCGCACCGAGATTCTCGATGCGCGCCTGGACCTGACCCTGGGTGACATGATCCCGGAAGAAGAGCGCGTGGTGACCATTTCCCACGGTGGCTACGCCAAGACCCAGCCGCTGGCTGCCTACCAGGCCCAGCGTCGCGGCGGCAAAGGCAAGTCGGCGACCGGCGTCAAGGACGAGGACTACATCGCCCACCTGCTGGTCGCCAACAGCCACACCACGTTGCTGCTGTTCTCCAGCAAAGGCAAGGTGTACTGGCTCAAGACCTACGAGATCCCGGAAGCGTCCCGTGCCGCACGTGGCCGTCCGCTGGTCAACCTGTTGCCGCTGGACGATGGTGAATACATCACCACCATGCTGCCGGTGGAGGAGTACACCGAAGGTCACTACATCTTCATGGCTACCGCCAATGGCACCGTGAAGAAGACCCCGCTGGAATCCTTCAGCCGCCAGCGCAGCGTCGGCCTGATTGCCCTGGAACTGGACGAAGGCGACGTACTGATTTCCGCCGCTATCACCGACGGCGAGCGTGAGGTCATGCTGTTCTCCGACGGTGGCAAGGTCACTCGCTTCAAGGAATCCGACGTGCGTGCCATGGGCCGTACCGCCCGCGGTGTGCGCGGCATGCGCCTGCCGGAAGGCCAGAAGCTGATTTCCATGCTGATTCCTGAAGAAGGCAGCCAGATCCTCACCGCTTCGGCGCGTGGTTATGGCAAACGCACGGCCATCAGCGAGTTCCCTGAGTACAAGCGTGGCGGCCAGGGCGTGATCGCCATGGTCAGCAACGATCGTAACGGTCGTCTGGTTGGCGCTGTCCAGGTGCTCGATGGCGAGGAGATCATGCTGATCTCCGACCAGGGTACCCTGGTGCGTACACGAGTTGCCGAAGTCTCGAGCCTGGGTCGTAACACCCAGGGCGTGACGCTGATCAAGCTGGCCAGCGACGAAACGCTGGTAGGGCTTGAGCGGGTGCAGGAGCCATCGGAAGTCGAAGGCGAGGAGCTGGAGGGCGAGGAGGGCGTGGCGTTCGAGGGCACCCTGGGTGCCGATGTCGACGACGTGACCGGCGACCAACCGCTCGACGCTGCCGCAGACGAAGAAGAACCGCAGGACTAAGCGGACACGTGGGGGGCGGATGAAGATTCGCCCCTTGTTGTTTGTCTCGTTTGAAAATTTGCGACACTGCACATAATGCGCAACTGTGGGAGCGAGCTTGCTCGCGATTTCGGTGGGTCAGCGGCGTTGATATTGACTGGCACACCGTAATCGCGAGCAAGCTCGCTCCCACATTGGGTAATGTGTTGAACAAGATTTATGTGACCACCAGATCAGAGCGAGATTGGATGTGAGCAAGAGAGCCTATAACTTCTGTGCCGGCCCGGCGGCGCTTCCTGAGGCGGTCCTGAAGCGTGCCCAGGGTGAACTTCTCGACTGGCACGGCAAGGGCCTGTCGGTCATGGAAATGAGTCATCGCAGCGATGAGTTCGTATCCATTGCCACCAAGGCCGAGCAGGACCTGCGTGATCTGCTGAACATCCCGTCCAATTACAAGGTGCTGTTCCTGCAGGGCGGCGCGAGCCAGCAGTTCGCCCAGATCCCGTTGAACCTGCTGCCGGAAAGTGGCAAGGCCGACTACATCGATACCGGTATCTGGTCGCAGAAAGCCATCGAAGAAGCTTCGCGCTACGGTCACGTCAACGTGGCTGCCACCGCCAAGCCCTACGATTATTTCGCGATTCCCGGCCAGAACGAATGGAACCTGTCCAAGGACGCGGCCTACGTTCACTACGCGCCGAACGAAACCATCGGTGGCCTGGAGTTCAACTGGATCCCGGAAACCGGCGACGTGCCATTGGTGGCCGACATGTCCTCGGACATTCTCTCGCGCCCTGTGGATATCTCCCGTTTCGGCATGATCTACGCCGGCGCCCAGAAAAACATCGGCCCTAGCGGCATCCTGGTCAGCATCATTCGTGAAGACCTGCTGGGGCGTGCCCGTTCCCTGTGCCCGACCATGCTCAACTACAAGGTCGCGGCCGACAACGGCTCGATGTATAACACTCCGCCGACCCTGGCCTGGTACCTCTCCGGCCTGGTGTTCGAATGGCTGAAGGAGCAGGGCGGTGTCGAAGCCATCGGCAAGCTCAACGAAGTCAAGCAGCGCACGCTGTATGACTTCATCGACGCCAGCGGTCTCTACAGCAACCCGATCAACAAGACCGATCGTTCGTGGATGAACGTGCCGTTCCGCCTGGCCGACGACCGTCTGGACAAGCCGTTCCTGGCCGGCGCCGACGAGCGTGGCCTGCTGAACCTCAAGGGCCACCGTTCGGTCGGTGGCATGCGTGCCTCCATCTACAACGCCGTCGACATCAACGCCGTCAATGCGTTGATCGCCTACATGGCAGAGTTCGAGAAGGAACATGGCTGATGTCTGAGCAAGAACTCAAGGCGCTGCGCCTGCGCATCGATGCCCTGGACGAAAAGGTCCTGGAGCTGATCAGCGAGCGTGCGCGCTGTGCCCAGGAAGTCGCCAGGGTGAAGATGGCCTCCCTGGCCGAAGGCGAAGTGCCGGTGTTCTATCGTCCTGAGCGTGAAGCTCAGGTGCTCAAGCGTGTCATGGAGCGCAACAAGGGGCCGCTGGGCAACGAAGAGATGGCGCGGTTGTTCCGCGAAATCATGTCGTCGTGCCTGGCGCTCGAACAGCCGCTGAAAGTTGCCTACCTGGGCCCGGAGGGGACCTTTACCCAGGCCGCCGCCATGAAGCACTTTGGTCACGCCGTGATCAGCAAGCCAATGGCGGCCATCGACGAAGTCTTCCGTGAAGTGGCGGCCGGCGCGGTGAATTTCGGCGTGGTGCCGGTGGAAAACTCCACTGAAGGCGCGGTCAACCACACGCTGGACAGCTTCCTCGAACATGACATGGTGATCTGCGGCGAAGTCGAGCTGCGTATCCACCATCACCTGCTGGTCGGCGAGAACACCAAGACCGACAGCATCAGCCGGATCTATTCCCATGCCCAGTCGTTGGCCCAGTGCCGCAAGTGGCTGGACGCCCATTACCCGAATGTCGAGCGCGTGGCGGTATCGAGCAACGCCGAAGCGGCCAAGCGGGTCAAGGGTGAGTGGAACTCGGCGGCGATTGCTGGCGATATGGCGGCCGGCCTCTACGGGCTGACTCGCCTGGCCGAGAAAATCGAGGATCGCCCGGACAACTCCACGCGGTTCCTGATGATCGGTAGCCAGGAAGTACCACCGACCGGCGACGACAAGACTTCGATCATCGTCTCCATGAGCAACAAGCCCGGTGCGCTCCATGAACTGCTGGTGCCGTTCCACGACAACGGTATCGATCTGACGCGGATCGAGACCCGTCCGTCGCGCAGCGGTAAATGGACCTACGTGTTCTTCATCGATTTTGTCGGCCACCACCGCGATCCGCTGGTAAAAGGTGTGCTGGAAAAAATCAGTCAGGAAGCAGTGGCACTCAAGGTGCTGGGTTCCTACCCCAAGGCAGTTCTTTAAGGGCGGATAGCAAATGAGTGGCAACTTCCTCGCTCTGGCTCAGCCAGGCGTGCAACAACTCTCGCCTTACGTTCCGGGCAAGCCCGTGGACGAACTGGCTCGCGAGCTGGACCTGGATCCGGCCAGCATCGTCAAGTTGGCGAGCAACGAAAACCCGTTGGGCGCGAGCCCCAAGGCGCTGGCGGCGATCCGCGACGAACTGGCCGAGCTGACCCGTTACCCCGATGGTAATGGGTTTGCGCTGAAAAGCCTGCTGGCCGAGCGCTGTGGCGTCGAGCTGAACCAGGTGACGCTGGGCAACGGCTCCAACGACATTCTTGAGTTGGTCGCCCGTGCGTACCTGGCACCAGGTCTCAACGCCGTGTTCAGCGAGCACGCGTTTGCGGTCTACCCGATCGCGACCCAGGCCGTGGGCGCGGATGCCCATGTGGTCCCGGCCAAAAACTGGGGGCACGATCTGCTGGCCATGCTGGCTGCCATCGACGCTAACACGCGTGTGGTCTTCATTGCCAACCCGAACAACCCGACCGGCACCTGGTTCGACGCCCAGGCCCTGGACGACTTTCTGCAAGACGTGCCTGCGCATGTGCTCGTGGTGTTGGACGAGGCCTACATCGAATACGCCGAAGGCAGCGATTTGCCCGACGGCCTGGATTTTCTTGCGGCCTACCCGAATCTGCTGGTTTCGCGCACGTTCTCGAAAGCCTACGGCCTGGCCTCGCTACGGGTTGGCTACGGCTTGTCCACCGCCGTGGTGGCCGATGTGCTGAATCGCGTACGCCAGCCATTCAACGTCAACAGCTTCGCCCTGGCAGCCGCCTGCGCCGCTTTGCAGGATGAGGCCTACCTGGCCGAAAGCCGTCGCCTGAATGCGGCCGGCATGCAGCAGTTGGAAGCGGGGTTCCGTGAGCTGGGCTTGAGCTGGATTCCATCCAAAGGCAACTTCATCTGCGTCGACCTGGGGCGTGTCGCCGCGCCGGTGTACCAGGGGCTGCTGCGCGAAGGCGTGATCGTGCGTCCGGTGGCCAACTACGGCATGCCGAACCACCTGCGCATCACCATCGGCCTGCCAGCGGAAAACAACCGTTTCCTTGAGGCGTTGAGCAAGGTTCTGGCTCGTGGTTGATGTCACTTCGCTGCAATCTGCTGCCCCTATGATCGGTCGCCTGGTGGTGGTCGGCCTGGGGTTGATTGGCGGTTCGTTTGCCAAGGGCTTGTGTGAAAGCGGCCTGTGCCGCGAGGTGGTCGGTGTCGACCTGGATCCGCAGTCGCGCAAGCTGGCCGTGGAGCTGGGGGTGGTCGATCGCTGCGAGGATGACCTGGCGATCGCTTGCCAGGGCGCGGACGTGATCCAGTTGGCGGTGCCGATCCTGGCCATGGAAAAACTGCTGGCGCGTCTGGCGAGCATGAACCTGGGGCAAGCGATCCTGACTGACGTCGGCAGCGCCAAGGGCAACGTCGTGCGTGCGGCCACCGAGGCTTTCGGTGGGATGCCGGCGCGCTTCGTGCCCGGCCATCCGATTGCCGGTTCCGAGCAGAGCGGGGTGGAAGCCTCCAACGCCGAGTTGTTTCGTCGCCACAAAGTGATCCTCACGCCGCTGGACCAGACGGATCCAGCCGCGCTGGCGGTGGTGGACCGTTTGTGGCGCGAACTGGGCGCCGATGTCGAGCACATGCAGGTCGAGCGTCACGATGAAGTGTTGGCTGCCACCAGTCACTTGCCGCACCTGTTGGCGTTCGGCCTGGTGGATTCGTTGGCCAAACGCAATGAAAATCTTGAGATCTTCCGTTACGCTGCCGGCGGTTTCCGCGATTTCACGAGAATCGCTGGAAGCGACCCGGTCATGTGGCACGACATCTTCCTCGCCAACCGCGAAGCTGTCCTGCGCACACTCGATACATTTCGCAGCGACCTCGACGCCTTGCGCGACGCGGTCGATGCAGGGGACGGGCACCAATTGCTGGGCGTTTTCACACGCGCCAGGGTCGCCCGCGAGCATTTCAGTAAAATCCTGGCCCGTCGGGCCTATGTGGACGCTATGAACTCCAACGATCTGATTTTCCTGGCACAACCTGGTGGCTCCCTGAGTGGGCGTATTCGTGTACCGGGCGATAAATCGATTTCCCACCGTTCGATCATGCTCGGCTCCCTGGCCGAAGGCGTGACCGAGGTGGAAGGCTTCCTTGAGGGCGAAGACGCCCTGGCGACGCTGCAAGCGTTTCGCGACATGGGCGTGGTCATCGAAGGTCCGCACCACGGTCGCGTGACCATTCATGGTGTCGGCCTGCACGGCCTCAAGCCTGCCCCGGGTCCAATCTACCTGGGTAACTCCGGGACCTCGATGCGCCTGTTGTCCGGCCTGCTGGCCGCGCAGGACTTCGACAGCACCCTGACCGGTGATGCCTCGCTGTCCAAGCGCCCGATGAATCGTGTCGCCAACCCATTGCGGGAAATGGGCGCGGTCATCGAGACGGCCGCCGATGGTCGTCCGCCGATGATCATCCGCGGTGGCAACAAGCTCAAGGGGCTGACCTACACCATGCCAATGGCCAGCGCCCAGGTGAAATCCTGCCTGCTGCTGGCCGGTCTCTACGCCGAGGGCAAGACCACCGTCACCGAACCGGCCCCAACCCGCGATCATACCGAGCGCATGCTGCGCGGCTTCGGGTACCCGGTCACGGTCGATGGCGCCACGGCGTCCGTCGAGTCTGGCAGCAAGCTGACCGCGACCCACATCGAAGTGCCGGGCGACATCTCGTCGTCGGCATTCTTCCTGGTGGCCGCCTCGATCGCCGAAGGCTCCGACCTGGTGCTCGAGCACGTCGGCATCAACCCGACCCGTACCGGCGTGATCGACATCCTGCGCTTGATGGGCGCTGACATCACCCTGGAAAACCAGCGTGAAGTCGGCGGCGAACCCGTGGCGGACCTGCGCGTACGAGCAGCTAAACTCAAGGGTATCGAGATTCCGGAGGCGCTGGTTCCGCTGGCCATCGACGAGTTCCCGGTGCTGTTCGTGGCGGCCGCCTGTGCAGAAGGGCGCACCGTATTGACGGGCGCTGAGGAGCTGCGGGTCAAGGAATCGGATCGCATCCAGGTGATGGCTGATGGCTTGCTCGCCCTTGGCGTCAAGTGCCAGCCGACGCCGGACGGCATCATCATCGACGGCGGCCAGATCGGCGGCGGCGAAGTCCATGGTCACGGCGACCACCGTATCGCCATGGCCTTCAGTGTTGCGTCTTTGCGCGCCAGCGCGCCGATTCGCATCCATGATTGCGCCAACGTCGCGACGTCGTTCCCGAACTTCCTGGCGCTGTGCGCACAGGTCGGTATCCGAGTGGCACAAGAGGCACAGTCGTGAATATCAAGGCACCGGTCATCACCATCGATGGTCCGAGCGGTTCGGGCAAGGGGACCGTCGCCGGGATCCTGGCCAGGCAGTTGGGCTGGAACCTGCTCGATTCGGGTGCCTTGTATCGTCTATTGGCGTTCGCTGCCGCGAACCATGGCGTCGACCTGACCAACGAAGAGTTGCTCAAGGCGCTGGCCGCTCATCTGGACGTGCAATTCATTGCCGCGACCGACGGTCAGCTCCAGCGCATCATTCTGGAAGGTGACGAAGTCAGCGACGTCATTCGTACCGAAAGCGTGGGTGCCGGGGCTTCCCAGGTCGCCGCGCTGCCGGCGGTGCGCGAAGCCTTGTTGCAACGCCAGCGTGCATTCCAGGAGCCGCCGGGACTGGTGGCGGACGGTCGCGACATGGGCACGGTGGTTTTTCCCGATGCGCCGCTGAAGATTTTCCTCACCGCCAGTGCGGAGGAGAGGGCGCGTCGCCGATATTTGCAGTTGAAGGGCAAAGGCGAGGATGTTAGTCTGTCGAGTCTGCTAGATGAGATCCGTGCACGCGATGAGCGTGACACCCAGCGCGCAGTAGCCCCGCTCAAGCCGGCGGCTGACGCGATACAGCTGGATTCCACGGAGTTGTCCATCGACCAGGTGTTGCAACGCATCATGAGCGAGATCGCCATTCGCGATATCGCCGGGTGACCCGGAAGCCCTGCAGGGGACCAGTCATAGTCCTGTGGTGCTTCCTTTATATGAAACTAACCCACACCGTCTGGGGTGTGGAGGCGGGCGTATTCTTCGCCCTAATCAACAGGAATTAAAATGAGCGAAAGCTTTGCGGAACTCTTTGAAGAAAGCCTGAAAACCCTGAACCTTCAGGCAGGCTCCATCATCACCGGTGTTATCGTTGATATCGATTACCAAGCTCGCTGGGTAACCGTTCACGCTGGTCTGAAGTCTGAAGCACTCATCCCGCTTGAGCAGTTCTACAACGACGCTGGCGAACTGAACATCAACGTCGGTGACGAAGTTCACGTTGCGCTGGACTCGGTTGAAGATGGCTTTGGTGAAACCAAGCTGTCCCGTGAAAAAGCCAAGCGCGCTGAATGCTGGATCGTTCTGGAAGCGGCTTTCGCAGCTGAGGAAGTGGTCAAGGGCGTTATCAACGGTAAGGTTAAAGGCGGCTTCACTGTCGACGTTAACGGCATCCGTGCGTTCCTGCCAGGTTCCCTGGTTGACGTCCGTCCAGTGCGCGATACCACGCACCTGGAAGGCAAAGAGCTGGAATTCAAGGTCATCAAGCTGGACCAGAAGCGCAACAACGTTGTCGTTTCCCGTCGCAGTGTCCTGGAAGCCGAGAACTCCGCCGAGCGTGAAGCTCTGCTGGAATCGCTGCAGGAAGGCCAGCAGGTCAAGGGCATCGTCAAGAACCTCACCGATTACGGCGCATTCGTCGATCTGGGTGGCGTCGATGGCCTGCTGCACATCACCGACATGGCCTGGAAGCGTATCAAGCATCCTTCGGAAATCGTCAACGTTGGCGACGAGATCGATGTCAAGGTTCTGAAGTACGATCGCGAGCGCAATCGTGTTTCCCTGGGCCTCAAGCAACTGGGTGAAGATCCATGGGTCGCTATCAAAGCCCGTTACCCAGAAAGCACTCGCGTCACCGCTCGTGTTACCAACCTCACCGACTACGGCTGCTTCGCTGAGCTGGAAGAGGGCGTTGAAGGCCTGGTACACGTTTCCGAAATGGACTGGACCAACAAGAACATCCACCCTTCGAAAGTCGTACAAGTCGGCGACGAAGTGGAAGTCATGGTTCTGGACATCGACGAAGAGCGTCGTCGTATCTCCCTCGGCATCAAGCAGTGCAAGTCCAACCCATGGGAAGACTTCTCTGGCCAGTTCAACAAGGGCGATAAAATCTCCGGCACCATCAAGTCGATCACCGATTTCGGTATCTTCATTGGTCTGGACGGCGGCATCGACGGCCTGGTTCACCTGTCCGACATCTCCTGGAACGAAGTGGGCGAAGAAGCCGTACGTCGTTTCAAGAAGGGTGACGAGCTGGACACCGTTATCCTGTCGGTTGACCCAGAGCGCGAGCGCATCTCCCTGGGTATCAAGCAACTGGAAAGCGATCCGTTCTCCGAGTACGTTCAAGAGAACGACAAAGGCGCAATCGTTAAGGGCATCGTGAAAGAAGTTGACGCCAAAGGCGCCATCATCACTCTGGCCGACGATATCGAAGCGACTCTGAAAGCCTCCGAAATCAGCCGTGACCGCGTTGAAGACGCGCGCAACGTTCTGAAAGAAGGCGAAGAAGTAGAAGCCAAGATCATCAGCGTTGACCGCAAGAGCCGCGTAATCCAGCTCTCCATCAAGTCGAAAGACGATGCTGAAGAGAAAGAAGCAATCCAGAGCCTGCGCGACAAGCCAGCCGCTGACATTGCTGCTGGTCCTACCACTCTGGGCGACCTGCTGCGTGCACAAATGGAAAAACAGAACTGAGTTCTGTCAGACCATAGAAAAAGGGCGACTTCGGTCGCCCTTTTTTGTGCCTGCGAAATTTCAAGATTCTCTGCAGGTCGCTGCCGATGACAGTGTTGATTCGGGGCGCTGCGAAACCAACCCATCAACCCAGCTGTCTCTTTTATGAAGCGGATCAATAATCTATTCAGGGCGTGGCTCCGACTTGTATAAGTGATCGATCCGGACCCCTGTCTAAAGGAACTGAATGAACAAGCTCTTTCTGGTATTGAGTGTCTTGGTGCTGGCAGCTTGCTCTACGAGTGCCAAGACCCACGCAGTGCGTGGTGTCAGTGGTATCGAGGTCGACTGCTCGGGGTTGGGTTCCGGCTGGGAGAAGTGCCACAAGAGAGCTGCAAGAGAGTGCAAGGGGGCTGGCTACAAGGTGATTACCCGATCCGACGACGCGAAGGATGAAGATCAGTACCCCTTTGGTTTCAATCCGGCTGGCTATCTGACTCGTACGATGCTGGTCATCTGTCGGTAGTACCTCCCTGCTTGCGCGGAAAGAGGCTATTGGGGGAGTCAAGAAGAATGTCAATACTTGGGCTGTTCAAATCCCTCCGGTCATGCTAAAACCTTTTCAAGCGATTTTCCTAGCTGCTTGAAAAAGAAGGGAAAAATATGACGAAGTCGGAGTTGATCGAACGAATTGTCACCCATCAAGGGCTACTCTCATCCAAGGATGTGGAGCTGGCCATCAAGACCATGCTTGAACAAATGTCCCAGTGTTTGGCTACGGGTGATCGTATTGAAATCCGTGGTTTCGGCAGCTTTTCCCTGCATTACCGCGCCCCGCGGGTTGGGCGCAATCCCAAAACGGGTCAGTCCGTCAGCCTCGACGGGAAATTCGTCCCGCATTTCAAGCCGGGGAAAGAACTTCGCGATCGCGTGAATGAAGATGAGGAGGAGGGGGTTTGACGGGCACCACACAAGGAATGATTCATGCGTAATCTCAAGCGCGTCCTGCTCGCGGTGTTTGTACTGCTGGTGATTTTGATTGTTCTAGCCTTTGTCCTGGAAAACCAGCAGCCGGTTGCCTTGTTGTTCCTGGGGTTGACGGGACCACAGTTGCCTGTATCGGTCATCACTGTTGCGGCGCTGCTGATAGGAATGTTGATCGGTCCGTTACTGGGTTGGCTGTTGGGGCGTATGTCGCGGGCATCGCGAAAGCGTCTTCTCTGATCTCTGTTGCGAGTACCTGCTCCAGTCAGTGCTGTATCAAGCTGAGCTGCGCCGAACTTCCTGGCTTGGACGGGGCGGCACACGCCTCATTACGTGGCAAAGACTCTTGCTACCAATATTTCCTATGGTCAGTGTAGGGAGCGCCTGTGTTCTGCCAGCAATAGGCTTGCGGTGCGACTCTTTTTAGCTATCACGTGTCTGATCTCGAGTTTTTTTGCGTTTTAGATGACCATTTCATACATGCCATCGAGAAGCGCGAAGGTTCGATGATGGGCGTGCCTCGACCAGATTGCCTATTGACAGCGGATGGATTTGCTCCTCAAAACGCTCAGCTCAAGCCGGGTCTCCGAAGGTAGGTGTTGTAGAGGGGTGATGCTATTTTGATGGCATGTCTTTATGTTTTCCCAGCGATTTTCTATATCTATTTGGCGCATGAGTATTAATTTCCGGCACTGCATGTAAAATGACCGATAGAAAATTTAGCCCGTTTAGAACCATTGAAGCTGGTTTTCCCATCATTGTTCTTTTCCGCGCTACCTCCTTGCTGAGGTCCTCCGATGACCGGATAGGCCGAAATACGATGACGCGATAGGGCGGATCGGTTGGGGCGTGAAGCTAATCACGCAACATGTGCATCGATGGTGATGCAGAAAATGATTGGAAACATAACTGCGCCCGCTTTCTGAATGCATCTACCAGAAAGGGTATTAAGGATTAGAGTATGGAACTGATTCCCGTAATTTTGTCTGGTGGAGTGGGCAGCCGGTTGTGGCCTGTCTCTCGTGAAGCCCATCCAAAGCCATTCATGGATCTGCCGGATGGTCAGAATCTGATCCAGAAAACCTTTCTCCGTGCGTCGCGACTCAAAGGTGTTGTTGAAGTTCTAACGGTGACCAACCGTGAGCTCCTGTTCAAAACTGAAGATGAATACGGCGCAGTCAATACCCTCAAGCATGCCCAAGGTTTCATCCTGGAACCATTCGGCCGAAATACCGCCGCAGCCGTCGCTGCGGCTGCGCTCCACCTGGAAGCCACCCATGGCCCTGATGCCCAGATGCTGGTGCTGGCTGCAGATCATTTAATTAAAGATGAAAAAGCCTTTGGTGCGGTCGTAGACCACGCAATGGCTCTGGCCGCCGAGGGCTGGCTGGTGACCTTTGGTATCCAGCCGACCTATCCTGAAACAGGTTTTGGTTATATCGAAGCACAAAAAAATGCGCCGTTGACGGGGGGCTTGAAGGTTGCACGCTTCGTAGAAAAGCCCGATCTGGAAACCGCACAAAGCTATGTCAGCGCAGGCAATTACTACTGGAACTCCGGAATGTTTTGCTTCCGCGTGGGTTCCGTGCTCGAAGAACTCCGTCAGCATGCTCCGGACGTCATGGCGGCCGTCAGCAAGACGATCGAGGCGTCACGCCTCACCTCGTCTAAAAATTACCGCTGCCTGGCGCTGGACGCTGAAACCTTTGCCGATGTTCCTGACATTTCCATTGACTATGCACTGATGGAGCGGTCCTCGAACGTAGCGACCATTCCTTGCGATATCGGTTGGAGTGACATCGGCTCTTGGAATGCCGTGAGTGAGTTGACCGAGCCTGATGAAAACGGCAACCGTTTCGAAGGCGAAGTGTTGTCCCACGGTTCTCGAAACAATTACGTCAACAGCGAAGATCGGCTGACTGCGTTGGTTGGTGTTGAAAACCTGTTGGTAATTGACACGCCGGACGCGGTAATGATTGCCCATAAAGACCACGCCCAAGACGTAAAGCATATCGTCAATCAACTGAAGGCGTGCCACCACACTGTCCATCTGTTGCACCGCACAGTCCATCGCCCATGGGGGACTTATACCACGCTGGAAAATGGCGAACGCTTCAAGATCAAGCGCATCGTTGTGAAGCCCAAGGCTTCTCTATCCCTGCAAATGCATCACCACAGAAGTGAACATTGGATCGTCGTCAGCGGGATGGCTCTGGTCATCAATGACCAAGAAGAATTGATGCTGAACACCAATGAGTCCACCTTCATTCGTGCTGGCCATCAGCACCGCTTGATGAACCCGGGTGTCATAGACCTGGTGCTCATTGAGGTGCAAAGCGGTGATTATCTTGGTGAGGACGATATTGTTCGTTTCGAGGATAATTACGGTCGCGTCGATAAGTAACGACATTGAGCCCGATGCGAGCCCTGCGCCTTGTGAGGGCCGCGCGCCAGCGGCATTAGGCCCTGGCGGTCCATTCTTTCCGGTGCCGCCTCTGGGCGGCATCGGACATTTCAGCTAGCGAGTAGTATGTATCCTCCTATCGTGACGCAATGCTTCAAAGCCTATGACATTCGTGGTCAGATTCCAGCTCAACTCAACGAAGACATCGCCTATCGCATAGGTCGTGCACTTGTGGCTGAGTTGCAGGGAAAAACCTTTGTGGTCGGCCAGGACATGAGACTCGAAAGCCCGCCCCTGGCGACAGCCCTGATGCGCGGTATTACCGAGGCGGGCGCCGATGTGATCGACATCGGGCTGTGTGGCACCGAGGAAGTTTATTTTGCCACCAGCCATTACAAGGTCGACGGCGGTGTAATGATAACCGCCAGTCACAATCCCAAAGGCTACAACGGCATGAAACTCGTCAAGGCCGAGTCTCGCCCTATCAGTGGCGACACTGGTCTCGACGCCATTCGCCTACGCGTCGATCAGGGAGACCTGGGCACCGTTGCGGCACAAAAAGGCGCGGTTCGTCAGGCCTTCGACAAGACTGCCTACATCGACCATTTGCTCACTTACGTCGACGTCAGCGCCCTAAAGCCTCTCAGGATTCTCGCCGATCCGGGTAATGGCGCTGCAGGCCCTGTGCTACAGGCGCTGGCTGCACGACTTCCGTTGCAGTGGGTGTTTATCAACGAGGTGCCTGATGGCCACTTTCCGAATGGTGTTCCGAACCCGCTGCTACCTGAAAACCGTGAGCTGACTCGTCACGCACTGCTGGCAAATCAGTGTGACATGGGCCTGGCCTGGGACGGTGACTTCGATCGATGCTTCTTCTTTGATGCGGATGGTCGGTTCATCGAGGGTTACTACCTTGTCGGCTTGCTGGCCGAAATGCTGCTCAAGCAACACCCCGGCAGCAAAATCATCCACGACCCGCGCCTGACCTGGAATACTATCGAGCAGGTTGAGCAGGCGGGTGGTATCGCCGTTCAGAGCAAAACCGGACATGCGTTCATCAAGGAACGCATGCGCGAGGAAGACGCGGTATATGGCGGGGAGATGAGTGCCCACCACTACTTCCGCGATTTTGCGTATTGCGATAGCGGGATGATTCCATGGTTGTTGGTGGCAGCATTGATTTCCGAAACGGGCGAAACGCTTGCGCAGCTAGTCGCGAAGCGAATCGAAGCGTTTCCGTGTAGTGGGGAGATTAACTATCGCGTGACGGATGTGAATGAGACCTTAAGAAAGGTGCTCGAACACTTCCGGCCGAGCAATCCGCTTGTTGATGAAACCGACGGGATCAGCCTTGAGTTTGGCGATTGGCGCTTCAGCCTGCGAGGATCCAACACGGAGCCATTGCTACGGTTGAATGTGGAGAGTCGTGCGGATGAAAAACTTGTTGTGCGCTATGTGGCGGAAATTGCTGGTTTGATCCAGGGATAAGTAGTTTAAGTAGATTTGATCTGGATTCTCATCTCTGGGAGCGCAACCGTATCGTTTGCCGGAGGCCTTGAGCCTTAGCTGTAAATCCCGTGATTCAGGATCGCCACGAGTGAAGCAACTTGGCTTTACTTTTACCAGGAGTCAGGAATGTTGGAGTTGTTCAAAAGCCTTTGGGATTACCGTGGGTTCGTTTTTTCATCCATTCATAATGAATTTTCTGCCCGTTTTGCTCGTAGCCGTTTAGGCGGTCTGTGGATGATTATCAACCCTCTGGCCCAAGTCGCCATTTATGCTCTGGTGCTCTCCAACGTGCTGGCAGCAAAGCTTCCCGGGATCGACAACAAGTATGCGTACGCCCTCTACTTGATGGCGGGCATGCTGGCATGGAGCCTATTTTCGGAGATCATCGGTCGCTGTTTGACCTTGTTTATCGACCAAGGCAACCTCATGAAAAAGATGCGCTTTCCGCGTATTACCTTGCCGGTAATTGTCGTGGGATCGAGCCTGCTCAATTATGTGTTGTTGTTTGTTGCGCTGTTGGCGGTTTTTGCTCTGTTGGGTCAATGGCCGCACCTTGAAATGCTATGGCTCATCCCGTTGACGCTTGCAGTCACTGCTCTGGCAGTTGGCATAGGCTTGATTCTCGGCGTTCTGAACGTTTTCATTCGGGACGTAGGTCAAGTGGTACCCATCCTGCTGCAAGTCTGGTTCTGGTTCACCCCGGTGGTTTACCCGGTCAATATTATTCCTGAAAACTTCAGAAGCTACATGGACATGAACCCCATGTTCCCGATCGTCAGCGCTTACCATGACATTTTGGTATACGCCAAAACCCCCGATATCCAGCAAATTGCAGTGACCACTGTTATTGCCTTGGGCTTGATGCTGTTGGGGCTTTTTATGTTCCGCCGGGCCGCGCCGGAAATGGTGGACGTGTTATGAGCCTGCTAACCGTAAACAACCTGGGCAAGGCTTATCGCGTCTACGCCTCTGAACTTCAGCGCATTGGCCGTTGGTTTGGGCTGCCCACCAAACCCAGTGAAGAGCATTGGGTGCTCAAGCACATCAACTTTTCCATCAGGCCGGGAGAAGCCATCGGTATCGTTGGCCAAAACGGTGCGGGAAAATCTACGCTGCTGAAGATGATTACCGGAACCCTGCAACCCACGGAGGGCAGCGTTCAGGTTAATGGCCGCATCGCTGCCATTCTCGAGTTAGGCATGGGTTTTACCCCTGATTTGACCGGTCGCCAGAATGTGTACCACGCCGCCGGTTTGATGGGCTTTGGCGCTGAGCAGATCCACCAGGCCATGCCAGAGATCGAGGCTTTTGCCGAGATTGGCGAATACTTCGACCAAGCCGTGCGTACTTATTCAAGCGGTATGCAGATGCGCGTGGCGTTTGCCGTGGCGACAGCGTTTCGTCCAGACATCCTGATCGTCGATGAAGCCTTGTCGGTGGGTGACAGTTATTTCCAGCACAAGAGCTTTGAGCGTATTCGCGAGTTTCAGCGTCTGGGCACGACGTTGTTGATCGTGTCCCACGACCGAGGCTCGATCCAGGCGTTATGTGACCGGGCGATCCTGCTCGAACACGGTACCGTGATCAAGGATGGCGCGCCGGAAGAGGTGATGGATTACTACAACGCTATTATCGCGGCCAAGGAAAACGCCACGGTTACAGTCATCCAGCGCGAAGATGGCAGTGTGCAAACTCGCTCTGGCTCGGGCGAGGCAAGCATACGTTCGGTTAGCCTGCACAATAGCGTGGGAGAGCCGATCGAATACGTACAAGTTGGCGAAAATGTCAGCTTGAAAATTGATGTGCAGATCAACAGCGATATCCCCGAGTTGGTTACCGGTTACGCGCTCAAGGACCGTTTGGGCCAGACGGTCTTTGGCACCAATACGCATCACTTGGGCTGCAAACTGGAGAGTCTGGCGGCGGGGCAGACAATGCAGTACCGCTTCGACTTTGAGGCTAACTTGGGAGTGGGCTCGTATTCAGTGGCGGTTGCGCTGCACACCACCCAGAATCATATTGCCTGTAACTTCGAGTGGCAGGATCTGGCACTGGTGTTCAATGTGGTGAATGTCTCCAAAACGGAATTTGTTGGGCTTGCCTGGTTGCCGCCAACAGTGGAAAACAGCAAATGAGTAAGAATTTTTACCGGGCGTTTGAAGATATCCATCGCGGTAGTCGCGACTTGATCAGGAAACGTCAAGAGGTCTATCTGCCTTTTATCAACCCGCTCAAAGCATTGTACCCGCAGTGCCTGGCGCTTGATTTGGGTTGTGGCCGTGGCGAATGGCTGGAGTTGATCCAGTCGCAAGGCTTTTTACCTCGTGGTGTTGACGTCGACGAGGGCATGCTGCAGGCATGTCAGGCGCTCGGCTTGCCTGCCGAGTACGGCGACGCGCTGGAGGCGCTGGCCGCGCTGGGCGATGAGAGTCAAGTGGTGGTGTCGGCGTTCCATTTGGTTGAGCACATACCGTTCACCAGTTTGCAGCAGTTGGTCAGTGAGGCGCTACGGGTGCTCAAACCGGCGGGTCTGTTGATTATGGAGACGCCGAACCCGGAAAACCTATTGGTTGGCACTAATTCTTTCTACCTCGACCCGACCCACGAAAAACCCATACCACATTTGTTACTCAGCTTTTTGACCGAGTACACGGGATTTTCGCGCTCCAAGTTGGTCCGTCTGCAAGAGTCGGCTGCGTTGCATGACGTGCCGCAACTTACCTTGATGGAAGTGTTGGACGGGGTCAGCCCGGATTACGCGATCATTGCGCAGAAGACGGCGGGAGTCGAACAGTTGGCGGTTTTCGATCCTTACTTTGACCGTACTTACGGTTTGAGTCTGGAAACCTTGGCAGAGCGTTATGAACAACACCTGGAGCGGCGCTTCCGGGCAGCGCTTGAAGACAGCTCTTTGCAGCAAATACAGCACCTAAAGGAAATACAGCATGAGGTTGCCGGCATGTCAACCGAGTTGCAGCGACAGAGGGTCGAGCTGTCAGCCGAGTTGCAGCGCCAGAGTGTCGAACTGTCAGCCGAGTTGCAGCGCCAGAGTGTCGAGCTGTCAGCCGAGTTGCAGCGCCAGGGTGTCGAACTGGAAGCCGTGTCGCAGCACCAGAATGTCGAGCAGGTAGCCGAGTTGCAGCGTCAGAGTGTCGAACTTGAAGCCAAGTTGCCGCGCCGGAGCGCTGAGCTGGAAGCCAAGTTACAGCGCCAGATTGTCCAATTGGAAGCGGAGTTGCAGCAGACCCGTCAGCAGCGTGATGAGGCGTTGGCCCGGACTCACGAATTTTGGCTACAAAGTTGCGCCGATAACAGCCGCGTGCAAGCGTTGATGAGGAGCACTTCCTGGCGCCTTACTGCGCCTTTGCGCCGGTGCACAAGGTCCGTGCGCTGGTTGGGCAGTAGCTTTGCCCGTTTGCTGAAAAGCGGGGCGCGTCGAATCGTGGTCGCAGGGCTGCGCCATACCCTCGGGCGCCCGGCTTTGCGTCGGCGACTCAATGCCAGCCTGAATCGTTATCCCCGTTTGCATGAAGCCCTCAAGCGCTTCGCCCTCAAGCGTGGGCTAATGGTCAGCGCATCTGTTTCTCGCCATGAAACGACGAACAGTGAAGTACCGCAGCACCTGGAGGGCCTGTCGGCGGGTGCTCGCCAAGTGTATTACGATCTGAAAAAAACTACCGAACAGAAGGATCTGCGCTGATGCGTATTGTTATTGATATGCAGGGCGCTCAAGCCCGTCTCACCCGGCTCGACTCCTCGTGCTACATCACCAGATTGGCACGCGCGTTAGCCCTACAGTCAGGCGAACATGAGGTCATCCTGGCCCTAAGTGGGCTGTTTGATGGGACCATCGAAGCGATTCGCGCGCAGTTTCATGGAGTTTTGCCGTCCGAAAATATCCATGTGTGGTCGGCACCTGGCCCGGTGAATCGGCTTGATCCGGATAACGAAGGACGGGCGAAAGCCGCTGAGTTGATCCGTGAGGCGTTTCTGGCCAATCTCAAGCCCGATTTGGTGTTGCTATCCGATGTGTTTGATAGCGCTGACAATGAGTTGATTTTGACTATCGGCGTATTGGAGCAGTCCATGCGCAGTGTCGTCGTGTTGGAGTCTTTGGGTAAGTCCCATGCTGGCGAGGTGACGCCACGGGGCTTGTATCGGGCGCAGCAGATCCAGCAAATCCGTCGTGCAGAGCTGGTGATGGTCATACCGCCGCTGGATCCTCAATATGTCAGCCAGGCGCTGGGGGTGCCTGCTGTTCAGGTTAATGCTCTATCGGCGAACCCCGCGACCGGTTTCGAAGAAGAGTCATTGCAGGAGGACGTTGGGGCTGTCTTAGCGTTGTTGGCGCGAGGGACCATGCGACAGGGGAATGTCAGCACCAGTGGTTTGCGACGGAAGTTGGCTTATGTGTCGCCACTGCCACCCCAAAAAAGCGGCATCGCCGGGTACAGCGCAGAGTTGTTGCCCGAGTTAAGCCGCTATTACGACATCGATGTGGTGACCGATCACCCCCAGGTCAATGATCCTTGGATCCTGGCTAACTGTCAGGTGCGCTCGGTGGAGTGGTTCCGCCAAAACGCCTCGCGCTACCAGCGGGTTATTTACCACTTCGGTAATAGTCCGATGCATGCCTTTATGTTTGAGTTACTTGACGAGATTGCTGGAGTCGTCGTCTTGCACGACTTCTATCTGAGCGATGTTCAGTGGTATTGCCAGGTCCATGGGATAAAACCCGATGCCTGGATTAAAGAGCTGTATCAGGGACATGGCTACAAGGCGGTGGATGACTTTCATCGGGACGGGGTGCATAGCACGTTGTCCAAGTACCCGGGCAGCCTGGGGGTGATTAATCAGGCACTAGGAGTGATCGTGCATTCGAATTACTCCGAGTCGTTGGCGCGTCAATGGTATGGTGAAAGGGCTCGCTGTTCGGCGATCCCACTTCTGCGTGTGCCTGCGATGAACCAGGACCGCGAGCGCGCCCGTGCAGCCCTGGGCTTGAGCAGTGACGATTTCGTTGTGTGTAGCTTTGGCTTTATGGGCAAGACCAAGCTTAATCATCGATTGTTGGCCGCGTGGGAAAACTCCCCGTTGCTCCGCCAGGACTCCAACTGCAAGTTGTTCTTCGTCGGTCAGAACGAGGCGTCAAACTATGGCGAAGACATCGAGCGGCTAATCAAGGAACGCCAACAGCCTTCTAGCGTCAGCATTGTTGGTTGGACCGACGCGTTGACCTATGAGCAGTATCTAGCCGCTGCAGACGTGGGTGTGCAGTTGCGTGAACTGTCGCGCGGCGAGACCTCAGCGGCAGTGCTCGATTGTCTCAATTACGGTCTGGCCACGATCATCAATGCCAATGGTGCCATGGCTGATCTGCCGGATGACGTGTTGATCAAGCTGGAAGACGATTTCAGCGACGTGCAACTGACTCAAGCCTTGGAATGGCTCCGCAGCGAGCCTGCGGCTCGTGCTGGTCTGGGCGATCTAGCCGCCACATATGTGCGAAGCGCCCATGCGCCCGCATTTTGTGCCCAGCGCTATTTCGAAAGTATTGAAGCCCATTATCTTGATTACAGCCGTTATCAGACGTTCACGTCGGCGGTGGGGCATGTCGTCACTGATTATAGCGAGAGCGTGGATATCCTTGCGATGTCCAAAGCCATTGCACTCAACCAGCCGCCGGCCGTTGGCTTGCGCCGCATATATGTTGACGTCTCTGCCATGATACGGGTTGATTTACGCACCGGTATTCAGCGTGTGGTCAGGGCATTGCTGCTGGCGCTGATTGAATCGCCGCCTGCTGATTATCTGTTTGAACCGGTTTTTCTGAGCGATAGCGGGGGCGATTGGCATTGGCGTTATGCGCGCAATTTCATGCTTTCGTTGATGGGCTGCCCGACCGGATGGTTACTCGATGAGCCAGTAGATATGCAACCTGGCGAGCAATTCCTGGGCTTGGACTTCTCTGGCTCCTTTATTGTCGAGGCAGGCAAGCGCGGGGTATTCTCCCGTTTGCGCGAGCGTGGGGTGAAGACTTCTTTCGTAGTCTATGACCTGATCCCGATCCAGTTCGAGGAGCACTTTCCTGCGGGCACCAAGGAAGGTCATGCCGATTGGCTATACGAGGTTTCCAAGGCCGATGCAGCGCTATGTATCTCTGCCTCGGTGGCTACTGACCTGCAGCGCTGGGTTGCCGTCCATGGCGCACCCCGTTTGTCTCCCTCTCCCTTGCAGACGAGTTGGTTCCACCTAGGTGCTGATTTGGCCGCATCGATGCCGTCCAACGGTTTGGTGCAAGGCGCCAATGAGGTGCTTGAATGCCTGCGTAGCGTACCGAGTTTCTTGTCGGTGGGCACGATTGAGCCGCGCAAAGGGCATACCCAAACTCTTGCAGCCTTCGATCTGCTATGGGACCAAGGTGAGCAGGTCAATTTGGTTATTGTGGGCAAACAAGGCTGGATGGTTGATGCGTTGTGCGCGCGCTTGCGCAACCACCCGCAATTAAACAAGCGTCTGTTTTGGCTTGAGGGTGTCAGCGATGAGTACCTGGAAAAAGTCTATGCGGCGGCGTCCTGCTTGCTGGCCGCTTCGCAAGGTGAAGGCTTCGGATTGCCGCTGATTGAAGCTGCGCAGCATAAGCTGCCGATCCTGGCGCGTGCCCTGCCGGTGTTTCGAGAGGTCGCCGGCGAGTATGCGGCGTTCTTCGAGGGTGACAGTGCGAAGAGCTTGGCCGACGCAATTACTCAGTGGTTGGAGGATTATCGTGACGGCTCAACCATTGAGTCAGTTAACATGCCATGGCTAACCTGGAAACAGAGTGCTGAGCAATTCAAACGCGCTTTACTCGCCCCCCAATCTCCTCAGCCAGTAATAAACAAGACGACTGCGCAATACGCGTGATAATTTTTTAAGCTCGACGAGCTAATCAAGTGTATGCGATCCATGAACTCCACCTTTTAAAGGTGGGGCGTGAAGCCATCTTGGTATTTTGCGGCGTACAGTGCGACGGCAGCCAGGCTTCGAAGTCTTCTACTGCTACAGCTTGCGGCAACCGTTCAAGTGCGTGGCGCGGCCACGCATAGGACTCTTGGTGTTTGGCTTTAGCCGTCTCGACCAAACTGTAAAGTTGAGCGCTGGCCGGCGCGCCTTCGGGGGCGCTGAACAGCCAGTTCTTGCGCCCGCTCACGGTCACGCATCAAAAAGAGCCAATTGAGGGGGGGCTCTGGATCGACTGCCGCGCATGGAAATCATGCCGTGAACTATAGAATCAGACGACAAATCGAGGTGTCGAAACCTGATATGGGCTGTTGCGCCACAGATCAAAGTCTTGAAAGCACAGTAGCAATATACAACTCGGTCCTGCGTGTCGGAATTGAGCGAGGCTGAATAATGAATGGGACTGTTTTCTTATTTCATAATTAGAGGCCCGCGCAGTGCGGGCTGAACAGCATTCAAAACTCCCCGGCGCTATTGTGGAACTACTTTCCACTGATTGTTGACCGCCGGGTCCCGTACTAAACGATAAACCTTGGCATCAGCCCTGGGCGGTGACTCGAACCAACCTGAAATTGCAGCCTCGTTGGGAATAGAAAAATTCTTTTCGATTGTTTGGTATATCAGGTTGCCGTTTATATGAATCGGCTGACCATCTATCCGTACTACATCGCCGTCGCGGACCCCATCGAAGATACCGCTCTGCATGGCGGATACCAAGGAGTCACGTGGTTCCCTTAACACAGAGTCCCACGCTGCTGACTGGTGCATGTTCATCGTCCAGTTCAGTGCAATTCCAAGACCAACCAATGGAACACAGGCTATCGCCCATTTTGCAATTGCGCCCCGCGAGAACTGATCTACAGCGGCTGCAAGAAGAAACGCAAGTCCGAAGCATTGGTAGTAGACCGGAATGTGTGCATAGCCCCAAGTCAAGCCTAATTGATACTTGGCTGAGATAGAGATCAGCACTGGAGGCACAAGTAGAAGCATGCCTGCTGCGAAAATAGGCAGGAGCATCACGGGCTGTTTTGTAGGTTCACGCCTAAGTACAATGATTGCTATAGCTGACCACAGGATCATAACTGCCCATGCGAGTTGACTTGTGGAAGCTGCACTGAAAAGTTCGCTCGGAGGGAATTCGTTTTTTCCTGCGGATAAGTAAAAACTCCCTGGAAGCGTCGCGAATAGCTGTTTAAGGAATGTCGCCGGTACAGCACTTAAATTTCCAACTTCAGCGCCTGCATAAGGGGTCAGTGCTATTTGCTTTACATAGAGATTTGCGGTGATGAATATGATAAATGGCACGACAATTATGGCGGTATCGCGAATTTTTCTTGAATGGTTAGAGGTAAGTATCGTCACGATTGCAATCGGAACGTAGACGGAATTAATTTCATAGAACGTCATTGATAGAGCGGCTATTAACGAAGATGCGACTAGCCATGCTGCGGATTTGGTTTTGTGCCACTTGTGAAGCGTCAAGAGGGATGACGTGAGGAGGATTCCAACGCCTTGGCTAAAACCGGCGAATGCGGCCAATGGATCCGCCGAGTCACGTATTTGCAGTAAAGCCAATAAAGACAAAATAAAAAAACCGATTGTTCGCCAAGATATACCAATTCTACGTAGTAATAGGATGGTGAGGCTTACATGCGCAATGAACATCGCCATGTCCGCCAATCTGACAGCAAGCTCGCTCTTAAATATGTAGAAGAAGCTGTAGATCACAGGCCAAGGTAAAAGAATTCTTCCGTATTCAACAAGCCACGATCGGATAACGCTGCTTGAAAATTCAATGACGCTGGAATCGAAGCGATTGATCAATCCCCATGTCTGACTGTTCAAGGCATCGTCAGCCCAGAAGCCGTTTTTTGAATACGGCAAAAGAATGATGGCTATCAGAACAGCAAAGAGTGATCCGAAAGCTATTTTTTTTAAACTTCCATGCGTTGTGCGCATTGCTTATTTGGCTCGCTGGTATGGGGTGGTGAGACATACTAGACTAGCTAGGTACTTCAAACTAGCTGCGCCTGGCAATCGGAATTCGTCGAAGTGTCGTACGTACGAGTCGAGGTTTCCATTAACGTGCCCTGCCGCCATCGTGCAATCCGATTTGCTCGCACGGGCCGATGCTCGATCGGGGGACTGAGGAGCGGGAACTGAGGAAAGTGTAGACCGCGCCAGGATAGCCGGTCTGGTCTTCGAGTCGTCCTATACTGCCTTGGTCAAATAGAGGGGGGGAGCTGGTGATTGAAGGATTTGGCCGAGAGGACACTGGTTTACCCATAGCATATGAGTCTCCCCTTGCTGGCAATGGGCTGCCAGTTGCTTTTTGTCTCTATATCAATGGCGCGACGGGTGGACTCAGTCAGATCGGCCTTCGTCTTCTGCGATGTAGTCTGCAGTATCCCGCATTTCCGATGAACCCAGCGTGCATCTCCATCAACTTGAAAATGTTTTGCCGTGCCAAGCGCAGTTTCCTCTACCGGTAGTACACCAAGGAAGGCTAATACAATATTAAGGGTAAAAAACATAAAATTCGAAATTTACAAGAGTTTGACAGTGTCTGTGATGCGTGCTAGGTTATTTCATTTTTTTACAGGGTTTTGATTGGTCGAGCGTTTGATTTTAATTCAATTTTAGATTTGGTAAACAATGAACAAACCACTTTATTATCTTCATATTCCAAAGACAGCCGGCACATCGTTGACTTCATTTTTGGATGCGCAATTTGATCGTTCTCGGATATGTCCTGCCCAATTGCTTCCCGAACTTTTTAAGTTGGATGGTGATTCCATTTCAAAATATGATTTTTTTCGGGGGCATCTATGGTTTGGCTTAAATAGTTATGTGGGGCGGGATTTAAACTATATAACGATGTTGCGAGATCCTGTGCAGCGTACGATTTCATGGTACTCACATGTCAAGCGTGACGTAAATGCTTATCGTCATGATCGTGTTGTGAAAGAAAATTGGTCATTATTTGACTTTGTTGCGGATAAAGAAACTCAGTGGGATATGGTGAATGCCCAAACTATATTTCTTGCTGCAGATTTAGATTTTGAAAAACTGTCTAAAGATCCTGTTGGTTATGGTCAGGCTGTTATCAAGAGTTATGCTGCGCGTAACAAAGATCGAGAGTTGCTGGATTTGGCTAAATCCCGGCTTGAACGGTTCATGTTCTTTGGTATCACGGAACGAATGAATCACTCATTGCATTTATTGTCACATGTTTTAGATGTTTATCCTCAATTTTCCCGTGAAAAATTGAATGTGTCGGAAAATCGACCGATGGATGATGAGATATCAAGTGATACAATTCATGCCATAAGAGAAATAACCTCATTGGATCAGGAGCTTTACGATTGGGCGGTGAAGACCTTTGATTCAAGGTATGACGAATTGGTTAATTCACTACTCATAAATGAGTATGTCACTAGCCCGAAGCACGCGGACCAGGCTTGTATTACTCAACTGTCTCCGGAGGAAAGGAAAACCCTGAAAATCAATACAATATCCTTACCAGATGCTATTGAGCAGGGAGCTACCTTTGAGGTTCAAGTCGAGGTAACCAATAATTCGAAATATCGCATTCAGAGTAATGGTCGCTATCCAATCAATATTTGCTACCACTGGATAAATCCGGTCACAGATGAGCTCGTTATCTTTGATGGGGTTAGAACCAAAATCGAGCCGACTTTGCTTTCAGAGGGAAACCTGAAACTTAATGTAGAAGTCATCGCTCCTGAAGTGTCAGGGTTATTGATTTTGCGAATGACTTTTGTACAGGAAGGTGTGGCATGGTTTGATGAGCCGCAGAGTGCGATTTTTTCTGATAGTGAGGTTCTTGTAAAATGAAAACAAGCGGGGATGACCTCACTTGGCATTACGGAGCCTTGACCCGTGAAGACCGGGAACTCCAGTTAGGGCAGCAGGCCATTACCATTTGGCTCACCGGGCTTAGTGGCTCCGGAAAATCATCCTTAGCTTGTGCATTAGAAAAAAAACTAGCAGCCCAAGGTAAAAATTGTTTTGTCCTTGATGGTGATAACGTTAGGCACCGTCTTAATAAAGACTTAGGATTTAGTCTGCTCGGAAGATCGGAGAATATAAGAAGAATAGCTGAGGTTGCAAGACTCATGAATGACGCTGGTCTGATAGTCATCGTGGCGATAATTTCTCCGATGATTGAGGATCGTACTTTAGCGGCCGAGATAATTGGCTCCGGTTGCTTTCATGAGGTTTATGTAAGTACTCCTCTCAGTGTCTGTGAAGAAAGAGACCCCAAAGGACTTTATCGGAAAGCGCGCTGTGACTCTTTAGAAAACTTCACAGGGATATCCTCTCCCTATGAGCCACCGTTGACGCCGGCTTTAATTGTCGACAACTCTAGGCTTTCTGTTGAAGACAACGCGAACACAGTCATACGATACCTGGAGGGCTAGTGCGTTCGCTAGCTTGCCAAGCTCCCTCTGATCTATTTTCAGGAGGGCGTAATGGACGCGGGAAAAAGGCGGCAAGATTTAAATAGAAATGCCCTGGTATTGGCCAGGGCATTTTTTACTACAAGTTTCAACTATTCAGCTAGTTGATACGAATTTCTTGATTTGAGCATTGTGGTGAGTTTTTATAGCTCAAATCGAAGCGAAACGAAACCAATCCCAAGTTTACGCTTGTCGCTATTGATGCCTAAAGCCCTAGGGGAGATTGGCTTTGATGGCAAGAATGAAATTGTATCAGTTGTCTGCCCCATTAGATCCACCTGTATGCGAACCTCTGATGCTGCACCCTCAAGTTTTACCTCGTACTCTCGAGTACCAATTAATACTTTTGCAGGCTTTTCGACGTTAGGTCCGAAGGCTTGTGCTGTCATTATCAGCGTGAACGTTTGGGGGAGTGGAGAGGTAAAAACCAAGCGGGGGTTCCCTTCAGACCAGCGCCCCCACGGCTCTGGTGATGAAAAACCAGAAACAGTTTGAATAAACGCTGGCCAACCTGGGCGAGTAAAAACTATCCCTTCTTGCAAGTTGGCGGAGTACCGCGGACCCAGATGGTCTGCATAATAACCCGACTTCTCCATTATTTGCTTAGGGCTTAGGCCTGCTAAGTTGGTAGTTTCAGTCGAGGTTAATTTAAAGAACGCGAGCTCACCATTCGAACTGTTTAAAAGCGGGGGAGAGCCAAGCAGCGTAGTTAAGTTTGTGATCAACTCATTCGCATTGTCCGCGTAACCACGACGATCTATGTAGATGCCATTGAAGCCCAAACGCTTAATGACCTCCAATTGCTTTTCTATAGGTTCATTTGCAAGCGAGCGATAATACATGTCGCCATCCCGGCCCTTCATTCCACCAAAGCTCCAATGAAGGTTTTTTGAATGAATAAAGCCTGCGGCCAATTGATAAGCAGATAACCGATTTAAGGGCGGGGTTTCCGGGAACGCAATATAAGGTAATTGGTAAATGGCAGCGCCTTCAGGTAATGAGCGCTCAATGTCGTTTACAAAGTTCTTGTCGTTCTCATATGCCAGCTTTTGCGGTGTCCTGCATTCTTTGCATGGAGGCACTGTTTGGTCATACATGCCCACGGTAAGTGCAATTGCCGCTGCGAGTAATGAGTGGACGTGAATCTTCGAAGAGAATTTTTCTAAAAATAACTGGAGCGACAAAAAGAAGGCAAGAACACAGCCGAAGGCAATAAAGATGCTAGCCCTGTTCCATCCTCTTATTGAAGGTGAGATGGCATAGGAGAAGAGCGCGCCCAAACCCCCAGTAGTAGCAAACAAAAACAATACAAGTGTAGAGGCAGCCAAAAAGGTTAATCTGTGATCTGTTCTAGTTCCGGAAAGAGAAGCCAGGATATACAAAAAGCACGCCAGTAACCCAAAGGACCCAATAATGCCTAAAGTCGACGTAGTGTTTTCGTTTATCAGCGGAGATGCGGCGTTATAAGATTGAGTGAATTGTCCCAGGTAAGATACTCGATGGTCAGCTCTGGGGAGTATGAGTTGCATTAATTTGAGGGCGTAAATTTCTGACTCTATGGGGGAACGGATTGCTACTTCCGAGTTTTTGCCTTGTTCATGCTTTCCAATTAGATTTGGGGCTATATTGAGTAATACGCCACCAGAAAGGATGGCTGTTATAAGTAGCGCGCGCTTGAGTCCAAGGGGCTTTCTGGTTTTGATAAGGTTTAGGGCGCCTGCCAAGAAAATTAGAATCACGCCAAAGAGTGTGTAGTACACACCAAAAGAAGAAATTGCAAGCAATGCAAGAGTAGAAAGTGCGTACTTGACCCAGGGTTTTCTTTTTGGTGTGTTTAAAGTTTGATTGCTTGAGGAGCGAAAAACAGAAAATGCCAGATAGAAAAATATCGGAGCTACGAAATACCATGTATAGAAGAGGTGGGAAATACGTTGAAAGTGGAATGGCATGAATGTGAAAAGTAAAGCGCCCACGAATGAAAGGGCACGCGAGACGCCAAAGGCCCTGACGACGCAGAAAGAGGATATGAAGGCAGTTGGGAAGCTAAACAAGAAAAATAGGTTTGTTGCAGTGAAGCTGCTGCCGGACAGTAGAGAAAATGCTTTGATGATTAAATGGCTACCGAAGTCGGAGCCTGGAAAATCAATAAAATTTGAACCAAAAGGGTATCCAGTTCTGGGGTTGTTAAAGAGCCATCCTTCTGAAACGCTTTTGGCCATCCAGGCATGGAAAAGACTATCACCTTGATAAGAGTATGGGTAAGAAACGTCGGGCCATAGCCCTCCCGGCCAGCCACTAAGCCAAATACTTGCGAGAAAGAAGGATATGACAGCGCCTGAAAGTACCAACTTCCAGTTTTCCACGAGTACTGCTTGCAACGATTTTAGTGGCAATTCCGAATTTAATATGGCTTTTTCAAGTGGTGCATTATTTGATGTCACGATTGTCAGTCATCCATAAGTCAATCAAAATTTACACGTTCAGACTCAACCACTAACGGCATGTTGCGTATCTGCGTATGCACCGAACCCAGGTATTCCCCCAGCATGCCCAAAAACAATATCTGTACCGAACTGAAGAAGAATAGAGAAATTAGCAAGGGGGCGATGCCCACTTGGAACGAGTTCCAGAAGAGCAGTTTGGCCACAAGAAACCCGAATGCGATCAACAGGCTGAGTCCCGCCAACAGCCCGCCCCCCATGACCATGAGGCGCAACGGCACCTTGGAGTGGTTGGTGATGCCCAGCATCGCGATGTCATAAAGCGTGTAGAAGTTGTTCTTGGTGATGCCGCGCTGACGCCGTGGTTGCTTGAACGGCACCGTGGCAATCGGGAAGCCGATTTCACACAGCAGGCCGCGGAAATACGGATAGGGGTCGTCGATCTTCTTCAGGATATCCAGCACAACCCGGTCAAATAGTCCGGCACCCGTGGCATTCTGCACCAGCGGCACTTCGGAAATACGCGTAACAAAGCGATAATAAGTGCGACGCATCAGGAACATCAGACGCGATTCCTCGCTCTCCGGTTTGACCGCCATCACCGTCTTGAAGCCTTCTTCCCACTTCTTGACGAACTCTTCGATCATCTCGGGTGGGTCTTGCAGGTCGGAGGCGATCAGCACGGCGGCGTCGCCACGGGCCTGCAGTAGGGCATGATAGGGCGAACGGATGTGGCCAAAGTTACGGGCATTGAATATCAGCTTTACCCGCTTGTCTTGCGCGGCCAGGGCGCGCAATTTGGCGTGGCTGTTATCCGTGGAACAGTTGTCGATGAAAATGTGTTCGTAGTCATAGTCAAGGCGTGACATCACCTCGACGATGCGTTGGTACAGCTCATCAATGTTGGCTTCTTCGTTGTAGCAGGGTGTCACTATGCTGATAAGCTTACGCATAATTGAAAACGAACCTGTTATTAATGACGAATGAAAGTAAGGCCATGGGCACGATCAAGGCCATGCCAGCCAAGTAGGGGTCGACACCCAGTAATTTGAGCGCCGCAATGCCTGCCACATTGGCGCCATAAACGACGCCATAGCCGGCAATGAACCTGAAAATCAGCTTGTTGTTCTGAGAACCGAATACAAGGGCACCGGTGCTTTTGAAATTGAAGGCTATGCCTAATACCGTGGCGAGCAGCAACGCCGCACTGTAGTGCAGCCCGAGGTAGAGAAAACCGGCAAAACAGCCATAGCCGAACGCCGCATTCATCACCCCCACACACAGGAACCTGAACAGTTTTACTTGTAGAAGCCTGCCTAGCATGGAGGGCGCTTTTTTAGTCTCTTGCATTCAGATGCTGCCTGATTTCACGCACGACACCACTTAGTGAAGAGTCGCTGGGCACATAGTCAAACAGTTGCCCGGCCTTGCGATTGTGCGAGTAGTAATGGGCCTTGGGGCCTGTGGCATTGATCCTCGCCTGGTCACCCACAATTGTGTATTGCAGGCCGAACTGCTCGCTCAAGGCCGTCAGCAGTTCGAACTTGCCGATGGGGGCCTGGCTGTAGCAGTCAACCACGTCGTTGCACGCTGGCGACTGCAGGATCCGGTCAATCAGTTGCAGGAAATCGGCGGGGGTGAGGTAGTCCCGGAGCATATCATCGGGTGCCACTTCCAGCACCGTGCCCGCCTGCAGTGCACGCAGAATGTCGCTTAGGAAGAAGCGAGCCTCTACAGCCTGGCGATGGCTGAAGTAACTGAATACCCTCGCATCGACAATGGCGGCCTCAGGCAGCGCTCGATGGCGGCACTCGGCCTGGAATTTTGCCGCGCCGTACCAGTCCTGCGGCTTTAGCCCGTTGATCGCGAATATCGCCTTCGAGGCCTCGGTTACAGGTGTTTCGAAGTTGGTACCGTATGCAGCGCCGCTGCTCAGGTAGATGTATCTGCACTGAGGATGGTTTTGCAGGTACTCCAAGGCAAGGTTGTCATACAGTTCGGTGACGGTGAATATGTCCTTGCCCATCTGTACGGCCCGAGCGGGATCTCCAACGCCAACAAAGTTGATGATCGCATCGAACTGGCAACTGGCATCGAAACCGGAGTAGTCGAGCACGGCAAATCCCTTGCGCTCGGCAATGGCCCGCAGTTCGGCATCGAGCGAGCCCGGTGCGCGCACGAACAGGTTGCATTCATAGGCAGTATGTTCAGCGATGCTGGCTACCAGGTCTTTGGCGATATGACTGCTTGCCCCTAGGATGGCAAGCTTCATTTACCCGGATCCAGCGGTGGCGACTGCTCATCGATCGGGCGGCCAAACTCCAGGCGTGGCCGGCATTCCCGCGCATCTGGCATCATGACTTCGATGAGCATGGGTTTGCCGTTGGCAAGAAACTCGGCTACAGCGGCCTTGAATGCCGCCAGATTGACAACGCTTAGCGAATGTATGCCATACGCAGCACCAAGGGCCTGGAACTGCGAGGTATAGCCGTCCCAGTAAGTCGAAGAGTTACGGCCTTCGAAGTACATTTCCTGGAAGCCGCGGACCATTCCCAGCGAGTGATTGTTCAGTACGATAGTCAGGATCGGCAACTGGTCGCGGGCAATGATGTCGAGTTCCTGGATATTGAGCTGCGCACCGCCATCGCCGGTGATGACGACAACCGGTTTGTCACCTGCGATGCTGGCGCCCACGGCGGCAGGAATGGCAAAACCCATGGTGCCCAGGCCGCCTGAGTGGTGCATGGCTTGGCCGGGGCTCAGGCGCAAGGTATGCGCAGCCCACATCTGGTTGTTACCAACGTCGGCAACATAGTCCAGGGCCCGGTCGGCGGTCAGGTCGTTGAGATTGTTCAGCAGCTCGAACGGGCTGATGTTCCACGCAGTGTACTCATCGACGAACGATTGCTCGAAGACCTGTGTCAGGTGAGCGCGCCAGGCCGCCGGAGCGGGTTGCAGCTTGGCTGCATGGGCGATGAAGTCGGCAAACACCGCGTCCAGGTCGGCATGGATAGACTCTTGGGCCTTGACCCTATTGTCCAGCTGGGCCGCATCCAGATCGAACTGGATGATATGAGCATTCGCAGCGAACGTTTCGGGTTTGGCCCCGGTCTGGCGCACGTCCATGCGGCTACCGAACACCACCAGCAGATCGCAGTGCTGGACTGCATGGTTGGCTGCGCGGGTGCCATAGGCACCGAGCATGCCGAGGTAGTGTTCGCTCGCCGTGAGTTTTTCCGCGCCTTTCAGACTGGCAACATGGGGGATGCCCAATTTGCCGACCAGGCTCAGCCATTGGCTGAACGCCGGGCTGTTTACAGCGCCACCGCCGATCAGGAATACCGGTTTTTGAGCCTTGGCCAGTGCCGCCCAGACGTCGCTGAACGAGGCGTGCTGCTCGGCAGCAGGCATCGTTTCATTGGTTCGTGCGTTCAATAATTGGTCCAGCACCGCCTCATCGATCTCGGCGCGCTGGATGTCCATGGGAATGTCCAGCAGGACAGGACCCGGACGGCCTTCCCGAGCGATGCGGATCGCTTTGAGAAGGCAAGGGATCAGTTCATCGACATGGGTGATCTGGTGAGCATATTTGGTGATGCTACTCACTAAGGCAACACTGTCGAGCTCCTGGAAGCCCTGCTGACGTATGGGCCTGTCGCCCTTGAGTTCGTGGGTGTTGACCTGACCGGTCAGGAACAGACATGGGTGACTGTCCAGCCAGCAGTCTGCAATTCCGGTGATCAGGTTGGTGGCACCGGGTCCACTTGTACCCAGTGCCACGCCCATGATCTTGTGATGGGTCGCACGTGCGACGGCAGATGCAGCAAAGGCGGCGCCTTGCTCATGGTGCATTGATACCAACTTGGTCTTTCCGAGCAAGTTAATACTGTCAACCAGATGGGTAATCATTCCACCGATGAGCTCAAAACCATACAGGACGTTATTGTCTGCAAGTACTTTTGCTACTGCATCTGAAGCTTTCATATTTTAGAAACCGATCCCGAAGAACTCTTCCAGTTTTTCACCGACGTAATCGAAATGCTCTTGGCCAAGGGAGGGTTGGACGCCCAGCCAGAAGGTCTGGTTCATGGTCCGATCAGTATTGGTCAGTTCGCCCACGACGCGGTACTCGACGTTATGGAAGTACGGCTGGCGGGTCAGGTTACCGGCAAACAGCAGGCGGGTACCGATCTTGTTCTGATCCAGGAACTTGAGCAGGTCGACACGCTTGACCCCAGCGCTTTCCTTCAGAGTGACTGGGAAACCAAACCAAGACGGGTCGCTATTGGGGGTTGGTTCGGCGATTTCAAGGAAATCGCTCAGGCTCGCCAGGCGTTCCTTGAGTAGCTTGAAATTGCGCTTGCGAGTTTCGATGAACTCGGGTGCGCGGTCGAGCTGCGCCAGTCCGCAGGCCGCTTGCATGTCGGTGATCTTCAGGTTGTAGCCTAAGTGGGCATACACGTACTTGTGATCGTAACCTTGTGGCAAGCTGCCGAATTGCTGGCCGAAACGGTTGCCGCAGGTATCATCGCAACCGGGCGCGCAATAGCAGTCGCGTCCCCAATCACGGAACGATTCGGCAATCAATTTGAGCTGGGCGTTATTGGTGAACACCGCGCCACCTTCCCCCATGGTGATGTGGTGGGCCGGGTAGAAACTCAAAGTAGCGATGTCGCCAAAGGTGCCAACCAGCTTGCCATCATAGGTCGCACCGAGTGCATCGCAGCAATCTTCGACCAACCAGAGATTGTACTTTTCGCACAGGGCTTTGACTTTGCCCAGGTTAAACGGGTTACCAAGGGTGTGGGCGAGCATGATCGCTTTGGTCTTGGGGGTGATGGCTGCTTCGATCAACTCAGGATCAATGTTATGAGTCGCCATGTCGACATCGACGAAGACCGGTATCGCACCGAACTGGACGATAGGGTTGACAGTGGTGGGGAAGCCTGCAGCCACGCCAATGACTTCGTCACCTTTCTTGATGGCACGGTCACCTAGCTTGGGTGAGGTCAGTGTGCTGAAAGCAACAAGGTTGGCCGACGAGCCCGAGTTGACGGTAATGAGATAATTGACACCGAGAAATTCGGCCAATTTCTTTTCGAATTCAGCATTGAAGCGACCGGTAGTCAGCCAACCATCAAGGGATGCTTCGACCATCAGTTGTAGTTCGCGCGCGCCAATCACCTTGCCGGAGGGTGGGATGACGGTCTCGCCCCCAACAAAAGGTTTGGCAGCCAAGGCAATCTGGGCGTAACGCTCAACGAGCTGGCTGATTTCCTGACGGAGCATATCGGGGGTCATAGTATTTCCTGCTTAAAGCTTTTAATTGGTTAGTCGCCAGCGGCCATGGCTGCCATGTAGCTGTTGATTTCGTTCACACAATGGGCATGCATATCCTCGCCTCGCAACCAGGCGCGATGCCAGGTGACGATGCGGGTTAGTGTGGTTTCCAGGCTCCAGGTAGGCTCCCATTTCAAATGGGTTTTGGCTTTGGAAATATCCAACTTCAAATAGCGCGCCTCATGGGGTTGAGATTCGCTATCAAGTTGCCAGCTCGCACCGGCGCCCCATGCTCCGACCATGTGATCGAGTATCCATTCGACGGGACGAGCATCTTCATCCCGGGGGCCGAAATTCCAGCCTTGTGCGAATGCATGACCATGCTCCCACAGGTGTTGGGCCAGGACAAGGTAACCGCTGAGCGGCTCAAGGGTATGTTGCCACGGGCGCGTCGCTTTCGGGTTGCGAACGATCACCGGCTGGCCTTTTTCGACGGCATGCAGAATGTCGGGAATGAGGCGATCTTCTGCCCAGTCACCCCCACCGATCACGTTGCCGGCACGTGCCGAGGCTAGGGCGGGCGCGTCATCAGCTTTAAAGAATGAATTGCGGTAGGCGGAGGTGACCAGCTCTACACAGCCTTTGCTGTTGCTGTAAGGGTCGTGGCCGCCCATCGGTTCGTTTTCACGATAGCCCCACTCCCACTCCTGGTTTTCGTAGCACTTGTCAGTCGTGACATTGACGATTGCGCGAAGGCTTGGGCATTTGCGTGCAGCCTCCAGCACATGAATAGTACCCATGACATTGGTGGCATAGGTCTCGACAGGCTCTCGGTATGACAACCTGACCAAGGGTTGGGCAGCCATATGGATCAGAATATCTGGATCAAAAGCCGTCATGCTTTCAGTAATGGTCTGCAGGTCGCGAATATCGCCAATCTGCGATGCCATGCCTTGCTCAACGCGCGCTTGTTCAAAGAGCGAGGGCGTTGTAGGCGGTGCCAGCGCGAAACCTTTGACGTGCGCGCCCATGTCTTGTAGCCACAGGGACAACCAGCTGCCCTTGAATCCGGTATGACCTGTGAGGAATACCTTCTTTCCCTTCCAGAAGGCAGCTGTGACGGTAGCTTTCATATTATTCCCAGGATTTCCAAGGTGCCTTGCCATTTTGCCAAAGTTTTTCCAGCAGGTTTTTATCGTGCAGAGTATCCATTGGCTGCCAGAAGCCCTGGTGCTCATGTGCCATCAACTGGCCGTCTGCTGCCAGCCCCATCAAGGGCTCTTGCTCCCAGACAGTGCTGTCGTCGACCAAGTATTCGAGGACTTGAGGAGACAATACAAAAAAACCGCCATTGATCATGGCGCCGTCGCCTTTTGGCTTTTCCTTGAAGTTAAGAACTTGGTGTTGCTTGATGTCCAGCGCGCCAAAGCGACCAGGGGGATAGGTGGCGGTGAGCGTCGCTGCCTTGCCATGCTGTTTGTGGAAGGCAATGGTGGCGCTGATGTCTATATCGCCGACGCCATCACCATAGGTGAAGCAGAACAGTTCTTCATTTTTAACGTAATCTGCTACGCGGCGCAAGCGACCGCCGGTCATCGAAGTATCACCGGTGTCAACCAATGTGACATTCCAGTCCTCGGCGCGTTTGTCGTGTACTTCCATGGTGTTTTCACGCATGTTGAAAGTTACATCCGACGAGTGCAGGAAGTAATTGGCGAAGTACTCTTTGATTAGATAGCCTTTGTATCCACAGCAGATAATGAAATCATTGATGCCGTGCGCGGAATACATTTTCATGATGTGCCAGAGGATTGGCTTACCACCAATTTCGACCATGGGTTTCGGACGTACACTAGTTTCTTCGCTCAGGCGTGTACCCAACCCGCCTGCCAATATGACCGCTTTCATCATTGCTCCTTTTCAGTTTGAGCTTACAAATGCATCTGAATAAAAGTGTTTAGCGAGCAGTCCCGAAGTTGTCAGTACATCCCGTGCGGAATGAATCATGTCTTCCGAGCCGCAGGCATAGACGACCGATTGCGTGAGATCGATTGC
The DNA here is from genome assembly GCF_019956035.1 of Pseudomonas sp. A-RE-22. NCBI lineage: Bacteria > Pseudomonadati > Pseudomonadota > Gammaproteobacteria > Pseudomonadales > Pseudomonadaceae > Pseudomonas > Pseudomonas sp. A-RE-22. Next base: position 209,455 of record NZ_JAHBCZ010000066.1, read on the forward strand.
ATCCTTGATCAGCGCCGATTGTACATAGCCCGTCCGTCCTGCCCACTGAGCGTCCGCCCGCGACAGGACCGGTATGAAGGTGGCGTCCAGTCCTTGAAGTTGCGGCTCCCAATAGATGTCGCTGAGCGTACGGCCCCCCCAATAGATGAAAACCTTCTTCCCGGCGGCCATCGAGGGATTGGCAAGCAATTGCTCAAGCATGGCCTTAACGGGAGCGATACCCGTGCCCGTAGCCAGGAAAACGATGTTCTTAACGTCCTTTTCACGCAGGCTGAAGGTGCCTAAAGGGCCTTCCAGTCGCAAGAGGTCGTTGGTCTTCGCGCTGGTGAACCAGTACTGCGACATCACGCCCTGTTCGACCTCCCGGATCTGTAATTCCAGTTTTCCGTCAGCGCGCTGGGCATTGGCAATGGAATAGCTACGGCGCAGGCCCGCTTCACCGATGATGTCGAGGTACTGTCCTGGCAAATAAGTGAATTTGCTATTGGGCGGTAGTCTAAGGATGACTTCCACAACGTTGTCGGCGAGCTTGCTGATCGTGTCGATTCTGCAGGGGAGTGTCTTTACGACAACGTTTCCGAGTGCTCCAAGATCTTCGGCATCAATCTCCACATCGGTGAGGGCGTGGCGGCAGCACGTCAATATCAATCCTGCTGCGCTCTCATCGGGTGTCAAAGACGTCTCGTCCTTGAACGCTTCAGTTTCACCGGAGAGAACTTTGGTTTTGCAAACACCACAGCGTCCAGTCCTGCAGCTGTATTCGAGGGTGATGCCTTCAGTCCTGGCACTGTCGAGCATTGATGTGCCTGCCTCGGAGCTGAAGGCTTTCCCGTTATGAAGTTTTACTGAAGCCATATCGGTTACCGGATAAGAAAATTCTGTACGGGGCGGCCATGCTGCCGTCAGCTTGCCTTGGAATCGAAGATTCGACGGCCATGAAAAAATAGAAATCTTAAGTTGACGGGCGTTGAATGAAGGTGAGTTGCCGCGCGTGAACGGACAGCGGGCACGGAGAAACCAACGGCACTCAGAAAGCACTTCTGGTGATCACTGAGGTTCTGTGCGCAGGGCTGGTGTTGGTAAGCCCTTGTAGCAGGGAAGTTCAATACTGCCGCCACATCAACAGTCACCAAATTATTCTCATGATATCCATCATCATGTCGCAAAGCTCACATCCGTGTCAGGTTATGAAGTAGCGCCGCCAGAGGGTTGAGCCTCATGTCTTCAAGGGGCTGGATGATAACCTAGGTGCGAGTTGTGTGCATCAATTGCTGCAGGGGCGCGTGTGTTGGTTGCGCGACCGGCCTGCCACACTACCTTGGTGCGACAGGCCTGAACAATTCGCTACTATCAGCTATCGAGCGTCGCAGAGGTATTCGTTACCAATGTCATCCTCTTCCACCACGAGTCTCTGCTGCGTGGTCGTGAGTTCGTAACCTCTAGAATCGCTGACTCTCTGGCCAGGATCAGGCAGGGCCTGATGCGAAAAAATGGCGCTAGGTAATTTCGACGCTAAGCGTGACACGATGCTGATTTTTGCTGGTTGGTGGCAAAACGATGGCTATTAAAAATTGCAAAGCCTGACCTCTGCTGAGTCAAAACCTCGCCACTTTTGTGTCGGGGTTTTTATGGGGCTCATGGTTTTTATACGGCTATGGCTATAAAGGAGGCTGGTTTTATGGGGAGGCGAAGGGGCTTGAGACGATAGGAGGTCAGGGGGGCTTGCCCTTTTTAAAGTTCCTTCAGAGCAGGCAATTTGGGTATCATTGCGGACCAGAATGGTCGCTGCGGCTCTAGCCGTGCATCTTATTTTTGTGAGCAAGCCAACCAAAGCTCAAAATGGAGTTTAGAGGATTCGCATGAAAGCAATTGTTACCGGCATCACTGGTCAAGACGGCGCCTACCTGGCGGAACTGCTGCTGGAGAAGGGGTACACCGTATACGGTACCTACCGTCGTACCAGTTCTGTCAATTTCTGGCGTATCGAAGAGTTGGGCATCCAGTCCAACCCTAATCTGCATTTGGTCGAATACGATCTGACCGATCTGTCTGCCAGCATTCGTTTGCTGCAGACCACCGAAGCCACCGAGGTCTACAACCTTGCAGCGCAGAGCTTTGTGGGTGTTTCGTTCGAGCAGCCGATCACCACTGCAGAGATCACCGGTCTCGGTGCGGTAAACCTCCTAGAAGCGATTCGGATCGTTAATCCGAAGGTTCGTTTCTACCAGGCATCCACCTCCGAGATGTTCGGCAAGGTGCAGGCTATCCCGCAGATCGAAAGCACGCCTTTCTATCCGCGCAGCCCTTACGGCGTTGCCAAGCTCTACGCTCACTGGATGACCATCAACTATCGCGAGTCGTACGGCATTTTTGCCACTAGCGGTATCTTGTTCAACCACGAATCCCCACTGCGTGGCCGTGAGTTTGTGACCCGCAAAATCACCGACTCCGTCGCCAAGATCAAGCTGGGCCTGCTGGACAAGATGGAGCTGGGCAACCTCGACGCCAAGCGCGACTGGGGTTTTGCCAAGGAATACGTGGAAGGAATGTGGCGCATGCTGCAGGCCGATGAGCCGGACACTTTCGTGTTGGCGACTAACCGCACCGAGACTGTTCGCGACTTCGTTTCCATGGCGTTCAAGGCTGTGGGTATCACTATTTCCTGGGCGGGTACTGCGGAGGCCGAGCAAGGCACTGATGCGGCTACTGGTAAGGTACTGATCACGATCAACCCGAAATTCTACCGCCCGACTGAGGTTGAGTTGCTGATTGGCAACCCGGCCAAAGCCAAGGAAGTTCTGGGTTGGGAGCCGAAAACCTCCCTGGAAGAATTGTGCCGCATGATGGTTGAAGCCGACTTGCGTCGTAATGAACAAGGATTTTCATTCTGATGACCATTGCTGGCAAACGTGCGCTGATTACAGGTATTCAAGGCTTCACTGGTCGTTACATGGCGGATGAACTTCGGGCTCATGGCTACGAGGTTGTCGGGTTGGGTAGTCAGCCTTCCGATGAGCGCAATTATTACCAGGTGGATCTAGGCGATGGCCCGGGGTTGCGCACGTTGCTGGCAAAGATTCAACCTGATGTTGTGGTTCATCTCGCGGCATTGGCGTTTGTCGGGCATGGCGCAGCGGACGCGTTCTATCAAGTGAACTTGATCGGCACGCGTAACTTGCTGGAAGCTGTCGCGGCCAGTGGAAAACCCCTGGATTGTGTGCTGATCGCCAGCAGTGCCAATGTCTATGGCAACGCTTCGGGTGGCCTGTTGTCGGAAACCACAACTCCGGCGCCAGCCAACGATTATGCCGTTAGCAAGTTGGCCATGGAGTACATGGCCAACCTTTGGCACGAACGCTTGCCCATCGTTATTACTCGTCCTTTCAATTACACCGGTGTTGGCCAGGCCGAGAATTTCTTGCTGCCGAAAATTATTTCCCATTTCCGGCGTAAGGCGAAAAAAATTGAATTGGGCAACCTCGATGTATGGCGTGATTTCAGCGATGTTCGCGCGTTGGTGAAGGCCTATCGAGGACTTATCGAGGCCAAGCCGCTGGGGCAGACTATTAATGTCAGCTCTGGCAATGCCCATTCGCTTCGTGAAGTCATCGAAATGTGCAGAGGGTTGACCGGGCACGATATTGAGGTCGAAGTGAATCCGGCCTTTGTGCGGGCCAATGAGGTGAAAACGTTGTGCGGAGATAACTCACGGTTACGTGCACTGGTTCCCGGCTGGTCAACACCTTCTCTGGACGAAACCCTGAGCTGGATGCTGACGGCCGAGTAGATGAAGTTAATTCTTTCTGTTGAGCCGGTCCGGTTTCCGCTGACTGGTATTGGTCGTTACACCTACGAATTGGCGCTGCGACTGCAGCAGAATCCTGAAATCACCGACCTGCAATTTTTTGCCGGTCGGCGATTTTTGCCGGCGTTGCCTACGGCTGCCAACGAGTCGGGTAGTGGTTACGGCTTGAAGCGAGCGGTGCAGAAAAACTTCCTGGCGGTTGAAGCGTATCGGCTCCTTATGCCGTTGCTCAGGAAGCACGCGTTAAAAAATCATGGTGAGTTTCTTTACCATAGCCCGAATTACTTTCTGCCGCCCTTTGCTGGCCGCAGTGTTGCTACATTCCACGATCTGTCTCCATTCACCTGGTCTCACTGCCATGCGCCGCAACTTGTGCGTTACTTGCAGGAAGAGCTGAAGGCCACGATGGTACGAGCAGACGCGTTGATCACGGACTCCGAGTACACGCGTAAAGAGTTGGCGGAGTACTTTTCCTGGCCTATTGAGCGTATTCATACGGTGCCGCTGGCCAGTTCCGCCGAGTTTCATCCTCGTAGTGCGGAAGACCTCAAAAGTGCGCTTTCGCGCCATGGTCTCGAGATGGGTGGTTACAGCCTGTTTGTCGGGACGATCGAGCCTCGCAAGAATATCGAGACGTTGCTTGATGCGTATTCACGTCTGCCGTTGGCAGTGCGCAAGCGCTGGCCTTTGGTGCTCACCGGCTATCACGGCTGGCGCAACGAAAGTATTCACCAACGGCTCGAAAGCGCCCGCCGTGAGGGCTGGGCCTTTTACCTGGGGTTTGTACCCAGTGAAGAACTTCCTCTGCTGTTTGCCGGCGCTCGTCTTTTTACCTTTCCTTCATTGTATGAAGGGTTTGGTTTGCCGGTTCTGGAAGCCATGAGTTCTGGTGTCCCTGTCGTTTGCTCTAACAGTTCGTCGCTTCCGGAGGTCGCTGGCAATGCGGCCCTGATGTGCGACGCCATGGACGTCGGAACGTTAACAGGGCTCATCCAGCGTGGTCTGGAAGATGAGTCGTGGCGTTCCAGCGCGGTCGAGCAAGGCTTGTGGCATGCGGCGAGGTTTTCGTGGGAACGCTGCGCAATGGAAACGCTTCAGGTTTATCGGAAGGTGGTCGAGGGACAATGATCAAGGTTCTGCACTTCTTCAAGACATACTACCCGGAGACCATGGGTGGCATTGAACAGGTCATCTTTCAGATTGCTGAAGGTGGAATAAGGCACGGCTTTGAGTCCGAAGTGCTTTACCTCAGTGAGCGAGGTGCGGCGCGCAATGAGCCGGTGGGACATCACCTGACTCATCGCTCCAAGCTCGACCTGCATGTAGCGTCCACCGGTTTCTCTCTGTCGGCGTTCAAGGATTTTGCCGAGTTGGCGCAGAAAGCAGACATTGTCCATTACCATTTTCCGTGGCCTTACATGGATCTTGTGCATTTCGTCAGTCGAATTCGCAAGCCCGCCGTTGTCAGTTATCACTCCGATATCGTCAAGCAAAAGACACTCCTCAAGCTTTATCAGCCCTTGATGAACCGTTTCTTGTCGAGTGTTGACTGCATTGTTGCTTCATCGCCCAACTACGCTGAAAGCAGTCCAGTATTGACGCGATTCAAAGACAAGGTTCACGTTGTTCCCTATGGGCTGGATCGGCAAACCTACCCCACGCCCTCTGCTGAAAAGCTGGGCGTCTGGCGCTCGCGTCTGGGGGAGCGCTTTTTCCTGTTTGTGGGAGCTCTGCGCTACTATAAAGGGCTGGACTATCTGCTTGAAGCTGCAAAAAACACTCAACTGCCCGTCGTCATTCTGGGGGGCGGACACCTTGAAATGGAGTTGAAAGCTCAGGCGAATCAGTTGGGGCTGTCGAATGTGCATTTTCTCGGAGGCTTGCCTGATGAAGATAAAGCGGCTCTGCTGACGCTCTGCTATGCATTCGTTTTCCCGTCACACCTCAGGTCCGAATCTTTCGGTATTTCGTTGCTTGAAGGGGCCATGTACGGGAAACCAATGATTTCTTGCGAGATTGGTTCTGGCACGACTTACATCAATATCGCAGGAGAAACTGGATTGGTTGTACCTCCTCGCGACTCTGTTGCGCTGGCGCAGGCAATGAACTACCTCTGGAATCAACCAGCGGTTGCGGCTTCGATGGGAGAGGCGGCTGCACAGCGTTTTGAAGGAATGTTTTCAGCTGATTCAATGGCAAAATCCTATGCGGAGATTTATCGGTCGCTGCTTTGAATCTATGCACACTGGCAGAGCATAGGTGTTCTTATATATTCTCAAGGGGCACCGATGAGAGCTAAACGCTTTCTAATTACTGGTGGTAATGGTTTTGTAGGACGTGCATTAATAAATCGATTAGTGCAGTTGCCTGGGTGTTCTATCGTGGCACCGATGCGAGCCGTGCCTGCCAAGTTTCCGGCAGGCGTGCTTTCTCTACCGTTGACCGGTCTCAACGGTGCAAATGACTGGAGTGAGGCGCTGGCTGGCGTCGATGTTGTTATCCATACTGCTGCTCGCGTTCACATCATGAATGAAGTCTCTCTCGATCCGCTCGCTGCGTTTCGTGAAGTCAATGTCGAGGCTACGTTGAACCTCGCTCGCCAGGCAGTGGTGTCCGGTGTGAAACGTTTTATTTTCATCAGTTCAATCAAGGTGAATGGAGAGGGGGGGGCGCCAGGTATCGTATATAGCGCCGATGACTTACCTGCTCCGACTGACCCCTATGGGATCTCTAAGCTTGAGGCTGAGCAAGGGTTGACGATACTTGCTGCCGATACAGACATGGAGGTTGTCATTATTCGCCCGGTGTTGATATACGGCCCAGGTGTCAAAGCCAATTTTCTTAGCTTGATGCGCTGGCTGTATCGTGGTGTTCCTCTGCCGTTCGGCGCCGTTCACAACCAGCGCAGTCTTGTTGCTATCGAGAATCTGGTGGATTTCATCGTGACCTGTTCCGATCATCCTGCGGCTGCCAATCAAATATTCCTGGCCAGTGATGGCGAAGATGTATCTACCACACAATTATTGCGCAAGTTGGGGAATGCGCTGGGGAGGCCTGCCAGATTATTGCCAATACCTGTCACGCTGATGCAGAGGGTGGCAGCGTTATTGGGCCAGCGTGCATTGTCGGAACGCATCCTTGGCTCCTTACAGGTAGATATAAGTAAAAACCGACAACTATTGGGCTGGATACCTCCGGTCCCCCTCGATAAAGCTTTGGGCCTGACGGCGCAACATTTTCTGGACTCCTGCAAATCATGAGTTATGGCTGGTTTATCCCTGTCATTGTCGCTGTGTCTTTTTCCCTCACGTGGGCTTTGCGCCAGTACGCTTTATCTCGAAGCCTGATCGATATCCCCAACGCTCGAAGCTCTCATTCAGTTCCCACACCTCGAGGCGGCGGGGTCGCAATTGTTCTGGGATTCATGTTGGCGTTGGCGATGCTGTTGTCGGCAGGCTTGATCGTTTCCTCGACTTTTTGGGCGATTTTCGGGGCGGGAACCATGATTGCCGTGATTGGATTTGTGGATGATCACGGGCACATCGCCGCTCGTTGGCGCCTGGTGGGGCATTTCGCTGCTTCAATGTGGTTGTTGTTCTGGCTTGGCGGGCTACCCGTGATTCAGTTTGGCGGATGGGCGCTGGACTTGGGGTGGTGGGGGCATGGGTTGGCGTTGTTTTATCTGGTGTGGCTGCTCAACCTTTACAATTTCATGGATGGAATCGATGGTATAGCCAGTGTTGAGGCTATTTGCGTCTGTCTAGGGGCGTGTCTTCTGTATTGGGTTAGCGGTGCAACGCAACTGATCTGGGGACCACTGTTATTAGCTGCATCCGTAGCCGGTTTTCTCTATTGGAATTTCCCCCCCGCCAGGATTTTCATGGGGGATGCTGGGAGCGGATTTCTGGGCATTGTGCTCGGAGGGCTCTCGCTTCAAGCCGCCTGGTTCTCGGCGGAACTATTGTGGGGTTGGCTGATCCTACTTGGCATATTTATCGTTGATGCTACTTTGACATTGTTTCGCCGTTTGCTCAGAGGCGACAAGGTTTACGAGGCGCACCGCAGCCATGCCTATCAGTTTGCTTCCCGCCGGTATGGCAACCATTTACCGGTTACGGTGGCTGTAGGGCTGATCAATGTTTTCTGGTTGTTACCTATAGCTTTAGGCGTTATTCATTATGGCATGGATGGTAGTTTGGGTATGATTCTGGCTTATGCTCCATTACTGATGCTGGCAATAAAGTTTCGTGCGGGCCACCTCGAAGAAGCCTTGATGAAAAGCTGAGTAACAGTTCTGTCATTTGGCTTAACGTGGATGACATGCGCTTATAAGGGGTCACTACGTAAGGAGAGGCTGAGGTGTTTGACGAATCCATGGATAAAGCGAGGGCGTACCTGGTAGGGCTTCCTCGGCGCCGGAAAAGGTTGATACAGGTTTCCACAGACATCCTGCTTGTATGGGTGGCGCTTTGGCTTGCCTTCATCGTCCGCCTCGGCATCGATGACATGTACAACCCCTTGAAGGTCCACCTCTGGCTCTTCGCTTTCGCCCCCACAATCGCCATCCCGCTCTTCATCCGTTTCGGAATGTACCGCGCCGTCATGCGCTATTTCGGCAACGACGCTCTCGTTGCCATCATCAAAGCCGTCAGCCTGTCTTCCCTGATCCTCGCCGTCGTCGTCTACTGGTACAGCAACCACCAAACCGTTGTCCCCCGCTCCATCATCTTCAACTACTGGTGGCTCAGCATGGTCATCATTGGCGGCCTGCGTCTATGCATGCGCCAGTACTTCATGGGGGACTGGTTCACCGGGGCACAGCATATTCCGTTCACCAATCGCGATGATGGCTTGACTAAAGTCGCGGTTTACGGCGCGGGGGTCGCAGGCAATCAGCTTGTCGCGGCGCTGCGCATGGGGAAGGTGATGCGGCCGGTAGCATTCATCGACGATGATCCGAGTATCGCGGATCGATCGATTTCCGGGTTGCAGGTCTACAAACCCAAGCACATCCAACAAATGATCGATGTAACGGGCGCGCAGGAAATCCTCCTCGCGCTGCCGTCTTCTACCCGCGCGCGTCGTAGGGAAATTCTCAATTTCCTGGAAGGTTTTCCGCTTCACGTGCGCAGTGTCCCGAATTTTACCGATCTGGCCAGCGGTCGGGTCAAGGTTGAAGACATCCAAGAGGTGGATATCGCTGACTTGCTCGGTCGCGATGCGGTACCAGCCCAGGCCGATCTGCTCGAGCGTTGTATCAAGGGCAAGACAGTGATGGTGACGGGGGCTGGAGGGTCGATCGGTTCGGAGTTGTGCCGGCAGATCTTTTCCCTGGGGCCGACCGCGCTTTTGCTGTTCGATCACGGTGAGTTCAACCTTTACACCATTCTTTCTGAGTTGGAACAGCGAGTCACCCGAGAGTCGGTACCGGTTAAATTACTGCCTATTCTTGGTTCTATCCGTCGTCAGGATAAGCTGCTGGATGTGATGAAAACCTGGAAAGTGGACACGGTCTATCACGCTGCCGCTTACAAACATGTACCAATGGTTGAGCACAACATCGCCGAAGGTGTTTTGAACAATGTCATCGGCACGTTGAACACCGCTCAGGCTGCCTTGCAGTCGGGGGTTTCCAATTTTGTGCTGATTTCTACCGACAAGGCGGTACGCCCGACTAATGTCATGGGTAGCACAAAGCGTTTGGCCGAATTGACGCTCCAGGCCCTCAGCCGGGAAGTTGCGCCCGTGCTGTTTGGTGACAAAGCCAATGTGTCGCGGGTGAACAAAACCCGTTTCACAATGGTTCGTTTTGGCAATGTGCTGGGCTCGTCGGGTTCTGTCATTCCTTTGTTCCATAGTCAGATCAAATCCGGGGGGCCTTTGACGGTCACGCACCCGAAAATCACCCGCTACTTCATGACGATTCCCGAGGCTGCACAGCTAGTGATTCAGGCCGGTTCCATGGGGCAGGGCGGCGATGTGTTTGTGCTGGATATGGGGGAGCCAGTGAGGATTGTCGAATTGGCGGAAAAGATGATTCATCTGTCGGGTTTGAGCATCCGTTCCGAGCGCAACCCACAAGGCGATATTTCCATCGAGTTCACTGGCCTGCGGCCCGGCGAAAAGCTGTATGAAGAGCTGTTGATCGGCGATAACGTCGTCGCGACCGAGCATCCCATGATCATGGCAGCCAATGAGGATCATCTGCCTTGGGATGTGTTGAAGTTGAAATTGCATGATCTGTTCTGCGCCATTGAGCACGATGATTACGCTCGTGTGCGCCAGCTTCTGCGCGATACCGTCAGTGGTTACGTGCCGGACGGCGAGATCGTCGACTGGATCTACCAGCAACGTCGCCTAGAACCCTGATTATTACACAAGCTGTAACGTACATATTTTTGACAGCGATACATCATCGCCTAAGTTTGAGAGGCGGCTTCGGAAAAGCTGCTTCTCTCTTAACGATGTCATGGAGCGTCATTTATGCGTACAGGCTATTTCTACTCTCTGATCTTTGCCCTTCTTACCAGCGCCTCGATTGCTGCTATCGCCGCCCCAGCGGTCAAGCCCGAATCGGTCTCTACGGCGCAGGCCGTGGAGCAGCGAGCCAAAACGCAGGGCGCCCGGGTGGATTTAAACGGGGCGGATGCGGCAACACTGCAGCGCGAGCTATCAGGAGTCGGCAAGGGCAAGGCCGAAGCGATTGTTGCGTATCGGGAGAGTAATGGGCCGTTTTCTTCGGTGGAGGAGTTGCTGGAGGTCAAGGGGATCGGCAAGGCGATTCTAGACAGGAACCGTGACAAGCTGGAAGTGAATTGAGTTTGTGATTGAAGGAGGCCGGTCAAATTGACTGGCCTTTTTGCCGTCCGGCGGATGCAAATTTTGGACGAGTTCTGGAAGCGTTCCAGGCGTTGGCATAAATAATGATTATCTATAGCCAACCGATTGTTCAACAATCCAAGGCCTCCCTCCCATGACCAATACACTATCCCTCGCGGATCAGATCACCCTGGAGCTACGCGCCGACATCATCGGCGGTCACTTGCTGCCAGGTATGGCGCTGGTAGAGAACAACTTGGTCTCAGCCTACAACGCCTCGCGCAACACCATCCGCGAAGCGTTACATCGCCTCGGCCAGGAAGGGTTGACCCGTTACGTGCGTAACAAAGGGGTGATGGTCCGCAGGTTAGGTGCCGATGATGTGCGAGATCTGTTCAAGGTCCGTCGCACCCTGGAGCTTCAAGCCATCTTGGGCAGCCAGTCATTGCGTGAGTATCAATCCGACCGGATGCTCGAAGCCCTCGAGGCGGCGGATTTGGCTCGGGAGCTTGAAGACTGGCGTTCGGTCGGTACCCATGGACTGGCGTTCCATCAGCACATCGTCGGATTGATGCGCAGTCCATTACTTGATGAGTTTTTCACCAATGTGGTTGCGCAACTGCGCCTGGTATTTAGCTCCGCGCCCGATGAGGCGCGTTTCCAGGCGCCGTGGCTGGCCCGTGACCGCTACGTCCACGATTGCCTGGCCAAGGGCGACAAGCTTGCGGCCCACGAAGCCATGAGTCTTTACCTGGACGATTCCGAGCAACTGCTTTTGCAACTGCTGACTCCCACCCATCACCACTGATCAAGGATTCGTGCCATGTACAAAGACTACCCAGCCGCCTACCAGGTCAGCAAAGGTTCAGCCCTGCAGGTGGACAAATCCTTCTACGACCGTATCCGCACCCAGCAGGACAAGCGCATGCTGATCGAGCAGTTCGAAGTGCCAATCCGTACTGGCCGCGCCTGGCATGTGCCGGCTGGGCACGTGTTTCGTGTCACTACACCCGTGGGCCCGCAGGTAGGGGACTTCAACGTCTGGAACGCCCACGATCCGCGGGAGCGCCTGTGGGCGGCGCGCACGCGCCAGCTTCAAGGCGCCCACGTCAGCATCCATGACCGGTTGTGGTCGAACCTGCCATTCCTGCGGCCCTTGGTGACCATCACCGATGACAGTCTGGCCGGTTATGGTATCGATGAGCATGGTGGACGACTGCATGATCTGTTGGGTACGCGCTGTGATCCGTATGTGAACAAAATGCTGACCGGGGAGGATTTTCATCATCACTGCCACTCGAACCTGACCCGTGCGGTGTTGCCCCACGGCCTGACGGAGTTCGATGTGCATGACGTTCTGAATATTTTCCAGTGCACCGGACTCAATCATGACGACATGTACTTCATGAAGGCCTGTCCGGCGCAGAAGGGCGATTACCTGGAGTTTTTTGCCGAGATTGATCTGTTGTGCGCCCTGTCCACCTGCCCGGGTGGTGACTTGTCGCTGGCGATGTGGGGGCCGGATGCGCAGGATCCCCTTAGCGTCTGTCGCCCGCTGGGGGTTGAGATCTATCGCTTGGAGGATTCATTGCTGGAGGGCTGGAGCCAGCCTGAGCGGGCAGCATACAAGGGGTTGCATGGCTTGCACATCGCCAAGGCGGATTGGGAGAAATAGCACGCTGTGTGGCGAGGGAGGATGCTTCCTCGCCACACAGCGTCATGCAGCCAGGACTGTTGCGATTCAACGATCCTTGGCCTCCTTAGCATCCATTTCCGCATTGCGCTCGGCAACGCGCTTGCGTTGCTCATCGGTCAACTCGACCTTGTTGGCGGTGTCGCGCAGCATCATCAGACCACCAACGATCGAGCCGATTGCAACAATCAGAATCAACCAGGCATACCAGGGCATAGGGCTCTCCTTGAGGGGGCGATGGACGGACGAACATTTCGCCGATCCATCGCACCTACCACTTATGAGCGAAGGTTGCTCGCAGTGGTTCAATACTACGCCCGTTCGGCAGGCTTCACCTTAAAGCCCGGTCAGCATCGCATCGGCGGGAGCGTCCGCACGCAGCTGTGCGGTGAGGATGAAGTAGACGAAACCCACCGCCATGAAGCCGAGGAAGATCAGCCCGATCAGCGCGTTGAACCAGGCCATCGCCACCAGGCACACCACTGCCAGCACCAGGGCGATGCCCGGCACGATCGGATAGCCCGGGGCGCGGAAAGTACGTTCCAGGTTGGGTTCGGTTTTACGCAATTTGAACAGGCTGAGCATGCTCATGATGTACATGACGATGGCACCGAACACGGCCATGGTGATCATCGCTGCAGTCAGGGTCATGCCGCCGAGGTTGATCAGGCCGTCGCTGTAGATCGCCGCGATGCCGATCAGCCCACCGGCGATGATCGCCCGGTGCGGCGTCTGGAAGCGTGACAGTTTGGCCAGGGATGCGGGCAGGTAACCGGCGCGGGCCAGGGCGAAGAACTGGCGCGAGTAGCCAAGGATGATGCCGTGGAAACTCGCCACCAGGCCGAACAGGCCGATCCACACCAGCATGTGCAGCCAGCCGGAGCTTTCGCCAACCACGGTTTTCATGGCTTGGGGCAGGGGATCGTTGATGTTCGACAGGGTGCGCCAGTCGCCGACGCCGCCGGCGAAGAACATCACGCCCATTGCCAGGACCACCAGGGTCAGGATGCCGCTGATGTAAGCCTTGGGAATCGTGCGTTTCGGGTCCTTGGCTTCTTCGGCGGCCATGGCCGCGCCTTCGATGGCCAGGAAGAACCAGATGGCGAAGGGAATCGCGGCAAACATGCCGGCGATGGCCGGTGCGCCGAACACATCGGAACCAGCCCAGCCGTTCAGGGCAAAATTGCTGAAACTGAACGCCGGGGCCACGACGCCCATGAACACCAGCAGTTCGGCCACCGCCAAGACGCAGACAATCAGCTCGAACGTCGCGGCCAGCTTGACCCCGAGGATGTTCAGACCCATGAACACGATATAGGCACCGACCGCTGCGTGTTTAGGGTCCAGGGCCGGGAACTGCACGTTCAGGTAGGCGCCGATGGCCAGGGCAATGGCCGGCGGGGCGAAGACAAATTCGATCAGCGTCGCCAGGCCGGCAATCAACCCGCCTTTCTCGCCGAAGGCGCGACGGCTGTAGGCAAACGGTCCGCCGGCATGGGGAATGGCGGTGGTCAGTTCGGTGAAGCTGAAAATGAAGCAGGTGTACATGGCCGCCACCATGAAGGACGTCACCAAAAAGCCCATTGTCCCGGCCACGCCCCAGCCGTAGCTCCAGCCGAAATACTCGCCGGAAATCACCAGGCCGACGGCAATACCCCATAAATGCAGGGTGCCCAGGGTGGGTTTGAGTTGTGTGTTCATCGGTGGCTCCCCTCGATCCATAGCAAAAGCGCTGGGGAGGGGCAGTGCAGTGGACGTGCCAGTGTGGCGAGGGCGGTCGTAATGGGTGAAATCGTGTCGTATCGGGGATGTTCGCTATCGGATGGCTTGGTTTTGTGCCCCAGTTCAGAGCATTGGTGCCAGGGCAGGCCTCATCGCGAGCAAGCTCGCTCCCACATGGGTCTGTGGTGAATAAAGAATTCGCGTCCACTGAAGACTCCCTGTGGGAGCCTGCTTGCTCGCGATGAGGCCTGCCCAGCCAACACTTTTTACGGATTCTTTACCCCCCAGCCCGGCTCTCGATCTCGTTCCTTTACAGCCTTCCTACCGACAATCACTCCACACACGGCACGACGCCGTACCACGGAGAAATCCCATGAGTGTTCTGGACGGGGTGTCGCTGCTGCTGGCAGGGGCGCTGTTCATTTATCTGCTGGTTGCGCTATTGCGCGCAGATCGGAACTAGGAGCGGCTATGCACGGTTATGACTATGGGCTGATCCTCGCCTTTTTCGCCCTGGTGCTGATTCCGGCACCGTTTCTGGGGCGTTTTTACTACCGGGTGATGGAAGGCCAGCGCACTTGGCTTTCGCCGATCCTCGGCCCGGTGGAGCGCGGTTGCTATCGCCTGGCCGGTGTCGATTCCACCGCTGAGCAGAGCTGGCAGAAATACACCCTGGCCTTGCTCGCGTTCAACCTGGCGGGTTTTGTGTTGCTGTTCTCCATTCTCCTGCTGCAGGGATATCTGCCGCTCAATACCGAACAATTGCCCGGCATGGAGTGGACCCAGGCTTTCAACACGGCCGTGAGTTTCATGACCAACACCAACTGGCAGTCCTACAGCGGTGAAGCGTCCCTAAGCTACCTGAGCCAGATGGTCGGCCTGACCGTGCAGAACTTCGTCAGCGCCGCCACCGGCCTGGCCGTGCTCGTGGCACTGTGTCGCGGCATCGGGCGCAAGTCCGCCGCAACGTTGGGTAACTTCTGGGTCGACATGACCCGGGCCACTCTCTACGGGCTGTTGCCGTTGTGCCTGCTGCTGGCATTGTTCCTGGTCTGGCAGGGCGTGCCGCAGACCTTTGCGCACTATGTGCACGGGGTCACGCTGCAGGGCGCTGACCAGGTCATCCCGTTGGGTCCGGCCGCCAGCCAGATCGCGATCAAGCAGCTGGGCACCAACGGTGGCGGTTTCTTCGGCGTCAACTCGGCGCATCCGTTCGAAAACCCGACTGCCTGGAGCAACCTGTTCGAAGTCGCTTCGATCATCCTGATTCCCGTCGCGCTGGTGTTCACCTTCGGCCATTACGTCAAGGACCTGCGCCAGAGCCGGGCAATCATCGCCTGCATGCTTGCCCTGTTCCTGATCGGCGGTGCCACGTCGCTGTGGGCCGAATACCAGCCCAACCCTGCCTTGGACAATCCAGCCGTCGAGCAAACCGCGCCGCTGGAAGGCAAGGAAGCACGCTTTGGCACCACCGCCACGGTGCTGTGGTCGGTGACCACCACGGCAGCGTCCAACGGCTCGGTCAACGGCATGCATGACAGCCTCAATCCGCTCAGCGGTATGGTTGCGCTGGTGAACATGATGGTCGGTGAAGTGATCTTCGGCGGCGTCGGGGCCGGGCTCTACGGGATGCTGTTGAACGTGCTGATCGCAGTGTTCCTGGCCGGCTTGATGATCGGTCGCACCCCGGAATACCTGGGCAAGAAGCTGGGCGCTCGGGAAGTGCAACTGTTGGTGGCAACCCTGCTGGTGATGCCTGTCAGCGTGCTGGTGCTGGGTGCCGTCGCCGCAAGTCTGCCCGGCCCGGCCGCAGCGGTGAGCAACCCGGGTGCCCACGGTTTCAGCCAGTTGTTGTACGCCTACACCTCGGCGGGAGCGAACAACGGTTCGGCATTTGCCGGGTTCGGCGCCAACACAGCTTTCCACAACCTGATGCTGGGCCTGGGCATGTTGATCGGCCGATTCGGCTACATCCTGCCAGTGCTGGCGTTGGCCGGCAGCCTGGCCTTGAAGAAGACCGCGCCGATTGGCCAGAACAGCTTCCCCACCCACGGCCCGTTGTTCGTGACCTTGTTGACCGTGACCATCCTGCTGGTGGGCGGCTTGACCTTCCTGCCGACCCTGGCCCTGGGGCCGATTGCTGAACACTTGAGCCTGGGCTTCTGAGGGATATGAAAATGAATATGCCGATGAGCAAAACCGTCGTCGCCAAGGCGCCGGAGCAACCGAAAACCGCAATCTCGGCCCTGTGGCGGCCAGCGCTGGTGCAAGCTTTCGTCAAGCTCGACCCGCGTCAATTGCACCGCGCCCCGGTGATGCTGGTGGTAGAGCTGACCGCGATCCTCACCACCGTGTTGTGCTTCATTCCCGACAACGCCGTGCCGACCTTTGTCGCTGCGCAAATTGCGCTGTGGCTGTGGTTTACCGTGCTGTTCGCCAACTTCGCCGAAGCGTTGGCCGAAGGTCGTGGCAAGGCCCGCGCTGACAGCCTCAAGGCCGGCAGCGAGGGCCTCAACGCACGTCGCCAGACCGACAGCGGTTTTGAAATCATCCCTGCCACCCGTCTGCGCAAAGGTGATGTGGTGCGCGTCGAGGCCGGCGACATGATCCCCGGCGACGGTGAAGTGATCGAAGGCATCGCCGCGGTCAACGAGGCGGCGATCACCGGCGAATCGGCACCGGTCATCCGCGAGTCCGGCGGCGATCGCTCGGCCGTCACCGGCAATACGCGGCTGGTCTCCGACTGGCTGCTGGTGCGCATTACCAGCAATCCCGGTGAGTCCACACTGGACCGCATGATCGCCCTGGTCGAAGGCGCCAAGCGCCAGAAAACGCCGAACGAGGTGGCGCTGGATATCCTGTTGATCGGCCTGACGCTGATCTTCCTGTTGGTGGTGGTGACGCTGCAACCGTTCGCCCATTTCGCCAACGCCAACCTGCCGCTGGTGTTTCTGGTAGCGCTGCTGGTCACCTTGATTCCCACCACCATCGGCGGGCTGCTGTCGGCCATCGGCATCGCCGGGATGGACCGGTTGGTGCGCCTGAACGTGATCGCCAAATCCGGCCGTGCGGTCGAGGCGGCGGGGGACGTGCATGTGCTGATGCTGGACAAGACCGGCACCATCACCTTTGGCAATCGTCGTTGTACAGCGGTCTATACCGCCCCTGGTGTGAGTGCCAAGGAACTGGCCGAAGGCGCGCTGTTCGCCTCGTTGGCTGACGACACCGCCGAGGGTAAGTCCATCGTCGAGTACCTGCGAGGTTTGCATCCACAGTCTGAGCCTGGCGTCGAAGCGCTGGCGGCCGTGCCGTTCAGTGCTGAAACCCGTTTGTCCGGGGTCGACTATCGGGGCCGCATCTACCGCAAGGGCGCCGTGGACTCGTTGCTGGATTTCATCGGCCTTGCACGCAATGAGTTGCCGCAGGCATTGGCGCGGGAGGTCGACAAGATCGCCCAGAGTGGCGGCACACCGCTGCTGGTTTGCATGGACGGCCGGTTGCTGGGGGCCATCCATCTCAAGGACGTGGTCAAGCCGGGCATTCGCGAGCGCTTTGCCGAGCTGCGCAAGCTGGGGATCCGCACGGTGATGGTCACCGGCGACAACCCGTTGACCGCCGCGGCGATTGCCGCCGAGGCCGGTGTCGATGACGTGCTGGCAGAGGCCACGCCGGAGAAAAAACTGGCGCGTATCCGTCATGAGCAAAATGACGGTCGGCTGGTGGCCATGTGCGGCGACGGTGCCAACGACGCCCCGGCCCTGGCCCAGGCCGATGTCGGCATGGCGATGAACGACGGCACCCAGGCCGCGCGGGAGGCGGCCAACATGGTCGACCTCGACAGCGACCCGACCAAATTGCTCGATGTGGTGCAGATCGGCAAGGAACTGCTGGTGACCCGTGGTGCACTGACCACCTTTTCCATCGCCAACGACATCGCCAAGTACTTCGCGATCCTGCCGGCGCTGTTCGCTTCGATTTATCCACAGCTCGGAGTGTTGAACATCATGCACCTGAGTAGTCCGCAGAGCGCGATCCTGTCGGCCATCGTATTCAACGCCTTGATCATCGTCGTACTGATCCCCCTGGCCCTGCGCGGTGTACGAGTGCAAGCGGCAAGTGCTGCGGCGCTGTTGCGACGCAATCTGTTGATCTATGGCCTGGGTGGGATCGCGGTGCCGTTCGTGGGGATCAAGGCGATCGATATGTTGCTGACGGCGTTGAAGCTGGTTTGAGTTCGCCGTTTCTTGTGGGAGCAAGCTTTGCTCCCACAAGGTGACTCCCACAGGCTTTGAACACTGGATTTACTTCAATTCGAGGATTTTGAAATGTCCACTCTGATTCGCCCGGCCTTGAGCCTGTTACTACTGATGACCCTGATCACCGGTGTCGCGTACCCACTGGTGGTCACTGGCGTGGCGCAAGTCGCCTTTCCCGCCCAGGCCAATGGCAGCCTGATCGTCGATGCGGCCGGCAAGGTTCGTGGCTCGACGCTGATCGCCCAGGATTTCACCGGCGATGCCTGGTTTCATCCACGGCCATCGGCTGGTGCCTTCGCCACGGTCGCCAGCGGCGCCAGCAACTTTTCCCCGAGCAATCCGGCCCTGGCCTCGCGGGTAATCGAAGACGCCCAAAAACTCCAGGTGCCCGGCCAGGGCCCGGTGCCGCTGGCATTGCTGACCACTTCCGCCAGTGGGCTGGATCCGCACTTGCCTCCGGCGGCGATTGCCTATCAACTGGCGCGTGTCGCCGCCGCGCGCAACCTGCCGGCCTCGACCTTGCAGCAACTGCTCGACGACAACACTGAGCAATCCTTGGTGGGCCCGCCAGTGGTGAATGTGCTGGCGCTGAACCTGGCCCTGGAAAAACTGTGAAACCCGTGGGAGTGGCGCCTGTGGGAGCAAAGCTTGCTGCAGTAAAAGCCCGCTGTAGCAAAGCCTGTGGGGGCAAAGCTTGCTCGCGATGAACGATAGCGGTCCATCCGTTGAACAGTGTCGCCTTGATCGCGAGCAAGCTTTGCTCCCACAGGTCCACTTCCCATGAGCTTTGCTCCCACAGGTCCGACTCCCCACAGGGTGTTTGATCAATATTTGAAAGAGATTTCCACGCCATGAGCGACTCCGGCCGCGCCGACGCACTGTTAGCCAATCTGCCCCGCAACGACCGTGGCCGGCTCAAGGTCTTCCTGGGTGCGGCGCCCGGTGTCGGCAAGACCTACGCCATGCTGCAAGCGGCCCACACCCAACTGCGTCAAGGCGTGAAAGTCGTCGCCGGAGTGGTGGAAACCCACGGTCGTGCCGAAACCGAAGCACTGCTCGGCGGCCTGGTACAGCAACCGTTGGTGCGTTCGGAATATCGCGGCGTCATGCTCGAAGAAATGGACCTCGACGGCCTGCTCGTGGCCCGCCCGGCCTTGGTGCTGGTGGACGAACTGGCCCACAGCAACGCCCCCGGCAGTCGTCATGCCAAACGCTGGCAAGACATTCAGGAACTGCTCGCCGCAGGCATCGATGTCTACACCACCGTCAATGTCCAGCACCTGGAAAGCCTCAACGACCAGGTGCGCGGCATCACCGGTGTGCAGGTGCGCGAGACGCTGCCGGACTGGGTCTTGCAGGAAGCCGATGAACTGCTGTTGATCGACCTGCCATCACGCGAGCTGCTGGAGCGCCTGCGTGATGGCAAGGTCTATGTGCCGGAGCAGGCGCGAGCGGCGATCGATGCGTTTTTCACCCAGACCAACCTGACCGCGCTGCGTGAACTGGCCATGCAGACCGCCGCCGCCCAGGTGGACAACGACCTGGCCCAGGGTTATCGGCAACTGGGCCAGGCCGCGCCGGCGGTGCGCGGACGATTGCTGGTGGGGGTGGGCGCCGACGTGCAGGCCGAACGTCTGGTGCGTCACGCCAGCCGCGTCGCCCAGCGCCGGCATCTGCCGTGGAGCCTGGTCCACGTAGACAGCGGCGTCGCGCACGACGAGTCATCGCGACAGTACCTGCAAAATGCCCAGCAGCTGGCTGAACGTCTCGGCGGCGAAGTCGTGCTGTTGCGGGCCGGCGAAGTCGCCAAGACCTTGATCCAGCACGCCACCGAACGTCGCGCCACGCTACTGCTGGTGGGCCAGTCCCGGCCGCGTTTGCGGCGACGGTTGTTCGGCGGTGGCTTGGCTTCACGCTTGTTGCGCGATGCCCGGGGACTGGAAATCAACGTGCTGGACAGCGATGAACAGCCCCGTCCCGCCCAAATGCGTTCGAGCGCGGTCCAGACCGGGTTCGACTACGTGCTGGCGCTGACGGCGACCGTGGCGGCCAGCGCATTGGCCTGGGGGATCTCGGGATGGCTGGCGCTGCCCAATATCTCCCTGGTGTTCCTGATGGCGGTGTTGCTGGTGGCGGTACGCAGCAGCCTTGGCCCGGCGCTGGCCTGCGCGGCGCTGTCGTTCCTGGCCTATGACTTCCTGTTCATCCCGCCGAATTTTTCCTTCACCATCCAGCGCGAAGAAGACGTGCTGACCCTGGTGTTTTTCCTGCTCATGGCCGCCCTGACCGGCAACCTTGCCGCTCGCCAGCGTCGCCAGTTGCAGGCCCTGCGCGACACCCAGCAGGAAACCGGCGAACTGCTCGACCTGTCGCGCAAACTCACTGCCGCCACCGACCGCCAGGCGGTGATCAGCGCCGCCGCGCAGCACCTCAACGGCCTGCACGACTTGCAGCTTTGCCTGCTCAATCGCGACGGCCAGAGCGATTGGAAGGTCGAGACCGGCGAGCCGTTGACATTCACCGAGGCCGAACGTGCGGCGGCCGACTGGGCCTGGCAGCACGACCAGCCCGCCGGTGCCGGCACCGGGACGTTGCCATCCGGACGCTGGTGGTGGTGGCCGCTGTCGGCGGAAGGCGGGCCACTGGGATTGCTGGGTGTGTGCCCGAACGAAGGCAAGCCGTTGAGCGGCCAGCGTCGGCGTTTACTGGCGGCCCTCAGCCAACCATTGGCCCAGGCGTTGGCGCGGGCGCAACTGGCCCAGGACCTGGAAGCGGCGCGCCTGCACGGTGAAACCGAGCAACTGCGCAGCGCCTTGCTGGCTTCGGTGTCCCATGACTTGCGCACGCCGCTGACGTCCATGCGCGGCAGCATCGACAGCCTGCTGGCGCTGGGGGAGGCGATCCCACTGGCCGATCGTCGCGAACTGCTCGAAGGCACTCGCGATGAGGCCGAGCGGCTGGATCGCTACATCCAGAACCTGCTGGACATGACCCGTCTTGGCCACGGCGCCCTGAAGCTGGCGCGGGACTGGGTGTCGCCGGCCGATATCGTCGGCAGCGCACTGAACCGCTTGCGGGCGGTGTTGGCGCCGCTGGCGGTCGGCGTCGAGGTGCCTGCTGACCTGCCTTTGCTGTATGTCCATGCGGCGCTGATCGAGCAGGCCTTGGTGAACGTGCTGGAAAACGCCGCACGTTTTTCTCCGCTCCGCGGGCGGCTGCTGCTGAGCGCAGGTACGACGGACGGCGAAGTGTTTTTTGCCGTCGCCGATGAAGGCCCAGGAATCCCTCAAGAAGAACGGGAGAAAATCTTCGACATGTTCTACACCGCCGCGCGCGGCGATCGGGGCGGGCAGGGCACGGGGTTGGGATTGGCCATCTGCCAGGGCATGGTCGGTGCCCATGGCGGGCGAATCAGCGTGGCCGATGGTCTCGACGGACGCGGCACCTGCATCACGTTGCACCTACCCTTGCAGGCACAACCGGGCATGGACGATGAAGCTTGAGCGGCGCTGGGTTACTCTCGTCCCACCTGCTTGCCTTTCCACCTGAGTGCAACGAACGAACCCCATGAGCCAGACCGCGACCCTTTTGGTCATCGATGACGAGCCGCAGATCCGCAAATTCCTGCGCATCAGCCTGAGTTCCCAAGGCTACAAGGTGCTGGAAGCCGGCACTGGCGCTGAAGGGCTTGCCCAAGCGGCGCTGAACAAACCCGATCTGCTGGTGCTCGACCTGGGCTTGCCGGACATGGACGGCCAGCAGGTGTTGCGCGAGTTTCGCCAATGGTCGACGGTGCCGGTGCTGGTGCTCTCGGTGAGGGCCAGCGAAGCGCAGAAGGTCGAGGCGCTGGACAACGGTGCCAACGATTATGTGACCAAGCCATTCGGCATCCAGGAATTTCTCGCCCGCGTTCGCGCCTTGTTGCGCCAGGCCCCGGCAGGCGAGCCTCAGGAAGCCGCGCTGAAGTTCGGCCCGCTGACGGTGGACCTGGCGTATCGACGGGTGCTGCTGGACGACACCGAAGTGGCCCTGACTCGCAAGGAGTACGCCGTGCTGGCGCAGCTGGCGCGGCACCCGGGTCGGGTCATTACCCAGCAGCAACTGCTCAAGGACATCTGGGGCCCGACCCACACCGAAGACAGTCACTACCTGCGGATCGTGGTCGGCCACCTGCGCCAGAAACTGGCCGACGACCCGACCCGACCGCGGTTCATTGTGACCGAGGCGGGGGTGGGGTATCGGTTGTTGGG